>JBDHIW010000001.1:0-67174 GCA_039587215.1 Gemmatimonadota bacterium | reverse complement strand
CCCTGCGCCGCCACCGCCGGCCGCAGCTCCGCCGCCGCCTGCCCCTGCGCCGCCACCGCCGGCCGCAGCTCCGCCGCCGCCTGCTGCGGCGCCCGGTGCTGCCCACCGGCTCTCGAACACGCTGCACGGTATGCCGGCGCTCCACCGCGACGAGCCGCCGCCCGCTCCGAAGAAGCCCGCGGGGCCGCCGCCGGGCACGCCGCTCGCGTACCTCATTGGGCGCAGCGGAGATCTCAAGGGGCAGCGGTTTCCGATCAAGGTGCCGATCGTGAACGTGGGCCGGGCCGAGTACAACGACGTCGTGTTGACGGACGGCAGCGTTTCCACCATGCATGCCAAGCTGCAGCGGCGTGAGGGCATTTGGGTGCTAACGGACCTCGAGAGTACGAACGGCACGATGGTCGACGGTGAACGCGTCGAGGGCGAGACGCCGCTCGCACCGGGCGCGTTCATCCGTTTCGGCGACGTGTCGATGGTGTTCGAACCGACGGACGACACGGTCGATGCCCCGAAGGGCAGCTCGACGAGTGTCCTGAACTCGGACGACTTGGCGAAGCTCCTGCGGGAGCGTCAGGGCGGAGGGTCGTCGGGCTCATGACGACTACCGTGCGCTATACCTCAGCCGGCCGTACGGACGTGGGTGTGGTCCGATCGGGGAACGAAGACAGCTTCTTGCTCGAGCCGAGCCGCGGCGTGTTCATCGTCGCCGACGGCATGGGTGGTCACGCGGCTGGTGAGGTCGCCAGCGACATGGCCGTGAAGATTGTCGGACGGGCACTCGAAGGGGTCGTGGGCCAGGAAGACGATGAAGCAGCCGTCGTGATCCGTGACGCCATCATCGAGGCGAACGGCGAGATCTTCCGCCGCACGCTGGTCGAAGAAGAGAAGCGCGGCATGGGGACCACGACGACCGCGATGATCGTCAACGGACCCCACTACATCATCGGGCAGGTTGGTGACAGCCGCGCGTACGTGCTGCGGGAAGACCAACTGCTTCAGCTGACGAAGGACCACTCCTACGTGCAGGAGCAGGTGGACGCGGGATACCTCACGCCCCAGCAGGCCCGCACGCATCCGTACAGCAACGTGATCACCCGCTGCGTCGGCGCCAACGCCGATGTGGCTCCCGACACGTACATCGGGACGCTGCATGAGGGGGACGTGTTCCTCCTGGCGTCCGATGGCCTCACGGGTATGCTCGAGGACGACGAAGTGCTGTCGATCATGGTGGCTCAGCCCTCGCCGGGTGCACTGGTCGATGCATTGGTGGCCGAGGCAAACCGCCGCGGCGGTTTGGACAACGTGACCGTCATCGTCGTTCGCATCGACACCGTCGAGGTCAGCGATGGCGGCCAACCGACCGGCTGAGACGGAGTCGGCGCCCGACGACGCTCCGCTCGCGTCGGTCGCGTCCGAGCACCTCGTTCCCATTCTCTACGCGCTCGAGCGTACGGCCCTCGCGATGGAGCAGGAAGATCGTGAGGAGGACGCCCGCTATTACCGGGAGCTCGGGGCGCTGCTGTCCCGCGCGGCAGGCGCGCGCTAGCGCGCGATTCCGGCCGGAGCGAACCGGCGTCGGAGTTCCTCGGCGGGCCGCGCCACGAGTTCCAGGACATCCTCTGCCGCAAGACTGACCGGGGCAGCGACGAAAACGCGAAGCCGGCGGGCGAGCGTGTGCAGTTCATCGGCGACCCGCTGGATGCCCAGCATCGAGGCGGCCCGCGTTCCCGACAGGCGTTCGACGGACCCGTCGCGCGCCAGAACCGGCAGATCGACGGCGAGCATCGCCGGCTTGGCCGGGTAGTCCACGAGCAGCTGACCGGGCTGGAGTCCCACGCGTCCCGCCAGTTCGTCCTCGACCGACGCCACGAGATCGGGGTCGGCCGCAATCCAGTCTCCAGCATCCGCCGGGAGATCCTCGGCAGGGATGTCGAGCGCTCGCTTGAAGAGTTGGCGCCGCCGCAGCCGTCCGGCGAGCGCGGGCTCGTCGGGTGTACGGAGCCGCTCCATCAGCTGCTCATCCGTCGTGAAGGGGATCCACGACGGATCGACCGTGCCGTCGGCAATCGCCGTACGGACGAGCCGCTTGAACATCGCCGTCGCGCTGCGGACCGCGTGGTGCCAGTACACGTTCCGGTACATCTGGTACTTGGCGAACAGCAGTGACTCCAGGGCGCTGAGCCCCTTGGCGTGCACCCCCACGCGCTGTTTGCCGTCCGGCGTGGTGACGATCGTCAGGGAGTTCAGCAATCGGTCGACGTCGACGGTGCCGTAGGGCACGCCGCACATCCTCGCGTCGCGTGTCAGGTACTCGATCTTGTCCAGATCGAGCGAGCCCGAGACGAGCCCCTGTAGCGGACTGGCGCTCCGTCCTCCGATCAGCGTGCCGAGCCGCTCGTGCAGATCGGGGATGCCCGTCTGTGCGAGGGCCTCGTGCAGCTCCGGTCGCGTGAAATGTTCGAGCGCAAGCTGCTCGTGCGAGGCCAGGCCGGCCTCTTCCAGTGCGTGGGAAAATGGATAATGCCCGATGTCGTGCAGCAGTGCGGCGAGCCGTACGGTCGCGTGCTCGTCGGACGAGATGCCGTCGAGCTCGCCGCGGTCGGCGAACAGCGCCAAGGCGCGCCGGGCGAGATGGTAGGTCCCGAGGGCGTGCTCGAAGCGGCTGTGCGTCGCGCCCGGGTACACGAGGAACGCGTGCCCGAGTTGGCGAATGAAGCGCAGGCGCTGGAATGGCCCGCTGTCCAGGACGGCCAGCGCCTCACGGTCCACCCTGATGTTGTTCCAGAGCGGGTCGCGAATGACCTCGAAAGCGCCCGCCCTCGACACGGTCAGCCTTGCGGTCCCGCCCTCGTCACCCCGTCGGGCACTTCGGTCTCGAACGTGGTGAAGTTCTCGCGGAACATCCCGGCGAGCTTCGCCGCGGCTGCGTCGTATCGCGCACCGTCGCTCCACGTCGAGCGGGGGTCGAGGACGTTCGACGGGACGCCCGGGACGGCGGTGGGGACCTCGACGCCGAACACCGGATCCCGGCGTGTCGGCACGTCGTCGAGACTGCCGTCGAGCACGGCCGTGACCATGGCGCGCGTGTGACCAAGGTCCATCCGCGATCCCTCACCGTGCGGTCCGCCCGTCCAGCCCGTGTTGATGAGCCAGCACTGCGCACCGTGCGCGGCCAGCTTTTCACCCAGCATCTTGGCGTACACGCCCGGCCGAAGGGGAAGGAACGGCGCGCCGAAGCAGGTGCTGAACGTCGCCTGCGGCTCGGTGACGCCGCGTTCCGTCCCCGCCACCTTGGCGGTGTACCCGGACAGGAAATGGTACATGGCCTGCTCGGGGGTGAGCTTGGCGACGGGCGGCAGCACGCCGAAGGCGTCCGCGGTGAGGAACACGACGTTCTGCGGGTGTCCGGCCCGGCCCTCGACGACATGGTTCGGGATGTAGTCGATGGGATACGAGGCGCGGGTATTCTCGGTGATGCTGTCGTTGTCGAGGTCGATGATCCGTGTGTCGGGGTCCAAGACGACGTTCTCGAGGATGGTGCCGAACATTCGGGTCGTCGCGTAGATCTCGGGCTCGCCCGACGGGGGAAGGCGGATGACCTTGGCGTAGCACCCGCCCTCGAAATTGAAGATCCCGTCGTCGCTCCACCCGTGTTCGTCGTCGCCGATGAGGCCGCGCGCCGCATCGGCCGACAGGGTCGTCTTGCCCGTTCCCGACAGACCGAAGAAGAGGGCCACGTCGCCGGACGCACCCACGTTCGCGGAGCAGTGCATCGAGAGGATGCCGCGGCGCGGGTAGAGGAAGTTCAAAACGGTGAACATCGACTTCTTCATTTCGCCGGCATAGCGCGTGCCGCCGATGCAGGCGAGGTGCTGGTCGAAACTCAGCGTCACGAACGTCCCTGTGCGCGTCCCGTGCTTCTCGGGGTCCGCCTGCATCTCGGGAGCGTGGAGCACCGTGAAGTCCGGCTCGAACGTCGCGAGGTCTTCGGGCGGGGGACGGAGGAACATGTTGTGGACGAACAATGCGTGCCATGCGTTGGTCGTGACGAACCGAACGCGCACGCGATGGGCCGGATCCGCGCCGGCGTAGAGGTCTTTGACGAACAGCTCGCCCTGTCCCTGCAGGTACTGGCGCACGTCGTTACGGAGCTGCGCGAACTGCTCGGGCGCCAGGGGCTGATTGACGTTGCCCCACCAGATGTCGTCTTCGGTCGTGGGCTCGCGGACAACGAACTTGTCTTTTGGCGAACGCCCCGTATGTGGGGTGGTATTGGCCGCGAACGGGCCGCGGGCCGCCACATGGCCCTCGTTGCGCCGGATGGCGTGCTCGTAGAGGGCGGCCGGCGAAAGATTCCAGTAGACCGTTCCCTGGGGCGCGATCCCGTCGGCGACGGGATGCGCACCGCTGACCGATGCCGGTCCCTGACTGCTCGCTGTCATGGCGTACTCGTCATCCAAGTGGAGACGGCCGGGGCGCGGCAGAGTCCGCGCGACGGCCAGAATGTCGAAAGATCGAAGTACTCAAAGATAACCCGCGGAGAGGGAGGAAACCGCCTCCGTACGGGTCTTCACATTGGCTTCAGAGAGCGGCCGCGTCCGCGCCCGGAGCGGCTCGCCGCCGGCGAACGGTTCGCTGGATCCAGCGCACCAGGAACGCGACCGCCAGCACGAAGCCGAAGGCCACGACGACGACGGGCCCCGTCGGCAGGTCGGTTTGGTAGGACACGACGAGGCCGAGGACGGTCGCCCCCGTCCCGGTCGACCACGCGATGGCCGTGAGGGGGCCGGGCCGTTCGGCGAACAGAAAGGCGATCACGGCCGGCACGACGAGGAAGCTGAAGACCAGCAATACCCCGGCGATGGCCACGGATGACGTTACGACGACGCCGAACAGGGCGTAGAACGCGAAGTCCCACCGCTGGATGGGGACGCCCTGGGCTGCGGCGTCCTCGGGATGCATCGAGATGAGCAGGAACCGCTCGCGAAAGAACCAGTGAATCGCTCCGAGGAGGGTGTAAATCACGGCGGTCTTGACGATCGTGGGCCACGTGACCCAGAGGAGCGTACCGGTCAGCAGCTGCTCGACGTGCTCGGCTCCCCGCGGCGCCTGCGCCGCCAGGAGAATCGTCATGGCCGATGCCATCACGTAGACAATGCCGATGATGGCTTCCTGGGGGATGCGGTGGGAGTCCACGCGCGAAACGCTGAAAAGCGCGGCGGCGAGGAACGTGGCGGCGAGACCCACCAGATAGCCCGCGACGTCCTCGGGTAAACCGGTGAGACCGCTCAGGTAACCGGCCAGCCCGAGTTCGGCGATTGCCCATCCCATCGCCGCCACCTGGGCGAGGGCCAAATCAACGAAGATCACCCCTCGGGCAATGATGTGGATGCCGAGGTAGCCGTGAATCCCGATGAGGATCAAGGCCGCCACGAAGGCGGGGAACATCAGCTCCAGCACGCACACCTCGTCATGCCCGGCACACCACCCGTCGAGGACACGCTAACTTCTCACCGCGAGCGCCCGTCCGCAAACGCGGCGGCGAGGCCGTCGATCCAGGTGTCGACCAGCGTGAAGTAGTCGTCGACCCCCTCGGCGCCCTCGACGTGTTCGGGCACGACGACCGCGGCGGTCTCGGCCCGGTCGGCCACGCGACGCACGCGGGAGGCGGCGAAGTAGTTCGCCGCGAGCAGCGCGGGGATCCGATTCGTCCGAATGAAGTCGATCACGTCGCGCACGTGCCCCGGCGAGGGTGGAATGCCCGGCTTGGGCTCCACGAACATCGCGCAGGGAACGTCGAAACGGGCGCTGAAGTACGCCCAATTCTTGTGATAGCAGACGACGGCGCGCCCGCGGAACGGCCGTGCCGCGGCCAGCCATCCGCCGACGTACTCGGTCAGGGGGCGGCCACCGAACGCGTTGCTCGCGGCGAACTGCCAGAAGGTCCCGCCCCGCGCGAGGTCGAACAGCGCGTCCGCACCGAGCATGTCGACGAGCTGGTCGCCGAACAGCCGGCGCATGACGCGGTCCTCGAACCGGACGGTGTTCTCGCGGTACAGCTCGGCGCGGCCCCGGTCGATGCGCTCCAGTCCCGCCAGGATGTTGCGAGCCACGATGACGGCATTGACCGGGTCGGTGTGGATGTGCGGGTTGCCGTAGGCGTGCACGTCGCCGCCCACGCGGGACACATTGGCCGGTATGTCGAGCAGCCGCACGCCAGCGTATGCCACGACATGGCCCGGAGCCCCCTCCACGATCCGGCGGTTATGGGCGCGGTCGAGCAGCGTCGGTACCCAGAGCTCGAGGTCCAGCCCCGTCGTCACGAAGAGATCGGCGCGCCGCAGGGTGGCGGCGAAGCTGGGCCGTGGTGTGACGAAGTGGGGATCCTCGTCCCCACGGGCGATGGCGCTCACGTCGGCGGCATCGCCGGTGACCTCGCGAGCGATCGACGCAAACGTCGGCAGCGTCGTCACCACCGTCAGCCGGTCCTGCGCCTGCGCGGGGCCGGCGACGGCGACCGCCAAGGCCGCCGCCCAGCGGCGCCACGATACGTTCCGAGCGAGCATCGGGTCCCCCCCCAGGTCAGTAGGTCTCATGTTTGTGCGGTCCCATGGCCCAGACGACCTGGAACAGCAGCGTGTGGTTCAGTGCGCCGCCCTCGGGCCTCAGAGCCATGTACTGCAGCCGCAGGCGCACCCACTCGCTCTGCCACCAGGAGATGCTGGGAGCGACCTGCAGGAGATTGGGTGCGGGGTCGTACGGATCCACCCAGTCCACCCTCGTCCCGATCACCCACTGCCGCGCGAAGCGGAAGTTGGCCTGCCCGTACCCGCCCTTGGCGCGGACGGGCACGCCGGCGGTCTCGCGTTCGGCGAAGTACCACTCGCCCTTGAGCTGCAGGTCGGTATCCATCCGGCGGTTGGGCGGCGCCCAGCGGAACTGCGCGTCGATCCCGACGAGCCGCGAGACGAAGTCCGCCTCGGTGTTGCGCCCGATGACGCCCGTGGCGCCGAGCTGGAAGTACACGCTCCGCCCGGCGTCCCAGAAGGTCGTGAAGCGCCCGAGGTGGCTGAGCTGCCCGCTGGCGTCGAACAGGGCCTCGTTCGAGGCCGTGGTCGTCTCGAGCGTCAGCGTGTGCGTTCCGCGGCCGGTGCGGACGGCCGGCAGCTGCACCGAGGCCCCCGTCTGAATCAGGCCATCCTCACCCAGAAGCTCCCGCACGGCGAGCGGGCGTTCGACCTCGAAGAGCGCGTGCGTGTGCCACCGGTTGTAGAGACCCACCTCCTGCCGGAACTTGCCGAGTTTGAGTCCGATCCCGCCGGGGAGGCCGACCCAGTACAGGTAGGCCTCTTCGACCTCGACGCCGCTGCCGTGCTCCTCCTCTTCCTCCTCCTCTTCTTCCGCTCCGGCGATCGGGAAATCCGCCTCCCGCGTCAGGAAGATCTTGGTGCGCGTGTAGGGATCGAGCGCCGACTGGAAGGAGAACTCGAACTCGCGGGGCGTGGCCGAGGCGGCGCCGGACTCTCCCGCAGGATCCACGTAGGCGCCGACGAAGTCGCCGGTCACGCTGATTTCGGGGTTCAGGATCGAGAGGCTGCTGGTGCGGCTCGCCTGGGGCGCTGGGGGCGCCTGACCGGCCGCCGCCCGCTGTGCGGCCGCGCGGAGTGCGGCGAGTTCACCCCCGGTGCCGGTGGTGTCCCGGCCCTCCCGCGAGAGCCGGTCGATCAGCTGCTCGAGCGAATCGAGGCGCGCCCTGAGGCGTGCGAGTTCGGCAACCAGTGAGTCCGCGGGTTCCTGCGCCCCTGCCGGGGCCACGGCAACCGTGACGGCAAACAAGACAAGCAACACGTGCTTTCCACGCATGCGTGTTTCCTCATTCGATAGTAGATGGCATCCACCGCGGACGAGTTCCGCGGCACTCTCAGCGACTATCGGTGGGGAGGTGCGCGGGAGAAGCGCTGGGATGGGGAGGGACGGTCAGGAACGACCCCGACGCCGTGGGGAACGACGTCGAGCGGCACCACCCGTTCAGAGAGCAGGGAGCCGCCAGCCGAGTGGTCCGTGTAGACCCCGCCACCCTTGAGACACCGCGACTCGACGTGGAGTTCGACGCAGGCGTCGGAGTGACCGCTCTCCCATGCCGGCTGAGCCACCAGCACCTCGGTCGCCGCATGGGCGATCGGGGCCGCGGTGGTCGAGACCAGCATGATGCCGAGCAGTGCCGTGGCAAGACGGCGATGGAGTCGAGTGCGCATCTCCGAAAGTATACGGGCGGCGCCCCAGGGAGTTCCAGTACCGGGTCAGTCGCCCGTGAGCACGGCGATCAGCCGTCGCCCGATCTCGTGATTCGTCAGGATGCCCCCGAACCGCTCGGCTCCGGGGCCCGCCGCGAACAGCGGGATCATTTCCCCCGTGTGATTGTCGGTGGTGTAGCGCGCGACGACGCGCCCCTCCGGATCGAGCTGGAGGGCGAGCCCGCCGGTCTCGTGATCGGCCACGACCACCACGAGCGTCTCCGGCTGCCGATCCTGGTACGTCAGTGCTGCGCCCAAGGCCCGGTCGAAGTCGAGCATCTCCGCTTCTACCGTCGGCAACGGCTCGTTTCCGTGCCCCCGCCAATCGGGCTGCGACGCCTCGACCATCAGAAAGAACCCATCGGGGTCCTTGTCGAGCACAGTCAGAGCCGTGGTGGTCATGTCGGCAAGCGACGGCTCGCGCCAGGGCGTCCAGGTCGTATCGGCGTCGCCGGCGTGCTCCTCGATCCCTTGGTGTGTGATGGGAGGCGGTGCAGGCTGCACCGCAGCGGGCAGATGGCTCTCGGCAAGCAGGGCAAAGAGCCGGTCCACGTGCGCGAGGTCGAGCGCAGCGAACTCCTCCGGGGATTGCACGACGGTCGCCCCCCGGCCGGCTTGCGTCAGGAGGTCGATCCCGTCCGGACGTCGGGTGCGATCGAACCAGTCGCTGCCCCCGCCGATGATCACGGTGATGTCGTGTTCCTGTACCATCTGCCGAGCGATCTCCACCTCCATGCCGCGGCTCGGCACGTGGGCCGCGAACGACGCCGGCGTAGCGTGCGTGATGCGGGACGTCGCCACGAGTCCCGTGGCCATGCCGCGCTCGGTGGCCATCTCGAGGATCGTGGGGACGGCGGACGAGTCGGGAGCTACGCCGATCGCTCCGTTGTAGGTCTGCACGCCCGTGGCGTAGGCGGTCGCACCTGCAGCGCTGTCCGTGACCTTGCTGTCCGACGCGCGGGTGTCGACCAGGCCGACGACTGGGAACCGGTACACCGCGAGATCGTCGGCGGCGAATGCGGCGGCGGTCCAGTAACTCACGCCGACCCCATCCCCGATGAAGAGGATGATCCGCGGCGGCGGGTCGTGCTGGGCGAGACCCTGGGTCGGGATCGCGAGGGCGGCGAGTAGGGCGGCGTAGCGTGCGAGTCGTGTCATCGGTGTCAGCCGGTGTGGGGGGAGGGTGTCGCCCTCCGCTGTAGCACTGCCGTAGATGATACCGAGGAAACGGTGGTCACGCACCGGGCGTCCGGGTTCGGCGGGATCGCGCGCCCCCGCCCCAGCTCAGTCCGGAAAAGCGGACGGTGAGACGAGAGGCACGAACCGTACGGCGCACGACTCGGTCGTCCGGACGCCGTCGGCCCGGCGCTCGAGCACCTGAAGCGTCTGCACCTCCCGGGAGCCGATTGGGATGACCACCCGCGCCCCGACGGCGAGCTGCGCCAGCAGCCGGTCTGGGGGCGCCGGGGCGGCTGCCGTGACGACGATCGCGTCGTACGGGGCAGCGGGCTCGTAGCCCAGCGCCCCGTCTCCGGTCACGAACGTCACGTTCTCGATGCCCAGACGCCCAAGCCGTGCGGCGGCCTGCCGCGACAGATCGTCGATTCGTTCGATCGTCCACACGTGTGCCGCGATCCCGGCGAGGACGGCGGTCTGGTACCCGCAGCCCGTGCCGACCTCCAGCACGCGATGGCGCCGGGAGAGACGGGCCAGCTGCGTCATGAGCCCGACGATGTACGGTTGCGAGATGGTCTGGCCGTGTCCGATCGGCAGGGGGCCGTCTTCGTACGCGCGGGGGTGGAGGCGGGTCGGAACGAACGCTCCCCGGGGGATCCGCGCCATGGTGGCGAGCACCCTGCGGTCCCGGACGTCGCGGGCCGCGAGTTGGGTGCGGACCATCCGGCGAAGCTCTCGGCGGTCGCTGCGCTGCCAGAATGGATTCATGGCGCTTCGACGAAAGGTAGGTCGACGGGGGGAGCCCGTCAGGCGCGCAGGGCCTTCGGGAACCGGATGACGGCCGCGGCGAGGGCGGTCCCCGCGAGGAGCGCCAGTGCGACGTACTGGGGCCAAAGCGTCGCGATTCCTGCGCCGCGCAGGAACGAGGCGCGAACGATCTCCAGAAAGTGCCGCACCGGGTTCACGAGGGTGAGCCACTGAAATCCCCGCGGCATGCTCGAGATCGGGAAGAAGAACCCGGAGAGGATGATGGCGGGCAGCAGGAAGAGGAACATGGCCATGAAGGCTTCCTGTTGGGTGCGTGAGATCGTGGAGATCAGGAGACCGACCGCGATACCGGCGGCGATGAAAAGCAGGACCGCCACGAGCAGCTCCGGTGGCGAGCCGCGCAGGGGAATGTCGAACCACGTCACCGCGATCACCGAGATGAGTACCGCATCGATCACGGCGACGGCTGCGACCGGAATCGTCTTGCCCAGCATGAGCTCCGGCGGCGTCAGCGGGCTGACCATGAGCTGGTCCAACGTGCCGAGCTCGCGCTCACGTACGACGCCGAGCGCGGTGAGCAGGAGGCACATCAGCAGCACCAGCACGCCGATCACCCCGGGCACGTTGTAGGTCTGACTCTGGAGCGCCGGGTTGAACCAGGCGCGCGTTTCGGCGCGGACGGGCGGTGGCGGTCCAGCGCGTTCCGCCGCGCCGAACGCTTGAACGATGCGCTGTGCGTAGCCGACGGCGACCGTGGCCGTGTTCGAATGCGTGCCGTCCACGACGACCTGGATCGCCGTGCCGTCCGCCCGCCCGAGGTCGCGAGCGAACCCGTCGGGGATCTCGAGTCCCACGATGGCCGTGCCGTCGTCCAGTGCGGTGACGAGGTCGGCCGACCGTGGCGGGCGCGCGACGACGGCGAAGTACCCGGTGCGTTCGAAGGCGTCGATCAGCCTACGCGACGCGGCGGAGCGGTCATGGTCCACGACCACCATGGACGTGTTCGGGATGTCGGTGTTGACGGCGTACCCGAAGACCACGAGCTGCACCATCGGGGCCACGAACATCGCCACGCGGGTCCGCGGGTCGCGCAGGAGCTGGCGGGCTTCCTTGCGCACCATCTCGGCGATCCGCCGCACGTTCACTGCCATGTCAGGCGATCTCCTTGTGAAACGCGCGGTAGGCGAGCCCGAGGCCGACGCTCGCGAACAGCAGCATCGCCAACGCGTCCGGCCACAGCACCGACATGCCGACGCCCTTGAGAAAGATCCCCTTCGTCACCGTGACGTAGTAGCGAGCCGGCACGACGTGCGTGAGGACGCGGAGCACGAGCGGCATCGCCGAGATGGAGAAGATGAACCCCGACAGCAGGAGCGCGGGCAGGTACGTCGCCATGATGGCGGCTTGCGTTGCCAGCACCTGACTCTTCACCGCGGCTGAGATGAACACGCCGAGCCCCAGCGCGCCGAAGAGGAACAGCAACGTCAGTGCCGCGAGGAGCGCCACGGAGCCGCGAAAGGGAACGTCGAACAGGACGATGCCCGCGACGGCGGCGATCGCGACGTCCAGCGCGCCGATGGCGGCGTAGGGGATCAGCTTGCCGACGATCACCTCGCTGCGACGGACGGGGGTCGCCACGAGCTGCTCCATCGTGCCTCGTTCCCACTCCCGTGCGATCGTGAGGGCGGTCAGCATCGCCGCGATGATCGACATGATGACCGCGACCAGTCCGGGGACGATCATGTTGCGGGATTCGAGCGTCTCGTTGAACCACACGCGCGTCCGCACGTCCACCGCGGCCGCCCGCGTCGGCCCCCGGGACAGCGCAAACCGGTTGACGATCACCTCGGCGTAGTTCTGCGCGATGGTCGCGGTATTGGCGTCGCCGCCGTCCAGCAGCATCTGCAGCGACGCCGTGCGGCCACCGCCGAGTCGGGCGGAAAAGTCCGGCGGGACCGCCAGCACGAGGCGGGCGCCGCCCCGCTCGAGCAGCGGTTCGACGTCGCCGTACCGTTCGAGCCGCTCGACGATGGTGAAGTAACCCGAACTCTCGAACGCGCTGACCAGCGCGCGGCTTGCGGACGAGCGGTCCTGGTCGAGGACGGCGAGTTCGAGGTTCCGCACGTCGAACGAGATCGCGTAGCCGAAGAACACGATCAGAAACACGGGGAGGAGAAACGCGAGCGCGAGACTGCGCGAATCCCTTCGCAACTGGAGCGCCTCCTTGCGGGCGAGCGCCATGGTGCGTCGGAGGTTCATGCGGCGCCGGCCGGCGCGTGTGCGCGTACGAGGTGCACGAACACGTCCTCGAGGGAAGGTCGGATGCGCGTGACCTCACCGCACGCCTGGCCCGCGTCGCCGAGCGCGGTGCGGATCAGACGTTCGGCGTTGCGCTCGTCGTGCAGGGTGACGTGAAGCGCGCGTCCGAACATCGCCGCGTCCGCGACCACGGGCAGCACGCGCAGTGCCGGAACGGCCTGAGCGGGTGCGTCGGTCGTCACGCGGTAGAGGGGCGCGTCCATGGAGGCGCGCAGGCCGGCCGGCGTATCCAGCGCGATGAGTTGTGCCTGGTGCATCAGGGCCAGCCGGTGGCAGTACTCGGCCTCCTCCATGTAGTGGGTGCTCACGAGGATGGTCGTGCCAGCCACAGCCAGACGGTCGATCAGGTCCCAGAACCTTCGCCGGGACACTGGGTCGACGCCCGAGGTGGGCTCGTCGAGGAACAGGATCTCGGGCTCGTGCAGTACGGCACATCCGAGGGCGAGCCGCTGCTTCCATCCCAACGGCAGCTCTCCGGTGAGCCGGTCACGCTGGGCGTCCAGTCCGGCCATCTCGAGCACCCAGTCGCGGCGCGCGTCGAATCGCTCCCCCCGGACGCCGTAGAGGCCGGCAAACAGCCGGATATTCTCCGTCACGGTGAGGTCGGCGTAGAGCGAGAACAGCTGCGACATGTACCCGATCCGCTGCTTCAGCGGGCCGGTGTCGCCGGTCACGTCGTATCCGGCGACCGTGGCCAGGCCGCTCGTCGGTGCCAGCAGGCCCGCGAGCATCTTGATGGTCGTCGTCTTGCCGGCGCCGTTCGGGCCCAGGAAACCGAAGATCTCGCCGCGCTCGACGCGGAACGTCACGGCGTCGACCGCGACGAACGACCCGAAGGCGCGCGACAGTCCGCGCACGTCGACGGCGGGGGTCAACGAGCCGGCTCCGTGGGGCCGAGGTCCATGAAGATGTCCTCGAGCGACGCATCGGCGGGGCCCTCTTCGAGGACCGACACGCCGCCGTCGGTGAGGTGCCGGATGACGCGGTCCCAGGGCGGCGGCGGGTCGGCCACCGTGACGTGGACCGCATCGCCAAAAAGGTTCGCGCGGACAACGCCCGGGGTGGTCCGCAGCCGGTCGCGCGCCGCCCGGGGGTCGTCCGCGCGTACCCGGTACAGCCGGCCGGCCAGGCGCGCCTGCAGGGCGGCGGGGGTGTCGATGGCGACGAGCGACCCCTCATGCAGCATGGCGAGACGGTCGCAGCGCTCCGCTTCGTCCATGTACGCCGTCGAGACGAACACGGTCATGCCGCCGGCGACCATTTCGTGAATGATCAGCCAGAGATCGCGGCGGGAGATCGGATCGACCCCGAACGTCGGCTCGTCGAGGATCAGGAGCTCGGGCGCGTGCACGAGGGCGGCGCAGAGCGCCAGTTTCTGCTTCATGCCTCCGGAGAGCGCGGCGGCGAGCCGGTGTTCGAATGGGCCCAGTCCCGAGAACTCGTAGAGGCGGGCGAATCGGGCGGGACGATCGGCGTCCGCGACGCCGTAGAGATCGGCGTAGAACGTGATGTTCTCCCGGACGGTGAGGTCGCCGTAGAGCCCGAACCGCTGTGCCACGTAGGCCAGACGCGGCTGCACGCGTGCCGGGTCGGCCACGACGCTCTCGCCGAAGACCTCGGCGTCACCGGACGAGGGGCGCATCACGCCTGCCAGCATGCGCAGCGTCGTCGTCTTGCCGGCGCCGTCGGGACCGACGAGGCCGAACAGCTCTCCGCGTTCCACGTCGAAGGAGACGCCGTCGACGGCGCGCGTCTCCCCGAACGCCCGGGTGAGCGCCCGCGCCCGAATGGCCGTGGCGGTCATTCAGGACTGCGTGAGCAACAGCCGGACGTCGGCAGGCAGGCCGGGCTTCAGCAGCCGGAGGCTGTCTCCGGCGATGCGGACCTTCACCCGAAACACGAGTTTGACGCGCTCGTCGGGTGTTTGAATCGTCCGCGGCGTGAACTCCGCCGCATCGGCCATGAAAGTCACCGACCCGCGGAAGACCTGGTTGGGGAAGGGGTCGGCGCGAATCTCCGCTCCCGTGCCGATCTCGAGCCGCCCGAAGTCGGCCTCGGGGACGTAGACCCGCACCCATCGCTCGGCGAGACTCCGGAGTGTCACGACGGGCACGCCGGGCGCGATGGTCTCCCCGGGTTCGCGGTGTCGAATCGCGACGGTGCCGTCGAACGGGGCACGGATGACCGCGCGATCCAGTACCGCGACGAGCTGGGCAACCAGTGCCTCGGCGTGCTGGACCGCGGCGCGCTGTGCGGCGATCTGCTCGGTGCGGGCCCCCGCTCGCAGCAGCCCCAGCCGCTCATCGGCGGCGTCGAGGTCGGCGCGGGCGACCTCGAGTGCGGTGGCCGCCTGATCGCGCTGCCGCACGCTGATCGCGCCGCCATCGTACAGCCGCTCTGCCCGCGCGGCCTCGCGGGAAGCTCCGTCTGCGCGCTGCACGGCCGCACGAACCGCGGCCTCGCCCTGCGCGACCTCCTCCGAGCGGAACCCCGCTTGGAGCTCGCGTAGCCGTGCGGTGGCCGCAGCCGCCTGAGCTTCGGCGGACCGCATCTGGGCCTCGATCTCCGCGCGATCCGCCGTCGCCAGGACCTCCCCGCGCACGACCCGATCGCCCTCCATCACCAGGACGTCCTGGATGCGTCCAGCGAGCGGAAACGCGAGCGCTGCCTCCGTGGCCTCGATGGTGCCGGAGACCTCGAGCGCGTCCGACCGGTCCGTCGAGCGGAGGACGAGCCACAGCCCGGCGACGACAATGACCAGCAGAGGGATCAGCAGAAGTCTCGGTGAACGTTTCATCGGTCCGTGTCTGCTAACGCCGCGAGCCACTCGACGGTGAGTCGGCCCGTGAGCGCGGCGAGTTCGACGTGCAGTCGGAGCTGTGTGTAGCGCGCGCGGGCAAGCGCGGCGCGTGCCTCCCCGAGATCGGCTTCGGCCCGCAGGTACTCGGCTTGGGTGCCCGCCCCTTCCTCGAGCGTCAGGCGTTCGATGCGGGTGATCTCCATCAGATGGCGTTCAGCCGATTCCAGCGCCCGAATGCGTGGGCCGGTTTCCGCGAGCGCCGCGTAGGTCCGGTCGAGCGCGCGGGCGATACCGAGGTGAACCGCGTCGGCCTCGGCCGCGGCCGCCTGAGCCTCGGCCTGCGCCCGGTCGATGGCGCGTGGGCGGCGGCCGCCGGCGAAGAGCGGGTACGAAACCTTGAGGCCCCCTTGCCACTCTCCGGTGAAACCACTACTCCCGCTGCCGTAGAGCGTGTACCGGCCGAGCACGTCGATCGTGGGGAACCACGCGCCCCGTGCGGCGCGGCTGCGCCATGCCGCGGCGTTCGAGCGTTGCTCCGCGCGGAGCAGGTCCGGGTTGGCAGCCGCCAACCGTTGCAGCAGGGCGGCGCGGTCGGGCGTGTCGGGGGGTGTGTTCGGCCGGCGAAGGGCGCCCGGCCCGATCGCGGTACCCTCGGCGCCCATCAGGCGGGCGAGGTCCCGCAGCGCGGCGTCGAGGTCGGCCGTGGCGCGGGCCCGCTCGGCCATGGTCTGTTCGCGCGCGGCCTCGGCACGCAGCGCGTCCACCTGGGCCGCCGCCCCTTCGGCGGCGAGGAGGGCCGCGCGTTCGCGCTCCGCTTCGACGGCGTCGAGGCGCTGTGCAAGCGCATCGAGTTCCTCCCGGGCCGTGAGGGCGCGGAGATACGTGTGCGCCACCTCGGTGATGAGACGCGCGTCGGCGGAGGCCCGTCGGGCGGTGACCCCATCGGCGTTCGCCCGTGCCCCGCGTACTGCCGCGCCCCGCGCGCCTCCGTCGAACACGGTATAGCCGAGCGTGAGCGCACCTTGGACGAGTGTGCGGTCGAAGGTGAGCTGCGACGGATCGAACGCGTGGAGCGGGAAGACGACCATGGGCTCCTGAAACCGGAAGACCGACCCCTCGGCCTGGAGGGCCGGCCAACGCTCGGCCGTGGCAACGCGAACGCCTGCATCGGCGGCCGCCTGCGCCGCCTGCGCCGCCCGCGCCTCCGGATGGGTGGCGAGCGCCGCCCGCGCCGCGTCGGCGATCGAGACGGGTGGGGCCTGTGCCCCGAGGGGGGTCGCAGAGGAACCCAACACGAGGCAGAGCCACGCAACGGTCGAGTGTGTCGGGGTCATGACGGGTCTCCGGTGGCCGCCAGTCCGGCGCGGGCGAACGCTGCGACGCTCTCGGTGAGTGCGGTGCGGGTCGCGCGGTCGTCCTGATCCAGCCCGATGGCCTGGCTCAGGACGTGCCGCATGAGGGCCAGCATGACGGGTTGCGCCGCGATGCTGAGCGCCATGAGCCGGGCGTCCCCAGGGCGAATCGTGCCCCCCTGCTGCCCCTCCGCGATCACGCGGGCGAGTGCAGCGTGGTTGGCCGCGAGCCCGGACCGCACCGGTTCCGGCATGTGCTGCGGCGATGCCAGGACGTGCAGGATGAGCTGCGGGATTACGGGGTGCTCGGCGAAGTGCTCGAAGAACGTTCGGACGATGCCGGCGACGCGATCGAGCGGCGGCCCCGCTTGGTTCGCCTCGGCTGCGATCCGTTCGCGGAACGGCCCAACGACCTCGGCGAGCGCGGCTTCGAACAGCGCGGCCTTGGAACCGAAGTGGTACGTCACGGCCCCGAGGTTGGCGTTGGCCTCGCGGGTGATGGCGCGGATCGAGGTTCCCTCGTAGCCGTGGACCGCGAACAGCCGGATGGCGGCCTGGATGAGGCGGGTCTTCGTCTCGGAATCATTCATACGTTTGTATGTAATACGATCGTATGAAAACGGCAAGCAACGACAGGAGTTTGACTGGTGGAGCTACCGTCGGCGTCTGAGCCAGTTCTCCGGGTCGAGCGCAATGGGGTTGTTGCTCTCGCCGGAGGCCTGTCGCAACTGGAACTCGATGTGAGGGCCGTGGTCGGACGACTCGCCCCCGGACTGCCCGAGGGTTTGGCCGACGCTCACGAGTTGGCCAGGCGTGACGGCGATCGTCGACAGGTAGGAGTAGAGCGTGTACACGCCCCCGCCGTGGTTGAGCAAGACCGAGGGGCCGTAGGTGTTGAGTGGGCTCGCGATCTCCACGAGGCCGTCCGCGACTGCCGTGACCGCGGTACCGACCGGCACGCCGATGCCGATGCCCTGGTAGATGATCTCCGTGCCGTCGGGGCCGCGCGCGGATCCGAAGCTGTAGACCACTCGGCCACCGTCGACGGGCCAGTCGAGCTGGCCGAGGTCGGCGCCCGTGATGCTAGCTTCGGGCACGCGAAGGTCTCCGCGCGCGAGCGCGGCGCGCCGGGCGCGCTCGAGCGCTGCGAGCAGGCCGACCAGTTCCTCTTCCGCCGCGGACAGATTGGCGATGCGCGACGACGTCTGCCGCTGCGTGGCCTGCGCCTGCTGCAGCGCGCGGGACGACGACCGCTCCAGCGATTCGTAACGTCGCAGTTCCCGTGATCGCTGGTCCCGCTGGCTCTCGATGGTGCGCTCGATGCTCACGAGCTGCCGGCGATTGCTGCCGATGCGATCGCGGAGGTCGACGACTTCCTGCACCAGCGCGCGGTCCTGTCGGGAGACGAGGTAGAGGTACTTATACCGACTCAGGAGATCGCCGAAGCTCTCGGCCGCCAGGAGTACCTGAAACGCGTAGAGGGGCCCTCGCTTGTAGATCCCCACGAGCCGGCCCCGCAGTACGGCCTGGGATTCCGCGAGGGCGTCCGTGGCCACGAGAAGCTGCAGGGTCACGGTGTCGACCTGGCTGCGCATCCCCAGTGTCTGACGGTCGAGCTCGTTCACGATGCGGGCCGTGATCGTCTTCTGCCGCTCGATGTTGTCGAGCTCGCTGGACAGCGTCGACATCCGAGAGCGCAGCTGCTGGAGCTCTCCCTCGAGACCCTCGCGTTCTCTCCGTATCGAATCGAGGCGCTGTTGGTTCTCGCGGATCTGCCGCACGACGGACGGCCCCTGCTGCGCCTCCGCCGCTCCCGTCGCGGTGAGCAGCACGACGACCAGCCAGCCGCGCCAGCGCATCAGATCTTCGAGAGGTGCCGCCCGACGCTGAGGGCGCTCGCCGCGAGGCCGACCCCGAGGCCGAAGAGCACGAAGGCCGACGCGTGCGTCATGGCGAAGAACCGGGCTTCGAAGAGGGAATTCTGCACCATGAGGAACGCGAGGTAGTTCAGCGCGAGCGCGAACAGCCCGCCTAGGGCGCCCTTGATGGCTCCGTCGAGCAGGAACGGACGCCTGACGAATCCGTCGGTGGCCCCAACGAGCCGCATGATCTGGATTTCGCGCGCGCGCGCGAGCACGGTCATGCGAACCGTCGTGCCGATGATGATCGTGGCGGCGGCCATGAACGCACCGCCGATCGCGAGACCCACCACGGCGGCGATGTTGCGGAGATCGTCGAGCTTTTCGATCCATTCTCGTCCGAAGCGCACGTCCTCGACGAACCGGAATCCCTCGAGGCGCTCGGCGACGATGGCGACGACGCCCGCGTCGCGCGACCCGGGCTGGAGGCGAAGCTCCAACGAGGCCGGCAGCGGGTTCATTGCCAGGTCTTCGAACACGCCCTGAAACTCGGTCAGCTGCCCGCGGGCACGATCGAGCGCCTCGTCCGCCGACACGTGCCGAACCGAGGCGACCTCCGGGAAGGCCTGGATGTCTCCGATCGCGAGGGTGATCACCTCGATCGGCGTGCCCCGCGTGAGGTACGCCACGATCTCCACGCGTTCCTCGATGGTCGTCAGCGCCTCCCGCAGGTTCAGCGCGACCAGCGCGAACAGTCCGAGCACGAAGAGCGCGAAGCCGATGGTGATGCTCGCGAGCGCGGACAGGACCGGGGTCCGGGTGATGGCGAGGATGGTCTCGCGGATCGTCAGCCTCACGAGGCCTCCCCGAGCGAGTCCCTGGCGCCCGAATCGTGCACCACGGCGCCGTCGCGGAGTTCGATCGTCCGATACGACGTCGAGCGCACGAGATCCAGGTCATGCGTTGCCATCACCACGGCGGTCCCGGTCGCGTTGATGTCCCGCAGCAGGCGGAAGACGCCGCGCGTCGCCCGTTCGTCCAGGTTCCCGGTCGGTTCGTCGGCGAGGAGTACGACGGGGTCGTTGACCAGCGCCCGCGCGATGGCGACGCGCTGCTGCTCGCCACCCGACATCTCCTGAGGGTAGAGGTGCGTCTTGGCCGCGAGACCGACCTGCGTCAGCACCCGCATCACCTTGGACGCCACGATACTTGGGCGCGTACCGGTCACCTCGAGGGCGAACGCGACGTTCTCCTCCGCCGTACGGTCTTCCAGGAGCCGGAAATCCTGGAAGACGATGCCCAGGCGCCGGCGCAGCTGCGGGATCTCGCTGTGCTTGAGATGCGAGAGGAGCCGCCCCGCGACGAGCACGTCGCCGTCGCTCGGCGATTCGTCTGCGTAGACGAGCCGGAGGACGGTGGACTTGCCCGCGCCCGAGTGACCCGTCAGGAAAAGGAACTCACTCTTCTCCATGCGGAACGACACGTCCTTCAGGGCGATGGAACCCTTGGGGTACGCTTTGAAGACTTTGCGGAACTGGATCACGCGGTGAGAGAGCGGAGCGCCGCGTCGCAGTCGGCGATCACGTCGTCGATGTCCTCGATGCCGAGACTGACCCGCACGAAACCGTCGGGCATGCCGGCGCTGGCCCGCTCGTCGGGCGTCAGCCCCGCATGCGACGTGAGGCGCGGCTCGGAGATCAGCGTCTCGACCCCGCCCAAACTCGGTGCGTGCGTCACCAGCTGCAGCCGTTGCAGGAACTTCTCGGCCGCGATCGCGCTGGGGAGATGGATACCGACCATGCCGCTCATCCCATCGAGCATCTTCGTGGCCAGCGCGTGGTCGGGATGACTCGGGAGTCCGGGATAATCCACCTTGGTGATGGCGGGCTGGGCCTCGGCCCATTCGGCGAAGGCCTGCCCGTTGGCATTGTGCCGTTCCATACGCACGGCGAGCGTCTTGAGTCCCCGCTCCGTGAGCCAGGCGGCATGGGGGTCGGCGGACTGCCCCCAGACCTGCATGAGGGAACGGACTTCCTCGACGATGGCGGCGCTGCCCGCCACGCTGCCGCCGATCACATCGGAGTGCCCGTTCAGGTACTTGGTGGCGGAGTGGATGACGACATCGGCCCCGTGCTCGAGGGGACGCAGGTTGATCGGGGACGCGAAGGTGGAGTCCACGATCATGACCATGCCCCGCTCGCGGCACAGCTCGGCCAGCGGTTCGAGGTCGATCACGCGCATGAGGGGGTTGGTCGGGGACTCGACGAAGAGCGCCCGAGTGTTCTTGCGCACCATGCGGCGCCAGTCGCGGTGCTTGTCGGGGTTGACGAACGTGACGTCGATGCCGATCCGCCCGAACTCGTCGGTGAAGAGCCGGTGGGTTCCTCCGTAGATCCAGCTGCTCGCGAGCAGGTGGTCGCCCGGCCGTAGGACCGCGAGGTGCGCGAGGGCGGTCGCGCCCATGCCGCTCGCGACGAACAGGGCGCGTTCCGCGCCCTCCAGCAGCGCCAGCTTCTCGGCGAGAATCACCTGGTTCGGGTTGTTGCCGTACCGGGTGTACATCACCTCGGCGCTCGAGCCGATCGGGTGTACGAACGTGCTGCTTTGGCTCAGGGGCGTCGCCACCGGCTCATGGTCGGTCCGCGGGTGGACCGGCCCGTGCACGGCTCGGGTCGATGGCCCGCTCGATCGCGACGTCATGAGGCTGGAATCGCCACGAGGTCGTCAACCGGGTGCGCGATTCGAAGCGTCACCATCTCCTGAATGGTCTCGAGGGCGGCGTCCTGCGGCACGCCGAGATGCGCGGCGATCTCGTGCGGGGCGGCCCGTCCGCGGTCCGCGAGCAGTCCGAACGCCCGCCGCACCGTGTCGGTGACCGTGCCGAGCACCTGGACCCGGCCGTCCCGGTCGCGTCCGACGACCGCCAGCTGGTGGCGTTCCAGCACCTGCTCGATCGAGTAGCGATGCGCCTCGGTGAGGCCACAGAGCACGAAGTACCGCGCATTGTTCTCCCGGAGCAGGCGCGCCACGATCTCGTCGGCGCACGAAATATCGAGTACGCGCACGGTGCCGAAGTCGATCAGGGCCACATCCTCCACGGCGGCAGCGTCGTCGAGTTCGTCGACGATGCCGTGGCGGACGGCTTTGCCGGTTGGGCGAGTAACGAGGTCGGGATAGGTGGGTGAGACCGTGCGAGCCAACACCTGCTTTACATCGATCG
The DNA here is from genome assembly GCA_039587215.1 of Gemmatimonadota bacterium. GTDB lineage: Bacteria > Gemmatimonadota > Gemmatimonadetes > Gemmatimonadales > GWC2-71-9 > CAMYLY01. Next base: position 45,386 of record JBDHIW010000001.1, on the reverse strand, counting down.
TCGTCATTGGCTCACTCGGCGTCCTGTGCGGGAATGATGATCAGCACTTGGGCTCCCGGGAACGCCGGCACGCCATCGGTCAGCGGCGCGTCGTCGTCCCACTCTGGGACAATCGCAATCCGTGCGGTACCGGACCGCATACTCACCTTACCGCCCCACCGATTGGCGTAGCGCGTGATCCCGGCCAGTCCCTGGCCTCGACCGGGGTCACGGAAGCGGCTCGCGCCGTGAAACAACGCGGATTCGAGGGCAGTCGCGTCGCTCCACCGATCACCGAAGCGCGATGCCTGTGTGGCCGCGAGGGAGTGCCGGAACCCGACGCCGGCATCGGCGACGGCGATCACCACGACCTTGCGACCGAGTCGTCTTCGCCAGTGGTAGGTCTGCACGGCGACCCAGCCCGACGTGCCCGCGTGTTCTACAATATTCTGACACGCCTCCGACAATGCCATAGCGAATCCCATTGTCGCCGTAGCCTCGAGCCCCAGATCCCCCAGAATGGCTGCTGCGCGCTCTTGAATGGTCTCCACGACGGAGTGCACGTCGTCCGTGCCGCGGACGGGTGTGACCCCGAGGAGAACGTCGGAGGTCTCGGACGCGGCGACGCGCGGGACCTTGCCGTGGAGCTCGAACCAATCCCCCGCATAGCGGAAGAACCCCGCCTTGGCCCAGTAATGCGCGACGTCCCGATCCGCCGGGATCGTAAGCAGAGGCCGCTGCTGCGCCCGCTCGGTCGCGTGCTGGCCCGCGGTCAGCAGTCCCACCAGCCCGAACGGCGACGCCCACTGGGTGGCGTGGGCGTCGAACAGGAGCTTCTCGTCCCACGAGGCGATGCCGCGCGCGAACTGGTCGAACGTCCGATCGTCGAAGGAACTGGGGACTTCTACGACTTGGGTCACCGATGCAGAATCTCGCCGCGTAGATGTGCGCGCAAGTGCGTGGCTCCGAGGTGCCCCGCGTTGCGGGCGGCGGCTCGCTGGGCGACGTCGATGCCGGCTTCCACGTCCGCCCGCTGGAGCAGGGCCGCCATGAGCGTCGCGCCGAAGACATCGCCGCACCCTGTGGGGTCGAGGACGTCGCGGGCGTCGTGTGCGGGGAGCCGCGCGGTCCGCAGGGGCGCTCCCACCGGCAGGGTGCGGTCGGCGTGCAGGTCGAGGTCGCCGTGCACGAAGTAGGCGGCCCCCTGGGCGGCCAGGGTCACGACCATGAGACGCACGCCGGCGCCGAAGGCGTCCGCCGCGACGGCCAGCGGGTCGGCGCCGAGCAGCGCCATCTCCCCCTCGTTCAGTTGGACGACGTCGAAGCAGCCGAACCACTCATCCACGTCGGGCAGGGCGCGGGGCACACGGGTGCCGTCGGCCCGCAGGCCGAGGAGTAGCGAGTGGAGGTCGGCATACACAGGTCCGTCGAACCCGTGCCGGAGGTGGATCGCCGTCGGAAGGTCGAGCTCGAACCCGGAGATGAGGTTGCAGTAGATGGCGTCGAGATCGTGGACGAGCGGGCCGAGCTCCGTCCACTGCCATCCGGGCACGCCGCCTGCGAGGTGCTCGGTGCGGCGCTCCAGCGACCGGTAGCGCAGCGTGACGCGGTTGGTCGGCTCCGGCACCTCGATGAAGCGCGCGCCCGACACCGGACGCTGCATGGCGGACAGGAACTGGTTGGCTTCGGGTGCTAGATCGCGACCCACCTTCACGAGCGGGACGATCTCCCACTCGGGGGGAAGTGCGGCGTCGAGTGCCGCGATCGCGTACGCGATGCCGCCCCACTCCTCGACCGGCTCGTCGCGTCCCACCCGGTAGATGGTGTCCCACACCATCGTACCGATGACGCCCAGCCGCTTCACTCGGGGTTGGTGAATCTGCCTGCGGCCCGCCGCCGAAAGACGGCGGCGGCGCCGAACACGCCGGCCGTCCCGTGGAGCGTTCCGGGAATGATGCGGCAGGCGGCCACGGCCGGGCGGAAGGCCCGCCGAGCCACCTCGGCCTCGAGCGGCGTGAAGAGCTTGTCGCCCGCCGCCGTCACCCCGCCGCAGATCACGACGATGTCGGGATTGAAGATGTTCACGAGGTTGGCGACCGCCGCACCGAGGAACCGTGCCGTATCCCGGATGACCTCCCGGGCGAACTCGTCCCCGTCGCTGGCGGCGTGATAGACCGTCCCGGCCGTGATCTTCGACGTGTCGCCGTCGACCAGGTCGGGGAGATTCGTGTCGGCACCGGCGTCGATGCCTTCCACCGCCCGCGCCGCGATCGCCGTGCCGGACGCGTACGCTTCGATGCAGCCGTAGTTCCCGCAGTTGCACCGGCGCCCGGTGGAATCGATGGTCATGTGGCCGAACTCGCCCGCGACGTCGCTCGCCCCGCGATAGAGCATGCCGCCGATCACGATGCCGCCCCCGATGCCCGTCCCGATCGTGAGACCGATGACGTTGGAGGCGCCCTGGGCCGCCCCCTGCCACCACTCGCCGAGCACGGCGCAGTTGGCGTCGTTGTCGAGGACCGCCGGCAGCCCGGTGGCGTCGGAGACGCGGTCGCGGAGAGGAAAGTTCTTCCAACCGAGGTTGGGCGTGAGGATCACGATGCCCCGGTCGGTGTCGAGCGGACCCGGCGCGCCGATTCCCACGCCGACGACGTCGAGCGTGTCACCGCCGAGCTCGGCCTTGGCATCCGTGATCGACTGCGCGACCATCGCCGCGACCTGATCGACCACCGCGTCGGCTCCCTCGTCCACCCGCGTCGGCTCCCGGACGATCCCGGCGATGACCTGGCCGTCCTCCGATACCGTTCCGACGACCACGTTCGTGCCGCCGACGTCCACGCCCACGATGTATCGCGTACCCATGCTCAGTCCACCTGTAGTACGGCCAAGAAGGCCTCTTGAGGGATTTCCACCGTCCCGACCTGCTTCATGCGGCGTTTCCCCTCTTTTTGCTTCTCGAGGAGCTTCCGCTTCCGCGTGATGTCACCACCATAACACTTCGCGGTGACGTTCTTCCGCAATGGACGGACCGTTTCGCGGGAGATGATCTTGGTCCCGATCGCCGCCTGGATGACGACTTCGAACAACTGGCGCGGGATGAGGTCTTTGAGCTTCGTGGCGATCTTCCGGCCCCACTCCTGCGCCTTGTCTCGGTGGATGATGACCGAGAACGCGTCGACCGGATCGCCGTTGATGAGCATGTCGAGCTTCACGAGCTGGCTTGCCCGGTAGCCCGCGGGCTCGTAGTCCATCGCGGCGTAGCCGCGCGTGACCGTCTTCAGGCGATCGAAGAAGTCCAGGATGATCTCGGCGAGCGGGAACGACCAGTCGAGCTGGACACGCGTCGGGTCGAGGTACTGCATGTCGTGGTACTCGCCGCGCCGTTCCTGTCCCAGCGTCATGATCGGGCCGATGTAGTCCGACGGCACCGTGATCCGCGCCGTGACGTAGGGCTCCTCGATGCGATCCACGGCCGAGCCGGTCGGCATCTTCGTCGGGTTCTCGATGATCTGCATCTCGCCGTCGGTCCGGTACACGTGGTATTCCACGTTTGGTACGGTCGTGATGAGTCCGAGACCGAACTCCCGCTCGAGCCGCTCCCGAACGATCTCCATATGGAGGAGGCCGAGGAAGCCGCACCGAAAACCGAATCCCAGCGCGACGGAGGTCTCCGGCTCGTACTTGAGCGCGGCGTCGTTGAGCTGCAGACGCTCCAGCGCGTCGCGTAGCTCCTCGAACTGATCGGTGTCGGTGGGGTACAGGCCCGCGAACACCATCGGGTGGACGTCCCGGTACCCCGGCAGCATCTCAGCCGCCCGTCGGTCGGCGTCGATCACGGTATCGCCCGGCCGGGTCTCCCGCACGCCGCGCACGTTGGCGATCACGTAGCCGACCTCGCCGGCCTCGAGGGCGTCCGCGCGCTGCTGCCCGAGCTGCAGGTATCCCACTTCGTCGACCTCGTAGCGGTCCTCCGGGTGCGTGCCGAAGGCGATGGTCATGCCGGCTTCCAACCGCCCGTCGACCACACGGATCGAGGGGATGGCCCCGCGGTACCGGTCGTAATAGGAGTCGAAGATCAGGGCGCGCAGGGGGGCGTCCGAGTCTCCGGGCGGCGCGGGAATCTGCCGGACGATCGTCTCCAGCAGTTCCGCCACGCCCACGCCCTGCTTGGCCGAGACCTGCAGGACGGTCGTCGGGTCCACGCCGAGCAGCTCCGCCAGCTCTTCGGCACGCCGGTCGGGTTCCGCCGCGGGCAGGTCGACCTTGTTCACGACCGGGATCACCTCGAGCCCCGCATCGAGGGCGAGGAGTACGTTGCTCACGGTCTGCGCCTCGATGCCCTGCGCGGCGTCGACCACGAGCACGGCGCCCTCACAGGCGTTGAGCGACCGGGAGACCTCGTACGTGAAGTCCACGTGTCCCGGCGTGTCGATGAGATTGAGTTCGTAGCGCTGTCCGTCGTGGGCGGCGTAGTCCATGCGCACGGCGTTCAGCTTGATCGTAATGCCGCGCTCCCGCTCCAGGTCCATGGTGTCGAGAACCTGTTCACGCATGCGCCGCTGATCGAGGGTCTGGGTGACCTCGAGCAGACGATCGGCAAGGGTGGACTTGCCGTGATCGATGTGGGCAACGATGCAGAAGTTGCGGATGTACTCTCGACGCATGGCAGAATATACACGGCGCCCCGAGCGGCCGAGGGGGGCCGCTACATGCGTCCCTCGACCACCGCCAGCGTCGCCCGTTCGCGGGCTTCCGCGTCATGCGTCAGGGCCGCGCCGCGCGCGACCAGATCGTCGGCCACCGCGCGGTCCGCGAGGGTCGCGGCGTTGATCTGGACGTTGAGATAGGCGCCGCGCACGGCGGCGCGCGCGCAGATGGCGCCCACGCCGGCGTCGGAGGCCGACGAGGCCAGGCCCGATTCGGCCATGCGGTGAATGACGTCCATGGAGCCCACCGCGGCCTCCATTACGCGGAAGGGTACGCGGGTGGCCTCCTGCGTCGCTGCTTCGATGGCCGCCGCCCGGGCCTCTTGGTCGGCGGGCGAGTCCTTGGGAAGCCGCATCGCGGCCAGGACGGCATCGAAGGCGGCGGTGTCCTCGTCGACGAGCGCCAAGAGCCGTTCAGCGTAGCGCTTGCCCTCGACGGCGGCCTGCGAGTACTGCTCCCACCGGTCGTCCCATCCTCGCTTGTGAGACGAGAGGTTGGCGACCATGGTGGCGAGCGCCGCGCCCAGCGCGCCCGCCAGCGCCGCGACCGACCCGCCCCCGGGCGCGGGAGCCTCGGACGCGGTGGTCTCGACGAACGCCTGCACGGTCTGGTCCACCAGACGGCGCGCGTCCCGGTCGCGCAGCCGATACTCGATGATCTTCTCGTCGGGCTCGAACGGGGCGAGGTCGTCCAACCCCATCGACCGCACGGCGATTTTGATCAGCTCGCGCTCGGAGACCCCCAACGACCGCTGCTGCTTGGTCAGGAAGTACTCGCCGGCCTCCACGAGGGCGCGCAGCGGCACGAGACCGACGATTTCGGAACCGGTGACCCGTATCCCGCGGGCATCGGCTTTCCGGCACACCTCGTCGAACGCGACGTGCAGCGGCGTGGTCGCGATGTCCGTGAGGTTCATCGAGATCTGGGCGATCCCGTACTCCTCGATGTACCACCCGATCGCCTTCACCGATTGCAAGCTGCCCGCGATCCACACGGGCTCGCCGTCGTCTCCGCGGACGATCTCCCCGGTGAGCGGGTGTCCCGAGCGCTTCATGCGGCCCTTCTCGCGCACATCGAACGCGATCGCGTTGGCCCGCCGGGTCGACGTCGTGTTCAGGTTCACGTTGTACGCGATGAGAAAATCTCGGGCGCCCACCGCCACGGCCCCAAACCCGGGGTCGAACGTCGCGGGGCCGAAGTCCGGAGCCCACTCGGGTCGGGCAAGCTTGTCCGGCAGGCCTTCGTATTCACCCGCCCGGACCGCGGCGAGGTTGCGACGCTCGGGCCGCGTCGCGGCGTGCTCGTAGCAGAACACGGTGATGCCGAGCTCCTCGCCGAGTCGCTTCCCCAGCTCGCGCGCGTACGCGGCGGCTTCGTCCATGGTGACGCCGGCTACCGGGATCAGCGGGCAGACGTCCATAGCGCCGAAGCGTGGGTGCTCCCCCTGATGGGTGCGCATGTCGATCGCATCGCGCGCCGCCGCGGCCGCCCGAACTGCGGCGGTCATCACCGGTTCGGGCGCCCCGACGAACGTGACCACGGTGCGGTTGGTGGCCTGTCCCGGATCGACGTCCAGCAACGTCACTCCGTCGACCGCGGCGATGGCGTCGGTGATCCGTTCGATGGTCGCGCGGTCGCGGCCCTCGCTGAAGTTGGGAACGCACTCGAGGAGCGGCTGAGTCATCGTTGGGTGCTCGCGGTGAAACGTGAAGGCGTCGTCAGTCGGCGTGGCAGCGGTGCGCGATGATGCGCGTCAGGCTCGTCGCTGCGGTCGCGAATTCTCCCGAGGGAAGGTACTCGTTCGGCGCGTGCGCGACCCCGATCGATCCGGGTCCGAAGATCGCGCACCGGTGCCCGACCGTTTGCAGCCAGCCGGCGTCCGTGGAGTACGACACGGCGCGCGGCGTGGTGCGGCCGCACACCTGGAGCAGCTCACGGATGAACGGGTCGTCCGCCTCGGTGGCCATCGGCGGGCTCTCGCTCTCGACGCGGAACGCATGAGGAGTGTCGCCGAGCGCGGCGGCCGCCGTTTCTTCGAGTTCCGCCACGAGGGCCGAGCGATCCATGCCGGGGAGCACGCGCAGACTGATCCCGAGGGTACAGCGGTCGGGCACGATGTTGACCGCGCGTCCCCCGCGGATCGTCCCGATGTTGACGACGGCGTACGGAACCTCGGTGAAGGCCGAGGTGGGCGGGGTTCGGTCCCGCAGCGCGTCCCCCCAGTCGGCGATCGCGGTCACGGCGCGGGCCGCGGGCGCGATCGCGCTCCGTCCGAGCGCCGGGTATCCGCTGTGCGCCGAGACGCCGTCCACGCGGAGGGTCATGCTGACCATCCCCTTGTGCATGTGCACGACTTCCAGCTCGGTGGGTTCGCCGACGATCACGTCGCGCGGGAGCGGTCGCTCGCTGGGCCACGTGTTCACGAACGCCCGTGCCCCCTGGGTATTGCGCTCCTCGTCGTAGGTCACGAGGAGGACGAGAGGGGCAGCGAGCCGATCATGTGCGGCCTGACGCATGGCGTTGACCGCGAGCGCAAGGAACCCCTTCATGTCGCAGGTCCCGCGGCCGAGGAGCTTCCCGTCACGCTCGGTCAGCCGGAAGGGATCGGACTGCCACTGCTCGGGGTCGGCCGGCACGACGTCCGAGTGGCCGCAGAGCAGCAGGCCGTCACGCCGGTCGGGATCCACCGGTGGCCCGGCCCACGCCACGAGCGAGGCCTTGGAGCCGTCGTCGTTGGGATGCCTGGCGATGGTGATCCCCGGGGCGTCGAGATAGGCCGCGATGAAGTCGATGAACGGGATGTTGCTGCGGTCACTGCTCGTGTCGAACGCGACCAGGCGGTCGAGCAGCTCGCGATTGGTGAGTGTTGCCGTCATACCCACACGTTGCGCGCGGGGCGCAGGGGGCGGCAACCCCTTCAGTGCGAGCCTTGTCGTCGCTTTCCCTTCGGCCAGGGCGTGTCGGTCGGCAGCGGGCCCTCGCTCGGGGGCGGGTTCGCCGCGCGCTCGGCGAGCTCGCGGAGCATGCCTTCGAGCAGGGCGCCGGCGGCCGCACCAAACCCGTCGGGTGCCATGGCGGGTGGCACCGTGCTTCCGGACCGGCGCGCGTAGACGAAGATCGCGGCGGGGAGCGCCGAGCCCTGCGCCGCCGGCAACGCCAGCGTTGGGGGCAGCAGCGATCGGGTCCAGAGGCCGGCGAGCACGTCGATCCGGAACGTGCCGCACCAGGCCTGGTAGCTGTCGCGCCACGGGTATCCGACGTCGTCGTGGCACCCGTAGCATGAGAACCGCGGCACGTCGAACCGTGACCCGACGGCGTACGGGAGGACGTCGAACCCGTAAGCTCCGGCGTCGTCGGGATGCAGTTGATCCAGCAAGTCGGCGAATGCCACGTAGGGATCACCCCGGACGCGACCCGCCGGCATCAGGGCGTGCCGGTTCCAGCGGCCCCGGTGCTGGTACGGTTCGAGCCGGAGCGGTGCGCGGCTGGCGATGGCGAACAGGTACCCGACCCCGGGGTATTCGTCGATCACGAACGATGTGGCGCCGCGCGCCGGCGTGGCGGCCGCCACGCGGATCGGAGTGCCGCCGGGAAGCAGCGTGTCGGCGGCGGGCGTCGCGGGAAAGACGAAGTGCACGCGTCCGTCGGTGTCGAGACGGAGAACGAGGACGTGGGCGTCCGTCGACAGCGTGAAGGCGAGACGGACCGAAGTCTCGCCGACGATGACGTCGGGCGCGTCGAGGGCGAGCGTGATGGCGGGCCGCGGGCCCTCCTGCGTGCGAGCAGCGCCGGGTGCCGCCAGGGCGGCGGCCACGATCAGGCACCAGGCTCGCTGCCGCAGTGTCATTCCGTCCATGAAGGATTATCGCTGCATAGGATGTGCCGTGTGCGAACCGTCTGCTATATTGTTGTCTGACAGTAGTTTAGGAAGCCCCTTCGTCCCTGTAGAACGCGGTGTCGTCCCCGAGAGGAGACGCGCCGCGTTCCGCCCGAGGTCACTACGCGGTTCGCCCGATGCCTGACCAACGCCTCGACCTGCTCGATCCATACGATGTCGCTCAGCTGGGCGGTATCGAGTTCGTCGCCGAGGGCGTCGTGGAGGGGTACCTCTCCGGGCTGCATCGATCGCCGTTCCACGGGTTCTCGGTCGAGTTTGCGGAACATCGTCCCTACCAGCCGGGGGACGAGCTGCGCTATCTCGACTGGCGGATGCTGGCGCGGTCGGATCGGCTGTTCGTCAAACAGTTCGAAGAAGAAACCAACCTCCGCTCGATGGTCGTGCTCGACACGTCGGCGTCGATGGACTGGAGCGGTGCGGATCGACGACTCACCAAACTCGAGTACGCCAAGCGGCTCGTCGCGGCGCTCACGCTCGTGATGCTGCGTCAGCGGGACGCCACCGGGATGATCGCATTCGATGACGCGATTCGGGCCATCGTGCGGCCGCGTGCCCGCTCCATCCAGTGGCGCGAGCTCTTGCGGTCGTTGATGGCGCTCACGCCGGGACGGGGGACCGCGGCCGAGCCCGCCCTCGAGCGGGTCGTGAGCCTGCTGCCACGCCGCGGACTCGTCATCGTCGTATCGGATCTGCTGCTGGATCGAGACCTCGCGCTGCGGGCGTTCCAGTATCTGCGCCACCGCGGACACCAGGTTGCCGTGTTTCACATCATGGACCCGGGAGAGCTGCAGCTCGAGGGGCCTGCCGAGGCGCGCTTCGAGGATCCAGAAACGGGTGGCCACGTGGTCGCGCGGCCGAGGGAGCTCCGCGGAGTGTATGAGGACACCGTGCGGCAGGCAGTGGAAGCTTGGCGTGCGGCGTGCCGTGGCGGCGGCATGCAGTACCACCACGTCACCACCGATACGCCGTTCGGAGCCGTATTGCGGCGCGCCGCCGCGACACGATCGCGACTGGGCTGATGGGATTCCTGCAGCCGCTCGCGTTGCTTGGATTGGCGGCGGTGGGCATCCCGCCGCTGCTTCACCTGCTCGACCGCCGCCGCCCGCCCGTGGTCCCCTTTCCCGCGATCCGCTACGTGGTGGCCACCGAGCGCGAGCACAGTCGCCGTCTCCGGCTGCGCAATCTCCTGGTGCTGCTTCTGCGGATGCTCGTGATCGTCTGCATCGTGCTGGCGGCGGCGCGTCCGGTGGTGCCGTGGGCGCGCGGGCGGGGTCACGAACCGACCGCCGTGGGTCTCGTGCTCGACAACTCTCCCTCGGCCGGAGCGGTCTTCGAGGGCGAGCCGCACTGGGACCGGCTCGTGTCCGTCGCCCGCGGCATCGTCGCGCGCGTCACGGGAGACGACGCTCTTTGGGTGGCGACGGCGTCCGGAGCGCTCGACCGCCTATCGGCTGCCGACGCGCGGGATCTTCTCGACACCCTCGGCACGAGTGCGATCCGCATGGACGTCGTGGAGACCGTGCGCCGGCTCGACGCGATGCTCGCGCAAGCGCCGCAGGCGCGGCGGGAGATCGTGGTGCTCAGTGATGGTCAGGCCTCGGCGTTCGCGGGCGCGCTCCAGCGCACGGAGGCGGTCGTACTCGTGCTCGAGCCGGCGCCCTCGGTGGCCAACCGCGGCATCGATTCGGTGCGGATCGAACGTGTGGCCGGTTCCGACCTCGCGCGCGTCGCGGTGAGCGTCGGGGGCCAGGGCGACCGCTCCGCCGTCGTGCTGCGGCAGGGCGATCGAACGCTGGCGCGGGCCGTCGCCGGACCCGGCGAGACGGCGGTGCTCGAGGCGCGCCTCGCTCCCGGGTGGCATGCCCTTCGGGTCGAGGTCGATCCGGACGAGCTACGGGTGGACGACCGACAGTGGGTGGTCATGCACATGAGTCCGGCGGCGCCCGCGACCGCAGGGGACGACCCCGGCCCGTTCGTTCGCGATGCGTTGGCCGTGCTCACGGCGTCGGGACGGCTCGCCGCGGGAGACGAGGTCGTGGTTGGTAGCGGCGTCACCGGGGCCGCGGTGCTGGTGCTGCCCCCCAGCGACCCGGCCATGACGGGGGCCCTCAACCGCGACCTCGCCGCCCGCGGGGTCCCGTGGCAGTTCGGGTCCCCGTTGTCGGGCGCGTGGGTCGTAGACGGAGACGCCTTCGGGCTCGCGGGGACGCCCGTGTACCGCCGACATGCGCTCACCGGGTCGGGAACCGTGCTCGCGTCGATTGCCGGCATGCCGTGGCTCGTGCATGACGGCGAGGTCGCGATCGTCGCGAGCCGGCTGCAGCCCGAGTGGACCGATCTGCCGGTGCGGGCGGGGTTTCTGCCGTTTCTCGACGGGATCGTGAACCGCCTGGGAAGACGCCGGGGGTGGATCGTGCGCGGGCATCCCGGCGCGTTCGTGCGTCTGCCGGCCAACGGCGTCACGCTCCTGCTCGACGGGGACGCGCGTCCGGTGCCGGCGGATCGGCGGGTCGGCGGACTCACCGATGCGGGGGTCGCGTTCGTCCTCGGGCCGACGGGAGATACCGTGGGAGCGATTCGCGTGAGCCCCGATCCGCGCGAGTCCGCCGTCGACGTCGTCGCTCGCGCCACGGTGCGCGGCAGCCTCGGGTCGGAGGCGCGGCTCGTCGGTGCCGGCGCGCTCGACCGCGACCTCTTCAGCGGCGCGCGGCGCGCGGAGTTGGCGACGGCGCTCTTGATCGCCGCGCTGCTGGCCGGGATTGCCGAGCTGGCGGTTGCGACGCTGGTTGGACGGTCTCGCGCCCCATGACGCTCCCCACGATCGTCGAAGCGGTCCGCCGGACCCCCGCGTTCCGCGGGCTGCTTCGTCATCTCCCGGGCCGGGCGGAGACCGTCGGTGTCACCGGGGTGCACGGTGCCGGGGATGCGGTGGTCGTGGCCGCGCTGATCGGCGAGTTGCGGGAGCACGTCGTGGTGGTGGTCACGGAGGCGCCGCAGGAGGCCGAGCGGTGGTTCGCGGACCTCGGCGTCCTCCGGGACGACGGCGTGCGGCTCTATCCGCAGCGCGAGGCCCTGGGGGAAGAAGAGCCCCACTACGAGATCGCGGGTGAGCGGGCGGAGACCATCGCGGCCGTCGGGCGCGGGAATGTCCGCGTCGTGGTGACCACCCAGCGCGCGCTTGCCGAGCGGACGCGAATGTCCAGCGCGGTCCTGGCGCGCCAGCTGCGGCTGCACCGCGGGGACACCCGCACCCTCACGGAGACGGTGCAGCGGCTCGGTCGGATGGGATACGAGCGCGTTCCCTCGGTGACCGACGTCGGCCAGGTCGCGGTCCGCGGCGGGATCGTGGACGTCTACGGCTTCGGGATGGCCGACCCCATGCGCATCGAGTGGTGGGGTGACGAGGTGTCGTCCATTCGTGCGTTCGACCTCGACACGCAGCGATCCTCGGACGAAGTCGACTCGGTGACGGTCCTGCCCGTACGGGCGGTCGAGGCGCCCGCCGATGCGCCGCTCGAGCGCCGCTCGCTGATCGATCTTTTGCCGCCGGACGCCCTGCTGTGGGTGCAGCCGGGCGTGGACGAGGCGGACCTCGACCGGCTGTGGGACGAGGCTGCCCGACACGTGACGCTCGCGCAGCGCCGTGGAGAGGACGTGGAAGGACGCGAGGAGGTCTTTCTCGACCCGGACACGTGCCGCCGCAGGATTCGCGCGTTTCCGCGGGTGGTCGTCGACGACCATGAGGACCCGGTGGACTTCGGATGCGCGCCGCCGCCGGTCATCGCGCGCCGCGTCGCGGAGATCGCGGCGGTGGCCGCCTCGGTCCAGACCCTCGTGCTGTGCGACAACGAGGGGCAACTCGAGCGGTTGGAGGAGCTGCTCGTCGGCGACAGGCCGGGTGCCGATGTCCCGGGTGGCGTGACGCTCGCGCTCGGCTCGCTGAGCGGCGGCTTCCGCATGACCGATCTGCTGGTCCTCACCGACCACGAGATCTTCCAGCGGGCGCGCCGGCTGCGGCGGCCGCGACGCTACCGACAGGCCGTGGCGGCCGCCGTCGCCGGCGCGCTGCGGTCGGGCGACTTCGTGGTGCACCTCGAGCACGGGATCGGCATCTACCGCGGCGTTGAGACGATTGCGGTCGGCGAGGGCACGACGGTGGAGGTTGCGGTGCTCGAGTACGAGGGGGGCGACCGCCTCAACGTGCCGATGTACCGCCTGGATCAGCTCGAACCGTATCGCACGTCGGCCGACGCGGACAGCACCGAGCCGCCGAAGCTGCACCGCCTCGGGGGGACGCGGTGGCAGCGCCAGCGTCAACGTGCCGAGGCTGCGATTCGCCAGCTGGCGGCGGAACTCCTGGACCTCTACGCGCGCCGCGCGATGGCGCCGGGGTTCGCGTTTCCTCCGGACACGCGTTGGCAGCGCGAGCTCGAGTCGTCGTTCCTGTACGACGACACGCCGGACCAACGGCTGGCGAGCGACGAGACCAAGCGCGACATGGAGCGCCCCCATCCGATGGATCGCCTGATCGTGGGCGACGTGGGGTACGGGAAGACCGAGATCGCGGTGCGCGCGGCGTTCAAGGCGATCCAGGCCGGCAAACAGGCGGCGGTGCTCGTGCCCACCACGATTCTCGCCGAACAGCACGGGCGCACGTTTCGGGAGCGCTTCGCCGACTTTCCGGTCCGCGTGGAGGTCCTGTCCCGCTTCCGCTCGGCGTCCGAGCAGCGTGCCGCCGTGGCGTCGCTCGTCGAGGGGACCACGGACATCGTGATCGGCACGCACCGGCTGCTGTCCAAGGACGTGACGTTCCACGATCTCGGACTGCTCATCGTCGACGAAGAACACCGGTTCGGCGTGCGGCATAAGGAACGGCTCAAGGCGCTGCGGCTTCAGGTGGACGTCCTCACGCTCACGGCCACCCCGATCCCGCGCACCCTGCATCAGGCGCTGTCGGGACTACGGGATCTCACGCTGATCGAGACGCCGCCCCGGGACCGGTCGCCGGTGCTGACCTTCATCGAGCCGTGGGACGACGCACTGATCGAGGAGGCCGTCGCCCGGGAGTTGGACCGGGGTGGTCAGGTGTACTTCGTGCACAACCGCATCGAGACGATCGAGTCGGTGGCGGAACGGGTGCGCCGGCTGGCGCCTCGGGCGTCGGTCGCGGTGGCGCACGGACAGATGCCCGAGCGGGACCTCGATCACGTGATGCGCGAGTTCGTGGCCGGCGGGCACGACGTCCTGGTGTCGACGATGATCGTGGAGAGTGGTCTCGACGTCACGAACGCCAACACGATGATCGTGCACAACGCGCATCACATCGGCCTGGCGCAGCTCTACCAACTGCGGGGACGCGTGGGACGGGGCCACCGCCGGGCCTATTGCTATCTCCTAGTGCCGGACGTCGTGGACGACGAGGCGGAGGAGCGGCTCAAGGTGCTCGAGCATCACACGGAGCTGGGTTCCGGGTACCGGATCGCGCTTCGGGACCTCCAGCTGCGGGGGGCGGGTAATCTCTTGGGAGCCGAGCAGTCGGGCCACGCGCAGGCGGTGGGCGTGGACCTGTACCTCCGATGGCTGGCCGACGCGGTCCGGGCGCTTCAGGAGGCCGACGCGGTCGTGGAGCGCCCGCCGACCGACGTGGTCCTCGACGGGTCCGCGTACCTGCCCGACGAGTTCGTGCCGGACGAGGACGCGAAACTCGACGTATACCGGCGCCTGGCGCGGGTGGAGTCCCGTGACGAGATTGCGGCGCTCCGCCAGGAGTTGCGGGACCGATTTGGTCCGCTGCCTGACGAAGCCGAGGGACTCCTGCTGGTGTCGGAGCTCCGCCTGGTGGGATCGGTGGTGGGGCTGGAGGCGATCGCGGTCCACGGGGACGTGGCCCGTATCCGGTTTCGGACGGGCGCGGCGCCCCGGCTGGTCGCCCTGCACGCCGCGCTGGACGGCGTGCAGTTCGAGGCCGACGTCCGGCAAACCGTGCCGCTGAGCCTGCGACTGCGCCGCTTGGGCGGGGTCGCGATGGGGGCCGGGCTGGTCCGGGCGCTGTCGGCAGTCGTGGTAGACGAGAGGACATGATCCGAACGAAGACGGGTGTGATGCTGGTGCTCGGGACGGCCGTGTTCGCCGCGTGCGGACCGGGCGGCCTGTTCGACCGGGGGACGGTTGTCGCCGAAGCGGGCGAGGCCGCACTGCCGAGCGAAGTGCTGGCGTCCATCGTGGCCGAGGCCGAGGGCCTGCCGGTGACGCGGGACATCGTCGAACGTCTCGCGCACCGTTGGGTCGAGTACACGCTCTTCGCGCACCGGGTCGTGGGCGGGGATTCGATGATGGCCCCGGCACTCGTGGAGCAGACGATGTGGCCGGAGATCGAGCAAGCGCTCGTCGAGGGCTTTCATCAGCAGATCATTGCGGAGAACGTCCGGTTCGACGACTCCATGGTCGACAGTCTGTACGATGCCGGCGAGCACCGGTTGATCGACCACATCCTCGTGGGGGTGGAGGACGACGCGGGTGCATCGTCGCGGGCTGAGGCGAAGGCGCGGGCGGAGCGGATCCGCGCGCAAGCCGTGGCGGGCGTGCCGTGGAGCCGCCTCAACGAGCAGAGCGACGACCCCGGCGCGCGTCGCAATGGCGGCACACTCGGGGTCATCAGTCGCGGGCAGATGGCCGAGGATTTCGAGGCGGTTGCATTCGCCCTGGATCCGGGGACGATCTCGCCGGTTGTGGAGAGTTCGTTCGGCTTCCATGTCGTGCGCCGCCGAACGCTTCGCGCGGGTCGCGACGATTTCGCGGCGGGCGTGCGCGTCGCCCTCGAGCAGGACTTCACGGTGGGGTTCCTCGATCAGCTCATGGCCGATTGGGACGTGGCCCTCGAGGAGGACGCACCGTCGGTGATGCGGACGGCTGCAGGGGCCCCGTTGCGCGTGCTCGATTCCCCCGAGGTGATCGGTCATCATCGCGAAGGGACGTTCACGGTTGCCGATTTCGTGCGATGGCTGCAGGTGTTGCCGTTGCAGCAGCAGGCGCGCGTAGGCTCGGCGGGGGACGACGCACTCGAACGCATGGCGCGATCGATGATCCGCAACGAGGTGCTGTTGATCGAAGCCCGGCGTGCGGGCGTGTCCATCGGGGACGAGGCAATGGAAGACGTGCGCCGGTTGTACGCGGGGGATGTCGCCCGCGTGCAGGCGGCCCTCGGGCTGAGAGCCGCAGCGGGCGGCGGAACGGCATCGCAGGCCGACGACGCCGTGCTTGCCTATTTGCAGGAGATCGTCAACAATCTCGAAGACGTAGTGGTCGTGCCGGCGTTCCTCGGTTCGGCGCTGCGCCTGCAGGACGCGTGGACCGTGTCGGAGCGCGGATTGGATCGGGTCGTGGCCCGGGCCCAGGAGGCTCGGCTTGCGATGTCGCTGGAACGACGGACGACCCCGGAAGAAGAGGATCGGTAGTCGCATGCGCACCTTGTTCATCTCGATCACGCTCGTCGTCGCCGCGCTGCCGGCGGTGGCCCAGCAGCCGGTGTACGAGCCGGTCGACCGTATCCTCGCCATCGTCGGTCGCCAGGTGATCACCGAAACACGCTTGCTGGAAGAGCTCAACGTCTTTCGGCAGCAGGGCGGGGAGGTCCCGACCGAGCCCGAGGCGTACGCGGCGTTCCGCCGCGAAATCCTCGACCGGATGGTCGATGAAGAGTTGCTGGTGCAGGCGGCGGAGCGCGACACGCTGATCGTGGTGAGCGAGCAGGAGTTGCAGGCCGCCGTCGAGCCCGTGCTGCGGCAGGTCCGCAGCCAGTTCGCTTCGGAGATTGAGTACGAGCGCAATCTGCGCTCGGCCGGGTTTGCCTCGCCGGACGACTACCGCCGCTGGATGACGGACCAGAAGCGACGGGAGCTGCTGCGCGATCAGTTCATCAGTCTCCTCACCCAGCGCGGCGACATCGCGCCCCTTCCGCCGACAGAGCGCGAGCTGCGGGAGTACTTCGACGAGACCCGCGAACAGCGTCCGCAGCGGCCGCCGACGATGTCGTTCCGTCAGATCGTCGTCCGCTCCAGACCGGACTCGGCGGAGATGGAGCGCGCGTTCCTCCTGGCCGACAGTCTGGGCGTCGTGCTCCGCGCGCGCACAGCAGACTTCGGAACGGTGGCGCGGCGGTTTTCCCAGGATCCGGGCTCGGCGGAACAGGGCGGCGAGATGGGGTGGGTCCGGCGCGGGCAGGGTCTGGTGAGGGAGTTCGAGGACGCCGTTTTTCGTCTGCGGCCCGGGTTCGTCTCGCCGCCGGTGTTGACGGCGTTCGGGTTCCACCTCATCGAGGTTCTGCGGGCGCAGCCTGCCGAAGCACTCGTCCGTCACATTCTCATCGCTCCGGAGATCACCGATCTCGACAAGGCGGCGGCCCTGCAGCAGGCGATGGAGATTCGCGATTCGCTGCAGGCCGGCTTCTCGTTCGACGCGTTGGCGCGCGTGCATCACGACCCGCTGGAGCAGCGCGTGATCGAGGACGCGTCGGTGCAGGATCTTCCGCAGGTGTACGCCCAGGAGTTGGGGATGGCGGCCCCGAACACTATTCTCGGGCCGATCGAACTGGACCGAGGCGACGGCCGTCCCAAGTTCGCCGTGGTGCTGTTCGAGGAGATGCGCCCCGGCGGCGACTTCACGTTCGAGGACGTGCGCGACGTGCTGCGCGAAACCCTGTCCCAGCAAAACGGCCTGAGGCGGTTTCTCGACTCGCTCCGGCGCGCCACGTTCGTCGACGTCCGACTCTGAGGTGCCGGTGCGCCGCCGGCTTGCGGTCACGCTGGGTGATCCTCGGGGGATCGGACCCGAGGTGGTGGCCGCCGCGCTGCAGGATGAACTCGACGCCGACGCAATCACGGTCATCGGCCCGGCGCATCAGCTGACGCCCTTCGGACGTTTTCACACCATCGCCGTGGATCCCGAGCCCGTTATGGACCCGGCCACGGCGCCTCCCGAGGTCGCGGGACGGCTCGCCGGCCGGGCTATCGAGCGGGCCGCGGCCATGGCACTGGACGGCGCCGTCGATGCGATCGTCACCGGTCCGGTCGAGAAGCGGGCCCTCCATGAGGCGGGGTTCCGCTATCCGGGCCAGACGGAGTGGCTCGGGCATCTGGCGGGCGCCGAGGTGGCCATGTTGCTGCAGACGGGGGCGCTCCGCGTCGTACTCCTCACCACGCACCTGCCGCTGCGTGACGTGCCCGAGCGGCTCACAGTGTCGTCGGTGGAGCACACGGGCCGCATCGCGCTCGCCGCCCTGCGGGAGTGGTGGGGGATCGCGACGCCGCGCCTCGCGCTGTGCGCCCTCAATCCGCATGCGGGCGAGGGCGGCCTCTTCGGCGACGAAGACGATCGGATTCTGGCGCCGGCTGCGCAGGCCCTTGGGGCCGTCGGTCCGCTCCCCGCCGATACGGTATTCGTTCGCGCGCTGCGCGGCGAGTTCGATTGCGTGCTCACCCCCGTGCACGACGTGGGGATGACGGCGGTGAAGGTGGCGGGATTCGGAACCGGCGTGAACGTGACGCTCGGCCTGCCGTTTGTGCGGACGGCGCCGGACCACGGCACCGCGTTCGACATTGCGGGAACCGGACGGGCGGATGCCGGGTCGATGCGGGCGGCGCTCGAACTGGCGGGCACGCTCGCCGCGGGTGGACGCGCCGGCTAGTCCGCCGACTCCGACGGGTCGGGGGGGGGCACGATCATCCGCACGCTGTCGACCCGCCGTCCCTCCATCGCCAGGACCTCGAAGCGGACCGTACCCACGGTCACGCGGTCACCGACACTCGGCAGTCGGCCGACGGCGCCGAACACGAGCCCGCCGATGGTCTGGTACTCCGACTCGCTGAGCGTGAGTCCGTACATCCGGTTCACGTCCTCGACCTCGGTCTCTCCGGGGACCGTGATGCCGTCGGCCGTCGGCTGCGGGATCGGATCGGCGTGGTCGTACTCGTCGTAGATCTCGCCGACGATCTCCTCGATCAGATCCTCCATCGTGACGACGCCGGCGGTACCGCCGTACTCGTCGAGCACGATGGCCATCTGGTACTTGAGGCGCTTCATGTCGGCAAGCACGTCCTCCACCTCGCGCGTGCCCGGGACGAAGAGGGGCGTGCGGGCCAGCGCCGTGAGCGGCTCGTCCGGTCGGCCGCGTAGTGCGCCGAGGATCTGTTTCACGTGGACGATGCCGACGACGTTGTCGATCGTCTCCTCGTACATGGGATAGCGGGACCGGCCGATCTCCGCCGCGCGGCGTGCGGCGTCCTCGACCGTGAGGTCGCTCGCGAGTCCGCGCACCTCCGTGCGCGGCGTCATCACGTCGCGCGCGTTCTTCTCCGTGACCTCGAATACCCCCTCGATCATCCGGGCGTCTCCCCGGTCGAGGCCCCCGGCGCGCTGACTCTGTCGCACCAGCATGACGATTTCCTCGGGCTGGTGCACGCGCTCCGCCTCAGTCGGCGCCTCCATGCCGAACAGCCGGAGCAACGCGTTGGCCGTGCCGTTGAGCGCCCAGATGAACGGGTTCGTCGCGACCGTGAACACGATGAGCGGTGCCGCCACCCATCGGCTCGTGTCCTCGGGGCGGAGCAGCGCCAACGCTTTCGGCGCCAGCTCTCCGAGCACGATATGGAGGAACGTGATGATGAGGAACGCGATCGAACTCGCGACGGTGTGCGTGGCAATCACGTCGAACGGTGACGGCAGGGCGCTGAACGCGTGCTCGATTCCGCCGGCGAGCGCCGGCTCGCCAATCCATCCGAGGCCGAGGCTCGCCGCAGTGATGCCGAGCTGCGTGGCGGAGATGTATCGGTCGATCGATTGTACGATCTTCCGTGCGAGCCTAGCTTTGTTGTCGCCGGTCTGTGCGAGCGTGTCGAGTCGCGTCTTGCGGGCAGCAACCAGCGCGAACTCGGCCGCGACGAAGAACGCGTTCACGGCAACGAGCACGATGACGGCGGCGAGCCGCAGGAGGAACGACGAGAGGGTGATGTCGTCCATGGGTGGTCGACGAGAAAGGTACACCCGCGGTGCGCCTCCCGGTCAGCGGGGGCTGCGATGACCGTTGCGGGGCCGTCCGACCGCGCGCTCGAGTGCGCCCATCCGACGCCGAGCATCCGGCGTCCGCGCCGACGATTGCTGTTCGTCTTCACGATGACCGGGGTGTTCATGGTCGTGGAGTTCGTCGGCGGGGCGATCGCCAACTCGCTCGCGCTGATCGCGGACGCCGGACACATGCTGACGGACACCGCGGCGATCGGACTGGCACTGTTCGCCTCGTGGATTGCCCAGCGTCCGGCGACGCCCGAAAAGACGTTCGGCTACCTGCGGCTCGAGATCCTGGCGGCGCTGGTCAACGGGTCGGCGCTGTTCGTCCTCGTTGGCTTCATCCTCTACGATGCCGTGGGACGGTTTGCCGAGCCGCCGGAGGTGCGGGGCGGTCTGTTGCTGGTGGTGGCGTCCGCAGGCCTGCTCGTCAACGTCATTGCCGCCCGCCTGCTTCACGCGGACCACACCGAATCCCTGAACGTCCGCGGGGCATACCTGCACGTTCTGGGAGACTTGCTCGGGTCGGTCGGGACGCTCGTCGCCGGCGGCATCATCGTCCTTACCGGCTGGACTCTCGCGGATCCGCTCATTTCCGTCGGCATCGCGGCGCTCATCCTCGTGGGGGCGTGGCGTCTCGTGCGGGAGGCGGTCGACGTTTTGCTGGAAGCGGCGCCCAAGCACATCTCCCTCGGCGAGGTCGAGCGCAGTCTCACGGATGTGTCCGGCGTGGGCGATGTCCACGATCTGCACGTGTGGACGCTGACGAGCGGCGTCGTGGCGATGAGCGCCCACGCGGTCGTGGATGACGGCGTCAGCGGGCACGAAGTTCTGGGGACGGTGCACGCCCGCATGGCCGACCTGGGAATCCACCATGTGACGGTCCAGCTCGAGCGCGGTCCGCGCTGCCCGACGGTGGTCGACGACTGACGGTTGCGCGGGGAGATGGGCCCTGTCTATACTGGCCCACCGCGCCGCACACTCGAAGGACCGACTTTCCAGGGACCATTCCCTTGCCATTACGAAACATCGCGATCATCGCGCACGTCGATCACGGCAAGACGACGCTCGTGGACAAGATGCTGCGTCAAGCCGGCGTATTCCGTGACAACCAGCAGGTGGAGGAGCGCGTGCTCGACTCCAACCCGCTGGAGCGCGAGCGCGGCATCACGATCCTGTCCAAGAACGCATCGATCCGCTGGGGCGACGTCAAGATCAACCTGGTCGATACCCCGGGCCATGCCGACTTCGGCGGCGAGGTCGAGCGCATCCTGCGAATGGTCGACGGGGTGCTGCTGCTCGTGGATGCGGCCGAGGGGCCGATGCCGCAGACGCGTTTCGTGACCCGCAAAGCCCTGGCGCTCGGCCTGCACCCCATCGTCGTGATCAACAAGGTGGACCGGCCGGACGCCCGGTCGCACGAGGTGCACGACGAAGTACTCGACCTGCTCATCGAACTGGAAGCCTCCGACGAACAGCTCGACGCGCCTTTTCTGTACGCGTCCGCCAAGCTCGGCGTTGCGGCGCACGATCCGGAGGCGGTGGCACCGGACGGGGGCGACCTCCGGCCGTTGTTCGATACGATCCTCGCGTCGGTGCCGGCACCGCGGGCCGACAGCGACGGTCCGCTTCAGATGCTGATCTCGACGATCGACTACTCGACGTACGTCGGTCGGCTGGGCATCGGCCGAATCGAGCGGGGAGCCGTCCACGTCGGCGACGAGGTCGCGCTGCTTCCGCTCGGGGAGCCCGGGCACGTGGACGGTGCCCAGCGCGGGCGCGTCGTGCGTCTCTACGGGTTCGAGGGGTTGGGCCGAACCGAAATCGAGTCGGCGACGGCGGGCGACATCGTGGCGCTGGCGGGACTCGACGACGTCGAGATCGGCACGACGCTCACGGACCCCGAGACGCCGGAGCGGCTGCGCGGCATCGCCGTCGAGGAGCCGACGATCTCGGTCGACTTCATGGTGAACAACTCCCCGTTCGCGGGACAGGTCGGGAAGTACGTCACCACGCGGCAGGTGCGGGACCGTCTGTACCGAGAGCTCGAGCGGAACGTCGCGATGAGCGTGCAGGACACGGACAAGCCCGACGTGCTCACGGTGTCCGGCCGCGGTGAGCTTCACCTCGCGATTCTGATGGAGACGATGCGCCGCGAGGGATACGAGTTCCAGGTGAGCCGGCCGCGCGTCATCACGCGCGAGGGCGACGACGGCAGCCGGCTCGAGCCGTACGAGGAACTCGTCGTGGACGTCCCGGAAGGCATTATCGGCGTCGTGATGGAGAAGCTCGGTCCCCGGCGCGCCGAGATGATCGACATGCGCAACCCCGGGAAGGGCCGGGCCCGCATTCGTTTCCGTGTTCCGGCGCGCGGGCTCTTCGGGTACCGCTCGGAGTTTTTGACCGACACCCGGGGGGAGGGGATCATGCACCACCGCTTCCTCGAGTACGGCCTCTGGGCTGGGCCGCTCGAGGGCCGAAGCCGGGGAGTCCTGGTGGCGGACCGCGAAGGTGACGCCGTAGCTTATGCGCTATGGAACCTGGAGGAGCGGGCCACCATGTTCGTGGGGCCGGGCACCCGGGTCTACGAGGGCATGATCGTCGGCGAGCACGTGCGTCCCGGCGACCTCGACGTCAACGTGACCAAGGGGAAGAAGCTCACGAACATGCGCACGACCGCCTCCGACGGCACGGTGCAGTTGGAGCCGCCGCGGGCGGTGACGTTGGAGTTGGCCCTGGAGTACATCGAGGACGACGAACTGATCGAGATTACGCCCGACGCCATCCGGCTCCGCAAGCGGGACCTGGCGGCGATCGAGCGCAAGAAGGCCGCCCGCCGCGCGCGCGCGGTGAACGGATCCTAGGGGAGGTCAACCGCTTTCAAGGAGTGATGGAGGAACCATGCTGCCCTGGTATGCGTCGGCGTCGTCCCCGCTGGGCCTCGCGCATGACGACGACGACGACGGATTCGAGTCGGACTTCGACGATTTCGAAGAAGACGAAGAGCTGGATGACGACGGAGACGAGTACGAGGAGTACGACGACTATGCGGACGATCTCGACGATGGTGATCGGCGGTCGGGTCGAGGTGGCGACGGCGAGTGGGACTGACCGGAAGTCCGCGGTCGCGCGGGGAGGGGTGGAGCGGGAGGCCCCGCGTGTCTACCTTACTGCTCCTTTGGCGGCGGGCCAGTAGCTCAGGTGGTTAGAGCGCACGCCTGATAAGCGTGAGGTCGGTGGTTCAACTCCACCCTGGCCCATGGCAGCCGATACGACGACCCGGCGGGGCGATGCTCCGCCGGGTCGTCGTGCGTTCGGTCCGCTAGCGCCCGTCGTCGAGTGCCGCGGCCACGGCCTCCATCGCGGGATCCCGCCCAGCGGCGTAGGCGGCGATGGTCCAGGGGGCCGGCAGGTCTGCGGTCAACGACGGAACGGCGATGGGATGCCGCACGACGGAGCCGTGGCAGTCCGGCTTGTCCCGGCAACCCGTGCGGTAGTCGTGCCGTTCGGTCGCCGGCAGGAGGACCACGCCGGAGTTCGGGAGGCGGACGACCCCGCCTTCCGCGAAGAACTCGAGACGGTCGCCGGGGCCTTCGCCCACGAGCGTGACCCGCTCGGGTGCCGTCTGCTCGAGATAGCCGATGCTCGAGATGGCGGCCGAGAAGGTCCACGGACTCATCAGCACGAAGATGTGCCCGGGCACGAGGTCGGGCAGGCCGCGCATGAAGTCCCGCGTCGTGTTGAGATCGCCGCCCCCGTTCAGGCGCATGTCGAGCACGAGATGCCGGGGTGCGGCGTCGCGGATGGAATCGGCGAATGCGCGCACGACCCGTCGGATCGGGAGATCGGGGGCGTCGTGGTTCTGGCGCAAATCGACGATCGCCGCGTCGAGCTCCGGCAGCATGGTCCACCGAAACGGTACACTCCCGTCCTGGAACGACCACGGCACCGAGCCGGCTGACTGGAGACTCCGCCACTCCGTCGTCTCGTCGGCGGCGAAGAGCCATCGCCTGGCTCCGGCGTCTGCGCGCCGCGCCGCCGGCGGTTCGGCCACGAAGCGCCGTTCGACCGTGTCGCCCGCGAGCGTCTCGAAGACGTACCCGGCGGCATCGCCGGTCTCGAGCAGTCCCGCAGCGGCAAGCTGCTCGGGACTCTCGAGGAAGAAGCTGGCGCTCCGATCCCGCCAGGCCGGCGTGCCGCCCGTAAGCGTCCGGGCGGAGTCCCGCAGCTCCGCGATCGGTCGGGCACCGATGCCGATGAGGCGAGCGCCGAGGAGGTCGGCGTGCGCGGGTCGCGCCCACAGGACGTGGAACTGCTCACCGAACGGGGTGAGGCGAACTGGCACGCGGTTGAACCGCCGCGCCCGCGGCCCGCCGAATGAGGTCGTGTGGCCGTTGTCGGCGAGCGCCACCGCCTTGGCAAGGGTGAGTTCGAACTGCGCCCGTGTCGTCGTCTCGAGCGTCCCGGCGAGATCCGCGAGCATCGCCTCCGCTCGCGTGCGTGCCGCCGGGCTGTACGCGCGGTCCGCGGCGAAGAACTCCCGGTGGAAGACGTCGAGGTCCTCCCGCATCTGCGACGCGGTCAGGGGATCGGGAGGCGGCGTCTGTGTCTCACCGGGTCGGGTCGCTGCAGCGAGCGCGGTGAGGATGAGCCCGAGCATCGTCGCGGTGCGAGCGTGCGAGCGTCGGGAGCCGTTCGCGGTCTTCATAGGTACCTCGGGAGATTGGCGGTGCATTCAGATGGCATTGCCGGATCAACGAGTCCACGCCCCGTTTGGTTCCAGCCGGCTCTAGTTGGACACGGCATCCGCCCAGATGGTTGACTCCCCCCGCTCGGGATCACCGGTCCTCGTCGTAACCGCCGGCGTAGACGATCGCGCACATCGTGCCGTACCCGGCGTGCTCGCCACAGGCGACGCCGACCGAGCGAAACTCGCCGTTGAGGATGGTGCCCCGGTGGCCGCGCGAGGGAACCCCGTCGTCGATCAGGAGGCTCATGACCACGTCCCGCGCGTCATCTGGCCCGAACTGCCCGAAGGCGAGGTTCTCGCCGATCGTGCGCATCCACGTGCCGTATCGACTGACGCGGTCGTCGGCTTGGCTGCCGTCCGACCCGGCATGGTCCAGCCCGCCACGCGGACCCTGGTCCCGGACGTGATCGCGGGCACCGCGCTGGAGGCCCCCGGCGGAGCCCAACGGTGGCTGGGGCAGCGCGTCTTCGAGAACGGCGATCGCCTCCCGCACGGCGCGAGCGCCCTCGATCGTCTCCAAGGGGATCGCGCCGGGCACGCGCAGGAGTCGTCCGTCGAAGTACGGAAGCAGCGCGCGAAGATGCTGTGCGTACGCCCGCGGATTCTGTCGCACCAGATTGTGCTCTCGCACGATCCCAGCCTCGAGCCGAGCCGCCAGCGGCTGGGTGCCGGGGGACGCTTCCTGCGCGGCGAGCGTCGCGGGGAGCAGTGCGATCAGTGTCCACCATTTCGTCCCCGGCGGACGGTGTGAACGCGGCGAAGGGCGACGGTCGGGTGCCATGGAGGGACTCCGGTCTTCGATGATCTGCAGCGCGTGCGACTCGGTGCGGTACCCCACGTGCGGCAGGACGTGCCGCGTGTCCGCCTGCTGGTGCAACCGTCGCGGGACCGCGAACGTAGAGGGATCATGGACCTCGACCGACCCGTCACCCGGCGCCGCTCGGCGGTGGGGCTGCTGTTTCGCCTCGGCGTGCGGCTCCTGACAGCGCTCGCGCTGGTGGCGCTTCCCTTCGTCACCCTCGTGCGCGGCGCCACCTATCTCTATGTCGAGCGGGCATGGCCCACTGCCGCGGCGATCGCGGCGGCCGCCGTCGGCGCGGCGGTGGTGCTCTCGGTGTACGGGGCGATCCTCGTTCGTCGGCTGACGGGCCGCGCGCGATGGCGCTTCGTCCTGCAGTGGGTCGCGGCACCGACGGTGCTCGTCTACTGCGGCCTCGGGCTCGTGCACCTGTCGGCGGCCAATGCCAAGACGGAGGCCGTGCGCACCGAATACCGGACGATTCACCCGCTTCTCCGACTGGGGTTGTCGACCTGGCTCGTCGTGGATCGGGATCTTGTGGCGACGGATTTCGATCGCGTTCCGCAGGACTACGCCGCGATGGGACTCGACGTTCTGACATCGTCGCGGCACTTCGTGCAAGACGACGGGTTTGCCCACGCCATGGACCTTCGGACGAACGGGCGCAGCGGCCTCCGCAACGCACTCACGCAGTGGTACTTCGAGATGATGGGGTTCGATACGCTGCGTCACGTCGGGACGGCCGACCACCTCCACGTCTCACTGGGGCGGTGAACCGGGCCGGCGGCGTGCCGCCGGCCCGACGCGTTAGAAGCCGTACCGGATGCCCAGCTGGAGCACGGGGTAGTACTTGATGAGATCGACCGCGTCCTCGATCTGTCCGGACTCCGTGTTCAGCGCCGTGTTGAGCACCGCATTGCCCGAGAGCGTGCCGCCGCTGGACGACAGCGTCACCGTGGGCGCTCCCTGGAATGCCACCCCGGCGTCCAGGAAGAACCCGAGCCCCCGACCGCCGACGCGCCCAAGCCCGATCCCGGCGTACGGGGCGATATCCTTGTTGACGATCACGCCCGTGAGCGTGCCGACGTCGGACACCTGGTAGGCCGTACCGCCGATGTCGACTGTGGTCGTGACGCCGCTGAGGTCGGCGTCCACGATGATGTCGTCGGGCGAGAGCATGACACCGCCGGTCAGCCGCAGGGGGCCCAGTAAGAACAGGTCGAGCATCGCCGAGTACTGAGGCGACGGTAGGTCGATCGCCCACCTGATGTCCGAGACGTTGAACTTCGGGGTGAGCGGGAAGATGCCGATGCCGGCGCGCACGCCGACGCGCTCGTGCAGCTGCACGGCGAGATCGCCGCCGACGCCGAGGGTCCCTCCCTTGATGCCGATTCCCACCGTCTGCGCGAACGCGGTCGAGCTGCACAAAGCGACACATGCCGCGGTCAACACGAGCTTCCGCATGGTCCTCTCCCGATTGAGGTGTTCCTGCAGGGGATGATGCAAGCTACCGACTCGTGGGACAACGCGCGACGCAGCGCTTCATCGGCGCACGAACGCAACGACCCGACCCGCGGGCGGGCCGCGGGTCGGGTCGCACATCGACGGTTCGGCCGTGCTAGTCCAGGCCCAGCCGCGACTGCAGGTGGATCTTGACGGACGGCGTGATCACGCCGCGGCTGAGCAGGTCGTCCAGAGTCGAGTGGATCTCCTCTCGAGTCGCCTCGAGCTTCCGGTCGCGGAGCTCACTGATGACCCGGGCAAGCCGCTGGTCGTACTCACCGTGCCGCAACATCCCGGCATCCATTTCCCGCTTCAGCTCTTCGAGTTTTTCGACGAAGTGCTCGATCTTCACGGCCGACATGAACGGATCTCCTCAGGCGACGGTGGTGTCAGAATTCTGTTCGGGATAGTAGCACGGTGGTCTGCGTTCCGCGAGGCCCGAACGCACGAGGGGGAGCCCTGGGGCTCCCCCTCGGTCCGGCCGCTCGTTCCCTGCCGCGCTATGGCTTCGGCCGTCGCGCGGTGGGGCGCGGTCGCCGGGTGGTGGTGCGTGCCGGCGCGCGGCGTACGGCGGGCCGGGACGATCGGACCGTCGGCCGGCTCGGTTGGCGCACTGACGGGCGAGGCGACTGTCGGACCGACCCCGAACTGCGGGCCGGCTGCCGCGACACGGAGCCTCGGGCCGGCGCGCGCTGGGCGCTCGGCGTACTCCGCGTGGGCGTGCGCCTGACCGACGGTGTCGATCGCGTCGGTGCACGCTGCGTCGTCGCCTGCGGCCGCGGGCTGGTCCGTCCGGGGACGGTGACCCGCCGCGGTGTCCGGGCCGGTGCCCGGTCGGCGCTGGACTCCTCCGTGGAGCGCCGAGGTGCGACCGCGTCGACGTCCGCCCGAGTCCTCGGCGGCGCGACCGATCCGGTGCGGCGCGTCGGCCGACGGTCTACCGCCTGCCCGCCGGCTTCGGGTCGCTGCGTATCGACGCCCCGCCGGCCGGGCACGGCCCGATTCCGAGTCGGGTCGGCTGCCGGGGTCTCAGTCGACGGGACGACTCGTCGCCCGTCGGTCATGCCCCAGCCCTGCGGCCGCGCCCGCTCGGTGGCGCCTGCGCGTTGCGCTGGAGTTTCATCGACCGCGCGACGGCCGGCCGTGGTACGCACCCCAGGAGCGACGGTCGTGGGGGCCGAGCGTCTCCGCGCATCGGCGACCCGGTAGGTTTCCGGTGCTCGACGGCGCACGCCGATGCCGCCGGTCAGGCCGGACTGCGCGTCGTTCTTGAACGCGTACTTGCCATACCCAATGGCGGTGGGGCCGAACCGCGGGCTGCGGTAGTAGACCCTCGCGCGCGGTGCTTGGTAGTACACCGTCCGATAGGGCTCGAGCGCGTACCAGCGCCAGTCGACCCACGGATCCCAGTGCCGGCCATACCAGTACGGGTCGTACGCCAGGCCGCACGCCCACGCGTCGTAGACGAACGGGTCGCAGAAGTGTAGTGACCGCCACCGTCGGTACGGACGCGTGTAGTACCCGACGTGGAACGGGCCGAAGGAGACCCGCGCGCCGCTGTACCACCCGGATCCATAGCCGTAGTAAGGCCAGCCGTAGCCCAGCCCGACCGAGAATCGGTAGTGCGTGTGGCCGTGGGCGACGTACTCGGCTCCGACACCGTAGTGCAGCACGTCGTATTCGAAGAACGTGCGCCCGGTGATCTCTTGCGCGAGCGCGACGAGCTCTGCTTCGGCGTCTCGGTCTCCGGTGAGCCGCCACTCGTCCAGCGCGCGGTAGTCCCAGTGATCCTCGCGAATGAACGCGCCGAGCTGGAACGGGTCGCGGGAAAAGGCCGCGAAGACGGTCCCAATTCCGCTTCGCTCGAAGACCCGGAAAGCTTCGCGATCTCCGCGCCCGCGGATTTCGTTCCGACGGCCGCCGCGCACGTAATCGTCGCGGTACGGATCGACCGGGAAGAGCACGCGGATGCGCCCGTCGGGTTCGGCATGCAGGACGAGCAGGTAACCGTCGTCTTCCGTCCGCACGAACGCTCTCACCCGGTGACCGCGCTCGAACGGCTGACGCTTGTTGAGCGTGATCTGGACGGCGGGATCGTCCTGGCGGGCCTGGACCGCTGTCGGGGCCGCTGCCACGGTCGATCCGGCGAGTGCGGCGAAGAGCAGTGCTTTCTGCATGGGCGCCTCCTGCTAAGTCCAAGCTATGCCCGTGGCGCAGTGCGCGCCATCGCGCCCTTCGAGAATTGCGAGATGCGTGCCATAATCTAAGGAGCTGCCACAAAACGACTTACGGAATTGACACACGCCGTATTCTGTCCTCTCGCGGGTACACCGGTGTCCCGCGAGGGGTTCCTGGGTCAGGGCGTGGCGGCGGCCTGCCGCTCAGCGGCTTCGCGCAGAAACAGCTCCTGGGAGCCGACGAGCTCCATACCAGTTGGGGCCGTCACCTGGGTATAGGTCCCGTCCGATCCGAGTTCCCAGGCCAGCGCGTCGTCGATTTCTGCGCGGAGCATGGAGTCCAGGCGGGCCTGGAGCTCGGGGTCACGCACCGGCGCCATCACCTCGACACGCCGCTTGAGGTTGCGTGGCCGCCAGTCGGCCGAGCCGAGGTAGTACTCAGGCTCGCCGCCGTTGTGGAAGGCGAAGACGCGTGCATGCTCGAGGAACCGCCCGAGCAGGGAGACGACGCGAATCCGCTCCGAGAGGTTCGGAACGCCCGGTCGCAGCACACAGAAGCCTCGGATGACGAGGTCGATGTCGACGCCGCTCTGCGAGGCGCGGTACAGGGCCTCGATGATCGTTGGGTCGGCCAGCGCGTTCATCTTCGCGCGGATGCTCGCGGGCCGTCCGCGGCGCGCGTGCTCCATCTCCCGCTCGATCATCGTCAGGAACCGGTCCCGCATGTTCGTCGGTGCGACGAGGAGGTGCGCGTATTCCGCCTGCGGCGCCTGGGTCGATCCGGTGAGTTCGTTGAAGAGCGTGTGCACGTCCGCGGTGACGCCGGGATCCGCGGTGAAGAGCCCGAAGTCGGTGTACAGCTTCGACGAGTGCGGGTTGTAGTTCCCCGTGCTGATCTGGACGTAGCGCTTGAGCTCGCTGCCCGCGCGGCGCACCACCAGGGCGATCTTCGCGTGCGTCTTGTACTTCACCAGCCCGGTCACCACTTGGATGCCCGCACGCTCGAGCTGTTTCGCCCACCCAATGTTCCGTTGCTCGTCGAAGCGCGCCTTGAGTTCCACGAACACCGACACGTCCTTGCCCGACTCGGCGGCACGCCGGATCGCGTCGCCCATGAGCGACGGGCCGCCGGGGCGGTAGAGCGTGAGCTTGATGGCGACCACGTCGGGGTCGTCGGCCGCCTCGACCACGAACCGCTCGAAGGTGGACGCGAACGCGTCGTAGGGGTGATGGACGAGGCGGTCGCCCTCGTCGAGCAGGTCGAAGATCGAGCGGTCGTCGGGGAACGGGCTCGCGGCGGTGAACGCGGGATAGTCCAGTTCCGGGCGCGCCAGCTTGGTGAGATCCGAGAGTCCACTCAGGTCGATCATGCCCGGCACGTCGTAGACGTCGGCGTCGGTGAGCCCCCCGGACTGGCTCGAGTCCTCGAATCGCATCTCGCGGAGCAGCGTGTCCCGCACCGTGTCGGGCATGGTCGCAACCGCGTCGAAGCGCACGACGGGGGCGATAGCGCGACGCCGGAGCTGTTCCTCGATCGCCTGCGCGAAGCTCGAGGCGGACCGCTCGTCGAGGTCGATGTCACCCGCCCGAATGACGCGAAACGGATAGATCCCCTCGATCTCACGTCCTGGATAGAGGGACCCCGCGCAGGCTTGAATGATCTCCTCCAGTGCGACGACGTCGTCCGTGTTGGGCAGGCGGACGAAGCGGGGGAGCGAGTCGGGAACCTTGAGCTGCGCAAGCTGGGTGCGCTGAGTGGCCGGGTCGTGCACGAGGACGGCAAGCGACATCTGCTGCTCGTCGATCATCGGGAACGGGTGACCCGGTGCCCGCGTGATGGCGCGCGGCGTCAGCAGTGGGAAGGCCTGCGTCTCGAAATAGGTTCGCAGTCCGGCGGCCTCGTCGTCGGTGAGATCCGACCACTGTCGGATCCGGATGCCTTCCGCGACGAGGTCGCGCTGCATCAGCTCCTCCAGGCAGCGGTACTGTCGCTCGACGAACGCCCGCACACGGATCAGCAGGGCATCCAGCTGCTCTTCCGGCGTCATGCCGTCCGCCGACAGGTCGGTGATCCCGAGGGCGGTCGCCTGCTTGAGTCCGGCGATCTTCACCTGGAAGAACTCGTCCAGGTTCATGTTGGAGATCGCGAGGAACCGCACGCGGGCGAGGAGGGGGATCGAGGGGTCCTCCGCGAGCGCGAGCACGCGCAGGTTGAAGGCGAGCCAGCTCAGCTCCGCGTTGAGGTACTGCTCGGGCGCGCGCGTCTTGACGTCGAGGGCCTCCTCGCGGAGCATCGGGACCTGCAGGGCGGTCAGGGTCTGGCGTGACGAGACCGCGAACTCGTCGGTCGGGAGGCTGGTTTCGCCGCGCCATCCCTCGCGCGCGCCGTCGGACCATTCGGGCAGCGACTCCGAGCGCGACGCGATCGTGAGCGCCGCCAGGGTGCGCGGGTCGCGCAGCACGGGGGACCCGACGCGTTCGAGAATCTCGGACGGGAGGAACCACTGATAGGCCGCCGTCGCGGACGCGACGGAACGGGCGAGGCGACGGGCGAGCCACACGTCGATCGCCGGGCGGCTGGGGGTGGCCGGAACCACGCCCAGTTTTACGAGCTGCCCCTCACCGCTGCCGAAGGCCTCACGCATCAGCTCGCGGCACATGTCCTCCCCGCTGCCCAGGCGGAACGGCAGACGCAGGTCGTCCCGGGCGCGCTGCAGCGCGATCCGGCCGGATTCGACCGCCAGCACCGTGACCTCGTGGTGCGACTGGACCGCGTCGACCAGGGCCTGGCTCTCGATGGTGTCGAGCGCGTGCATGCCGCGGGCCAGGGGGTTGTCCTGCGCGATGCGCAGGCCGTGCGGCTCCGCCAGGGCGGCGGCGACGGCCTCGAGCTCAGGGCCGCCCTTCCGAATGCGCCGGACCGCGACCTGCCAGTACTCGGACTTGAGCTCTTCGGCACGGGCGATGAGCGACTCGTACGTCACTTCGAACTGCGCGCGGGGGATGAATCCCTTCCACGCCGCGCGAACCTGGCGGTCGACGGTGAGTTCGAGACACGAGACGAGCCGGCTTGGGTCCACGAGCGCGCGCAGGCGCCGTGCAGGGTCGGAGTCGCTGGCGAAGATCGCGGTGGCGTCGCTGGCTGTCGTTTCGGCGCGATACTCCATCCGCGCGGTCCCGAGCCCGGAGATCCCGAGCAGGAGTTCGCGGGTGTCGTCCACGCGGTGGCGGATGGTGACCGTGATCCCCCGCTCATGCAGATCCCGCGTCTTCGTGTCGTAGAACACGTCGCGGAAGGCGTCGCGGCGCGAAGCGCCCTCGCGCATGCTCAGCGGGAGGGGCTCCTCCGTAAGCCGCGACAGCGTGTCGCGAACGGGAACGTCGAAGCGAATCTCGTCGGTCATGGGCGCTCAGCCGCCGTGCGGCACGTATTCGACGTGCACGTTGAAGCGCGCCCCGCGCATGCGGATCGTCTCGACGACGACCGGCGGCGGGTTCTTCTTCTTCTTGAACTGGACGAGGTACGCGAGGCCGTCATCGACGTCGTCCACGCGCTGCCACTTCTTGGTGTCGGCCGTGAGCACGCCCTCCACGAGAGGAGCCACCTCCGTCGGGTCGCCTCCCCGCACGTGCACGGTGCCGTGATACGTCGACCCGGCATCGCTCGGTGTGCCCGCCGTGGCATAGATGTTCCCCACGTTGAAGCGCCACAGGCCCAGCACCACGAGGTTAAACACGACCGACATCGTGACCGCGATGGCGAAGGCCTGCACGCCTGCGGAGAGGCCCACCCCGATGGCCAGGAACACGTACACGGCGTCCTTGGTGTCCTTGAGCGTGTTCCGGAAGCGGACGGCCGCGACGATCCCCGCGAGACTGAAGGCGAGCGTGAGGCTGTGCTGCACGACCAGAACGATGCCGGCGACGGCGATGGGCAGAATGATGATCGTCTGCACCACCGAGGGGTCATAGCTCAGGTTGCGCTTCGTGATGATGTACACCCAGGCAACGGGGATCACGAGCAGCAGGGCGCCGACCATCGCCGCGCCGGCGGAGAGCCAGGACGTGGCGAGGGGGCTCCCGGTCGGCGGGGCCGAGAGGTCGAGCGGCGCCCGAGACAGCTCTTCCAGACGGCCCTGCGCAAAAAGCTCGGCCCACGCGGGCACGTACCGGCTCAGGAGCCAATTCGCTCCGATCAGCAGGATGTAGTAGACCGCTACTCCGGCCACCGATCTGCGCGTGTCGCGGTCCACGGTCGTCAGACTCCCCGGCACTGCCGCACGAACGCCCGATCGGCGCGACGCGGGTCGTTGATCGTCTCGTAGAAGCGCTCGTAGAAGTCGAGCGTCCGCTCGACGGTCCGTTCCTCGAGGCCTTCCTGCGATCGATAGAGCGCCTCGATCTCCGGACGGAGTTCGTTGAACCGGTCGAACACCGGCTGGAGCGCCTCGATGGGCCGGCAGAGGCCGCGGTACAGGCGGTCCCGCACCGAGCGGATATCCAGCGACTGATCGGGGACCGCGTAGCGCGTGTTGATGACGCCCGAGAAGTCGAAGTCGTAGGGGACCGGGAATACCGGCCCGTAGCCGCGGCCGATCGGCTGGATGTTGTGACAGCAGAAATCTTCGTCGGGCGCCGACATGAACGGATCCCAGTCGGTGTTCGCGATGAAGTACATGAACATCTCGACGAGAGCCGTCATCTCGGGCTCGACGGCGCCCG
This sequence comes from Gemmatimonadota bacterium, assembly GCA_039587215.1. Classification (GTDB taxonomy): domain Bacteria; phylum Gemmatimonadota; class Gemmatimonadetes; order Gemmatimonadales; family GWC2-71-9; genus CAMYLY01. The sequence continues at coordinate 11,793 of JBDHIW010000001.1, read as the reverse complement.
GCGGGATCACCGGCGCCTCTACCACGTCCCAGCCGTTGCGTTCCGCGAGCTCCTCCTTCGGCTCGATCATGAAGGCGTACTTGGTGACCTCGCGGTCGTCCTCACCCGTGTCGACGTAGGTGACGCGCGCGAGCCGGGCACGGAAGCTGAGGTCGGACACGAGGTTGAACGCCCGATAGATCAGGTACTCCTGCAGGACATACTCCTCGTACACGTCCCGCCGCGGATCGCAGTGCGTCACGAGCTTGACCCGGTTCATGCCCTCGAAGAGGGTGCCCTCCATGTCACCGGTCTTGAAGTCGAGCCGGATCGGAGGGAAGCGACAGTGGCTGCGCCTGAACTTTCCACGGGCACGGATGTCGACCGCGAACGTGTCCGCGGCATCGCCGTCGCCGTGTACGATCATCTCGGCGGGGCGTTCCTCGTTCTCGCGGTTCTTGTCCCGGTCCAGTTCGCGGAACGCGCCCCGGAACGTGATCGTGAGGAGGTCGTCCGAGGAGAACAGCGGACGCGGTGGACGCGTCTCGCCCTGATCCCACTCCTGTCCGGTGGCGGCGGCCGGGACGCCCAACGCGAGCGTCAACACGAGCGCGACTGCGTGTCTCATACCCACCCCTCGCGTCGAAACATACGAAGCGTCTCTGCCCATTGCGTCATCTCCGAAGCGAGACCCATGGATAATCGGTTGTACGTCGTCATCGGCGGGAACTGCCGGCCCACGAGGAGACCGTGCGTCCGCATCCGCTCGCGGTATGCGTCGTGGTCTCCCCGAATGCGGTGCATCAGGAAGTTGGTGTGCGACGGGAGGTACGCCAACCCGAGCTCGTCCAGGCACTCGTGGGCGATCTGCCGGGCCTGCCGATTGACGCCGAGGCTGCGCTCCACGAACGCCCGGTCTTCGAGGCTTGCGAGCGCGGCCGCCAGCGCGAGCTGATTGCCGTTGTTGCGCGTGAGCCATCCCTCGAACCGTGCGGCGAGTTCGGGGTGGGCGATGCCGTACCCGAGCCGCAGTCCCGCCATGCCGTACACCTTGGAGAACGTCCGCACCACCAGCACGTTGCGGCGATCACCCGTCCAACGGATCGCCGTGTGGTAGGCCGGCGACTCGACGAAGTCGAAGTAGGCCTCGTCGACCAGGAAAAAGTGATCGTCCGGTGCCGCGGCGATCCACTCGTCGATCTCGGCGCTCGGCGTGATCGTGCCCGTGGGGTTGTTGGGATTGCACAGAAAGACCACGACGGGCCCGTCGGCGCGGTCCGCGGCCGCGCGCATCCGCGGCACGTCGTGCGACATGTCGGCGCGCAGGGGGAGCGCCTGGACCGGCGTCGGGGCGATCCGCGCGTAGCGCCAGGAATCCTCGAAGGTCGGCTCGGCGATGACGATCCGGTCGGCCTGCATGCCCAGCGCCTGCACGGCGACCCGAAGAATCTCCGTCGAGCCGGCGCCGAGAACGATCGCTTCCACCGGGACGCCGTGGTGCTCGGCAAGTCGTCCGGTCAGGGCTTCCCGAAGCGCCCGCGGGTACTGGTGGCCTGTTTGCAGCTCGTCCGTGACCGCCTGTCGGGCTTTCGGCCCGACGCCCAGGGGGTTTTCGTTGGAATGCAGCCGGATGCCGCCGTCCTGCCGCCGTGGGCGGGCGAGGAGCGCGGCGGGATCACCCATGCCTGCTCCGACGAGACCGGCGGCGAGCCCGGTTTGGAAGAACGCCCGTCGCTTCACGGCCGACTCCTGGGGTGAGGACAGGCCATAAGATGCCGTCCGCCAAGCGGTTCGGCTAGGGAATGGTGGAGGCCCAGGATGGTCCCCGGCGAGCGAGTGCGAGGGGTTGGCAGGTCGAAACCCTCGGGCGGCCGGGTCCGTAGTGAGGCGAGACACGACGTACCGACTCCGGAAGGTTCATCATGAAGAGAGCATTCATCGCCATTGTCGCCCCGCTGGTCGTTCTCGGGGGCCTCGCGATCACGAGGGGGGCCGGCGAGGTCCGGGACATCAAGCACACCATCGAGAACTGGTCGTACGAGCTCGAGCACAGCTCAGACCCGGTTGCCCTGAACGTGGGCTTCCTGCCCATGTACGTGGACGGCCACAACGTCGGGAAGCTCCAGACCGTCGTGGTCCAGCGCGCGGAACCGGGGGCCGTGGACAGCCTGCTGGTCCTGGTCAAACCCGGAGCCGACGGGCTCGGGGAGCATGCCGGCTGCTCGTTCCGGTTCGATCCGGAGGCGTTCGAGCGCTCCGGACCCATGGGGTACCGGAATGCGGTGCACTGTGTGACGGCCGCCGAGGCGGCGGAAGCCGGGCTCGTGCGGTTCGGGTCGGTCGTGTTCGAGAACATCGGCCACCAGGCGGCGCTGTACCTGGATGCGGCCCATGCGCCCTGCGGGCACATGGGTGATGCGGGCGCCGATGCCTGCTCGGATCTGAAGACGGAGCTCCGGGCGATGCGCGAAGAGCTGCGCACCAACCTCCGACGGGAGCTTCGCAGCGTTCGCGGGCAGCGCATCGAGGTGAACGTGGACGTGGACAAGATCAACGCGGAAGTGCAGAAGGCGCTCGAAGAGGCGCGCGCCGCCATGGAAGAGGCGCAGATCGAGATCGAAGCCGCGGCCGACGAGGTGTCGTCGGTGAGGGTCGAGATCAAGAACCGCTGAGCGGCGCCCGGCTGAAAGGCGACGGCGGTGGCGGCCACGTGGGCCGCCACCGCCGTCGTGCGTTCGGACCCCCCGAAGTCGGTCAGCGGTCCATCACATCCAGCCCCTGCTCGAAGACGATGTCGACGGGAATACCCGCGTCGGCGAGCCGGTCCAGGTCGCTCTGCAGATCGGGGCCGATCGCTCCCATCGTGTCGATCAGCTCCCGCACGCCGTCGTAGTTGCCGTCGCCCTGGAGGGTGACGATCAGCTCCGAGAGTGCCCGCATGGCGTCGGCCATTCCGTCGAAGTCGACCCGGTAGGTCCCGGTTGCGTCGTCGCGCGAGAACGCGCCGCGCTCCTTGAAGAAGTTGAACCGGATCATGTTCGCCCGGCCATGGGCGCTGGATGCCCCGAAGCGCACCGAGCGGAAGATGCTGGCGAGGAACGTGACGTAGTTGTCCTCGAGCCTCCCTTGTTCGATGGCTCCCTGCTCCCGCAGCCACGTGATCATGTAGAGGCCGAGGATGTCCGCCTTCCCCTCCTCGAGCGAGGAGGCCGTCTCCTGCAGCGCTTCGCGCACCGTGCCGCGACCGTCGATCGTGTTCTTCACGCCGAGACCGTGCGCCACTTCGTGAAACATCGTATTGGCGAAAAACGCATCGAACGTGACGTACTCTCGCTGATCCTCGGCGATGAGCACGTCGCTCAGGGGGACCAGAATCTCGTCGAACTTGGCGCGCATCGAATTCTTGAGCTGCAGCCGGCGTGTGCCTTTGGCCAGCTGCACCGCCTCGTCGTTGGGCAGGTTGATCGCGATGGTCTTGGAGCCCGCGTTCGCGTCGCCCGCGTAGTAGACCGCGTCGTACGCGTTGAGGTCGGAATCACTCCCGGGCATCTCGGCCTTGTACGCGTCGGGGACGGGCAGTCCGCGCTGGAGGTCCGGCAGGTACTGGGCGAAGCGCGACAGCCGGTCGCTCCACTCCATGTCCTTGAGCAGCACGAACGTCTCGAACGAGGCCTTGGCGCCGAACAACTGGTCCTCGTAGCTCTCGATCGGGCCGACCACGACCTCGATGCGATTGTTCTTCATGTCCATCCAGGCCATGTCGCTCGCGCGGTACTCGCCGGTGATCAGGGCCTCGGCCCGAAGCTCGAGATACGTGCGCAGCCCGGGATCCTCGGCCAGTGCCGCCGCCTCCCCCAGCAGCGCGGCGGCGCGCGTCAGCTGGTCAGCGAATACCTCGTGATACGGCAGGGCGACGAGACGGCCCTCGGCATCGCGCCGCACGATCGTGTAGAGGTCGAGCAGAGCCGGATCCTGGGCGGCAGCGGCTTCCACCTCCTCCTTCGTCGCGTCCGTCGGGTAGAGATTGGCGCCTGCGGGTTTGGGGCCCACCTCGGGCAGGAAGGGCTCGTTGCCCGCCAGCCGGTCCCACACCCCGTAGTTGATCTCCGCATAGCGCCGCGCCGCCGGGTCGGTGAGGGCCTCGAGGAGCGAATCGCGGTTCCCGTACGCCTGATGCCAGAACAGGTCGTCCATGATCTGGCCCACCTCGACCAGCAGCGGGATCATTTGCCGCTCGTTGTCCGAGAGCACGCTCAGGTCGGCCGTGAGCGGAACCGTCGCGTACTGATCCACTTTGGCCTGCATGGGGGAGACGTCGGGGGCGGGTTCGCAGGCAATCGTCGCCGCGAGCCCGGCGTACAGGGCAAGACTCTTCCGCGTCCTCATCATCGTTCAATCCTTCATGGGGGTGCAGGGCAAGATAGCGTGCGGGCCGCGGCGGCTGAATATTGACGGTGGAGCGAGTCCCCGAGCCTTCCCACACGACGGAGCGCCATGTTCCGGTCCCTTGCCGCAGTGCTTGTCGCCGCCTTCGTCGCGGCCCCTTCGAGTGGAGATCCCGCCATGGAGTTCAAGAGCCTGTCTCCGGTCATTCTGGTCGACGCGATCGAGCCGTGCCTGGCGTTCTGGGAGGAGCGCCTGGAGTTCACGCGCACGGGAGAGGTGCCCATGGGCGACCGGCTCGGATTTGTCATGCTGCAGCGCGACAATGCGCTGGTCATGTACCAGACCTACGCGAGCGCCGAGGCGGACATCCCCGGTTTGGTCAATCCCGATGCGCCGCCGGGCGTCCCGCTGTACTTCTCGGTCACCGGCTTCGACGAAATCAGGGCGCGCCTCGATGGCGTGGACGCGATCGTCGACGAGCGAACGACGTTCTACGGGGCGCGAGAGACCTTCGTGCGGGCTCCTTGCGGGTCGATCGTCGGATTCGCCGAGATGGCCGACGAGGGTTGAGCCGACCGTAGACGCAGCGACGCCGGGAGACCCTGCGGTCCCCCGGCGTCGTCGATCCTCTGCCTAGGCGGGCGCTAGAGCCCGAGCCAGTAGTTCACCTTCACCAGCAGCGTGTTGCTCGCGGGCGCCCGGAAGATGTCGGCGATGCTCGACCCGACCTGGAACCGGGAGTCATTCGTGAAGTCCTGGCGGCCGTGCTGCCACACCACGAACAGGGAGGAGCCCAGATTGAACTCCCAGCGCAGCACGACGTTGGACCGGAACGACAGCGCGGTGAAGTCGGGATTGCCGATACCGAAGTCCGCGGAGCCGTCGGCGTCGAGGTCGACGTCGACCCCGCCGTTCCCGTTGTCCAGCAGCTGCTGGTCGTCGTAGGCGGAGAACCGGTCGTCAAACGCCTGCGCTCTGGGATTCGCCACCTCTTTGAATCCAGTGTAGTCACCCACGGCAACGAAGGGCTCCGCGTACACCTGCAGCGACAGCGTGGGCGAGAACGTCACATTGCCGCGCAGCGTCATCCGGGCAATGGTCTGGTCCAGCTCGCCGAACACGTAGCGGGTGTCACCCAGCGCGTCGGTGCGGAAGAGGTACTGCCATGCCGTCGACATCTGCATGAAGGACGGCGCCAACATGAAGTCCAGGTTGGTCGCGGGCCGCCACGACACGTTGGGGCTCACGCCAATCCGCCGGCTGGCCCCTTCGTCCCCGACGCTGCCCTGGACGTTCACCCCGAACCGGATCGTCTTGCGGGGGTCCGTCATCAGACCGAGCCAGGCGTTCCAGGCTCCGGGCCGGATGAAGGCGGGCCCGCCGCGCAGCGACCCGTCTGAAAGCGCGGAGGTCTCGCGGTTCACGCCCATGAACCCGCGCCAGTAGTTCAGGAACTGCCAGTTGAAGTTGACGTTCCCGCCACGGCCCACGACGTCCCCGCCGTAGTTCCAGCCGCCCCAGGCGTTGAAATTGATGTTGAAGTTCCGGAAGACCGCGCCGGGCTGCAGCCAGCGCCGGTTGATCCAGATGTAGCTGAAGGTCCGGTCGGCGTCCCGCTGGAAGCCGATGTCGTTCACTTCGAAGCCCGGCGAGCGCGTGTCCACGCCGGTGGCGAAGCGCCAGTTGCCGCTCACCTTGGTGATGTTGAACTGGCCCGCGAACCCGTTCAGCGACGTGCGGGTCGGGTCGTATGTCAGGTGCGTCGCGTCGGGACGCTGGTAGTACCGGGCCGACGAACGCTGTGTGATGTCGATCGCTTCCTCGGAACCGCGTACGTGGCTCCCGACGACCCAGCCCTCCGCCACCCAGCCATCGTCGAGGAAGCGATGCGTGAAATTGAGGCCGCCGGTGTAGGCGGAGCCCCGCAGCCACTGCAGATCGTCCGGCAGGTTGCGGTTCATGGCCGTTCCGAACACCCCGACCTGCGTCCGTCCGCGCCTGAAGTCGCGCGCCAGGCGCCCCACGACGTACGAGGTCCGCGGCTCAACGATATCGAGGTGCTCCCCGCCGTCGATATCGACGACCCGCGCCTCTTCCTGTGCCGTGAGCGACCCGAGCAGGCCGATCGTCCAGCCGCTGGCGGTCTTGCCGGACAGCTTGGCGGCGCCGAGGATCGTCGTGTGGTCGATCGACTCCGCGTACCCGCCGCGGGCGTCGGCCCACGCCTGCGGGGCCCGCCCGATCCGTCGCGTATAGAAGAGCGACTCGGCAGAGCCGTCGCCGTCACCCAAGCCGATCGGGAACCGGAAGATGTCGAGGCCCTCGTTGAAGAAGGGGCGCTTCTCCGGGAAGAAGCTCTCGAACGCCGAGAGGTTCACTACGGCCGGGTCGGCTTCGACCTGACCGAAGTCCGGGTTCACGGTCGCCGACAACGTGAGATTGGAGGTCACGCCCAGCTTGAGGTCGGCGCCCAACGCCGCGGTCCGGTCGGTTCCGGTGGCGAACGGGTTGCCCGCTTCACCGGGCGTCCACGCGCTCGAGCCCGACACGTACGGCATGATCTCGGCCCGCCGGGGCGGCTTGATGCCGTCCAGCCCCACCAAGTTGCCGAAGCGGGAGACCACGCCCGTCTGGTCTTTCGGCGGGACGCGCCAATACTGCTCCTCGTTGAGACGGTTGATCCGGCGGTAGACGTTGAAGCCCCACAACTGGGTGTCGTCGGCTCCGAAACGGAGCTGACTGAACGGGATCTTGAACTCCGCGGTCCAGCCGTCGGGGTCCCGCGACGTGGCCACGTCCCAGACCGCGTCCCAGGACGCGTCTTCGTTGTTGTCGTCGTAGAAGTAGATGTCCCGCTTCACCCCGGCCGCGTTCACGCTGAAGTAGAACGCGGTCCGACGGTCGTGGTACGAGTCGATGGCGACGCCGAGCCAGTCCGACGGCGACATGTCGTCGCGTCGGGTCAGGTGGCCGACGATCTCGTCTGCCTGCGAGTCCCACGCGCGGATGCCGACGTACAGCGCGTCGTCCGTGAACAGCACGCGTGCCTCAGTCCGCTCGGTCCCGGGTGCCCCCTCGTCGGGATCGCGCTGGGTGAAATCGGAGATCGGCATAGCCTCCTGCCAGATCGCTTCATCCAGCTTCCCGTCGAGTCGGGGCGTACCCTCCGCCGCCCGCGCGGCAAAGGCCGCGGGGGTGCGCGTGATCGCACGGCTCGCAAATGCCGAACCGCCCCGGCCATCCTGTGCCGGCGCGGCTGTGGTGATGATGGTCGCGAGTCCTGCGCTCGCGATGGCGATCCGGGTAGCGCTTCGCAGACAGTCCATGGTAGGTGCTCTCCATCAGTCGGCGCCGTGAGGTCGACGCGTGCAGTCCCCTACGAACGTGAGTGGCGACGGTTTCGTTCCCTTAGATGCCCGGATCGCCGGAAAGGTTGTCTGCCCGTCCGGGTGCGCCGGTGTTGCTGCCGCCCGAGGGGCCCACTAACCTTCGAATCGCCAAGCCGTTAGGCCGCTAGAAACCCGATCGAGAGGGTCGTCGAGAACACTCCCCAGAGGTTGCATTATGAAACGTTTGGTGCTGCTGCGTCACGGTGAGAGCGTCTGGAACCGGGAGAACCGGTTCACGGGCTGGACGGACGTCGATCTGAGCGAGCGGGGGGTGGATGAAGCTCGGACAGCCGGGCGGACGCTCCGCAACGAGGGCTATGCGTTCGACGTGGCTTACACGTCGGTGCTCCGCCGCGCGATCAAGACGCTGTGGCTTGCTCTGGAAGAGATGGACCTCATGTGGATTCCCGTTCACAATGATTGGCGGCTCAACGAGCGCCACTATGGGGCGCTTCAGGGCCTCAACAAGGCCGAAACGGCGGAGCAGCACGGGGAGGACCAGGTCAAGATTTGGCGACGGAGCTACTCGACCCGTCCGCCGGCGCTGACGCCGGAGGACGACCGCTACCCGGGCGGCGATCCCCGCTATGCCTCGCTGAGCGAGGAAGAGCTCCCGCTGGCCGAGTGCCTCCAAGACACCGTGGCTCGGATGCTTCCCTACTGGCACGAGACGATCGCGCCGGCCGTCGCGGATGGCCAGCGGGTGTTGGTGGCCGCGCACGGCAACAGCCTGCGGGCTCTCGTGAAGCACTTGGACGGCATCGCCGATGATGACATCGTCGGGCTCAACATTCCTACGGGCATCCCGCTGGTCTACGAACTCACGGACGAGCTGATGCCGATTCGGAGTTTCTACCTCGGGGACGCCGAGGCTGTGCAGGCCGCCCAGGCGGCAGTGGCGGCGCAGGGCAAAGCCCGGTGAGGTAGAGGTGCCTGCTCGGCTTTCGGACCGGATGCTGGCGGCGGTCGCGGCTCTGCCGCGGCCGCTCGTCTTTTTGGAGGGAGGGGCGGGCAAGGGCGGGACCGTCCGCCTCGCCTGGGGCGCTCAGCGGCGGTGCCGCGTACCGTGGGGGGGAGATCCCGACCAGCTCTGGCGCTGGATAGAGGCCGGTCGTGGGCCGGTGTACGGACTGTTGGGCTATGAGGCCGGCTTGCCCAGTAGCGCTCAACTGCATCGACCCGACCTGGAGCAGCCGTTCGCGGACTTCTTCGAGCCCGAACACGAGATCGTCGTCGACGACGATGCGGACCGGGTCGTCGGGGGAGACATCGACGTCCTGCCCGACGCGGATCCGCCCGAACCGGACGGCAATGCGGACGCGACGATCGTCGGGTCGTCGCTGTCTCAGTCGTCGTTCGCCGCCGCGGTTCTGGAGATCAAGAACCACATCGCGGCCGGAGACGTCTATCAGGTCAACTTGGCGGTCGCGCAGCGGTTCCAGTTCGCCGGAAGCGGGTGGGACGTGTACCTGCGGTTGCGCCGCACCAACCCGTCCCCGTGGATGGGGTTCGCGGACTTCGGTGACTGGCAGATCGCCAGCAGCTCTCCCGAACTGCTCGTCGAGGTGCACCCGGACGCCGACGGCCGGACCGTCCGGTCGCGGCCCATCGCCGGAACGCGGAAGAAGACCGGCGACCGCGAGCGCGATCGCCGCATGCGCCGCGAGCTGCGCCTGAGCGAGAAAGAGCGCGCCGAGCACCTGATGCTCGTCGATCTGGCGCGGAACGACATCGGTCGGGTGGCGCGTTTCGGGTCGGTCGCCGTCCGGGAGCGTGAGGTCATCGAGGAGTACTCCCACGTCTTCCATCTCGTGAGCGAGGTGCGGGGGCGACTTCGGGACGAATGCCGGATGCCCGAGGTGCTGCAGGCCCTGTTTCCCGGCGGCACCATTACGGGCGCACCGAAGATCCGGGCGATGGAGGTGATCGCGGACCTGGAGCCGGTGGCCCGCGGCGCCTACACCGGCGGGCTCGGCTGGGTGAACGGAGACCGCATGCAATTCAACATCCTGATCCGATCCGCAGTGATCCGTGACGGGCAGGCGCTGGTGCAGTCGGGTGCGGGCATCGTGTGGGACTCCGATCCAGTGCGCGAGTGGCGGGAGAGTCTCCGCAAGGGAGCTGCGGTGCGGGCTGCACTCGGAGCCGCGGACTGACCGATGGTGGACCGGGAGGGTGGTGACCGGCGGCTCTTCGAGACGATGCGGGTGCGGTCGGGCGGGATACCGCTGCTCGGGAAGCACGTCGCTCGTCTCGAGGCGTCGTGCGGGGCGTTGGGGCTTGCGGCGCCGGGAGCGGTGGCGGAGGCAGCGGCCGAGCGTGCGGCGGTGGTGGAGGACGATGCGGTCCTTCGCGTGAGCTGGGACGGCGAGCAGCTCCAGTGGGAAGTTCGACCGTATCGCCAGATCGGTGCGATCGACGTGTGGCTCGTGGCGTCGGACTACGGGGGCTATCCGCACAAGGTCGAAGCGCGCAGGGTGTTCGAGGAGGCTGAGGCGGTCGCACATGAGCATGGAGCCGACGAGCCCCTGCTCGTCACGTCAGACGGGTGGGTGGCCGAGGCCGCACGCTTCGCGGTTGCGTGGCTGGACGGGGAGGTTGTGCGGACGGCGTCTGCGGCGCTCCACGTCTTGCCGGGCGTCGGGTTGCACCGGTTACTGGAGCTTCTCGGGCGCCATCGCGTAGGGAACGAACCCGGACACTACTCGGCTCGGGATCTTGCAGGCCGCTCCATTGTTCTGGTCAACGCCGTCCGCGGCATCGTGCCGGTCCGCACCGTGGACGGACGCTCGGCGCCGGTGGACGATCGATGGGAGGCCTGGCACCGGTCCTTCTGGCCGGGTTGACCGGTTCGGGTGCTATCTTTACGTTCCGCCGCCTGCGGAGAGGACAGGCGCCCGCAGCGGAGCGTGGTGGTTGTAGCTCAATTGGTTAGAGCGCCGGACTGTGGCTCCGGAGGTTGCGGGTTCAAGTCCCGTCAGCCACCCTCACAAGAGTATTCCTAGGCTCGTAGCTCAATTGGTAGAGCACCGGTCTCCAAAACCGGGGGTTGCAGGTTCGAGTCCTGCCGGGCCTGTCAAAGGCGGCGCAATCGCGCCGCCTTTTTCATGCCCGCCAGTTCTCTTGGCCGCCGTCTCTCGCTGGCGCTCGAGACATTCCCGGACGAGTCCTGCCGGGCATGGTGCTGCAAGCAGCAGCAAGAATGCTGTGTTAGCCCACCTACCCGGTGCCCGCTGCGGCGGGTGCCACTCCTACCTGTGACTAATCCCGTGGCGGTCACACGCTAAGAACGCACGCGCCGTCAGCTCGGTCCGTCCTGCCCCCGTTTGGTGAGCAGCCGCTCGGCGAAGTCGACGCGCTCCTCCAGGTCCGCGATCTGGCCGCTTCGCGCCTGCTCGATCTGTTCGAGACGGTCGTGCTGCTGTTTCTCGAGAGCGGCCATACGTGCCTCGAGCGTGGAGATGGGCGCCGCGCCGCTTTGGCTGGCTCGCAACCGGTCGATCTTCGCGCGATACCAGGTTGGAAAGGCTGAAGCCGCAATGACAATTCCTCCAATGATTGCCCCCTCCTTGGAGTGGGTACCCATGAGGACACCGCCGAGGACGAGTCGCCCCGCGATGGACGCCACGGTGACCCACCACTTCGACTCACCAGGCAGGGGCCTACGGGTCGCGACAGCCTCGGTTGGGGGGCGAAGAATTGGGTAGGCGCATCCCGGACATGTCGCCGCAACGCTGGAGAGCTCACGCCCGCACTCGGGGCAGTCGATCAATGCCATGCCTGTACCAGTCGGGTTTGGGTTCTAAAGGGGCAAAGTAATCTCGTACGCGCAGGCCCGACATCGGGTTCACGCTCTCGGCGGTGAGTGCTGCTCCAAACGCTCGATGAGCAGCTGGGGCGTATCAGACCTAATGAGTGGCTGAGGGCGAACGTTCGTGCGCTCCTCGCACGGGCAGCGTAGAGGTTTGGCCGCCATCCATACACAGGGTGCCGGATGCCTGCAAACCACTTGCAAACCAACAGGAAGGGGCCAGAAGGG
>JBDHIW010000196.1:0-4048 GCA_039587215.1 Gemmatimonadota bacterium | reverse complement strand
AACTCCCCGATCACGGACTGGTTGCGCAGCGCCGCGGGGATCAGCACCAGCAGCAGTCCGGCGGCCGCCGCCGCGCCCCCTGCGAGGAAGCGCTTCCGTGACGGGATCGCGCGCCACGCGACGAACAGCGCCGCGGGTCCGAGTGCCGCGGCGGTGGGGCGTCCCATCATCGCGATACCGGTCACGACTCCGACGAGACCGCCCAGCCACCACGCGCCGTTCCGGCACCACGCCACCGCGAGACCCAGGGCGACCACGTGCAGCAGGCCGAGCAGTGCCGCCTGTCCCGGGATGATGTCGTGGAACACGAACACCCCTGCGGCCGCGTGGAGGAGCCCCGCGATCCAGCCGGCGCGGTCGGAGTGCAACTGCCGGGCGACCAGGGCGATCGCCACCGAGGTCACGACGCCGACGAACGCGTTGACGGCGCAGGCCGAGGCCAGTTCGCCGGCCCCGAGGAGCGAGAGCACCCAGGAGTAGAGCGGACCGTGGAACCAGGCCTGGGACGGGGCGTTGCCCGAGACGATGTCGAGGTAGCGCTGATCGTCGAGGATCGCCGTCCGGAAGAGCGGATTGCCCGCGCGCTGCTGGTCGAGCGTCCAGAACCGCAGCGCGAGCGAGGTCACGCCCACCACGACGGGCAGGAGCCAGGCCGGTCTGCGGGCGGGCACGGACGCGTCGCTCATGGCGCGGCATGCTCTCACAAATGCTCGCCCCGCCTCCGCTGGGGTTTAGCCTGCGGCTCGCTTCGGTGGTGGAGAGGAGAGTTTGCGCATGGCCGCGGCAGAGTTGATTCCCAGGAAGACGTTGTTCGGCAACCCCGACCGTGTCGCGGCGCGACTCAGCCCCGACGGCGCGCGGCTGGCGTTCCTGGCCCCCTCGGACGGCGTGCTCAACGTGTGGGTCGGCCCGGCCGACGACGTCTCCGCGGCGCGGTGCGTGACCGAGGACCGGGTGCGCGGCATCCGCGACTACTTCTGGGCGTACGACGCGCGCCACGTCGTGTACGTCCAGGACACCGGCGGAGACGAGAACTGGCACGTCCACGTGACCGACGTGGAGACGGGGGAGACGCGCGACGTCACACCGATCGACGGCATCGCGGCGCGCATCGTGCAGGTCACGCACAAGCACCCCGGCTCGATCCTCGTCGGTCTGAACGACCGCGATTCCCAGTACCACGACGTGTACCGGCTCGACCTCGGCACCGGCGAGCGCACGCTGGTCGAGACGAACGAGCGGTTCGTCGGCTTCGTCGCCGACGACGACCTGAACGTGCGGCTCGGCATGCGGCCGACCGCCGAGGGCGGCACGGAGTTCGAGCGCCGCACCGCGCAGGGGTGGGAGCTGTTCGCGGACGTGCACCCCGACGACGCGCTCACGACCTACCTGCTCGGCTTCGACGCGTCGGGCCGCACGCTGTACATGACCGACAGCCGCGGCCGCGACACGGGGGCGTGGATGGCCGTCGACTGGGAGACCGGCGACGCGACCACGCTGGCCGCCGACGCGCGCGCCGACGCGTCCGACTGCCTCGCGCACCCGACGACCGGCCTCGTCGAGGCCGTGGCGTTCGACTACGACCGCAAGCGCTGGGTCGTGCTGGACGACGCCGTTCGCACGGACCTCACGTTCCTGCTCGACGCGCAGGACGGTGACGTCGAGGTGGTGAGCCGCACGCTGGCCGACGACCGCTGGGTGGTCGCCTACCTGATGGACGCCGGCCCCGTGCGCTACTACCTGTACGACCGCGCGGCGCAGGACCTCACGTTCCTGTTCGTGTCCCGCGACGCGCTGGTCGGCAAGCCGCTGACGCGCATGCACGCCCACGTTCTGCAGTCGCGCGACGGGCTCGACCTCGTCAGCTACCTCAGCCTGCCGCCGTGGAGCGACACGGGTGACGACGGCAAGCCGGACGCGCCGCTCCCCATGGTGCTGCTCGTGCACGGCGGTCCGTGGGCGCGCGACTCGTGGGGCTACCACCCGATCCACCAGTGGCTTGCGAATCGCGGCTACGCCGTGCTCGGCGTGAACTACCGCGGCTCCACGGGCTTCGGGAAGTCCTTCATCAACGCCGCCGACGGCGAGTGGGCCGCGAAGATGCACGACGACCTGCTCGACGCCGTCGACTGGGCGGTGGGCGAGGGCATCGCCGACCGCGCTCGCATCGCGATCATGGGCGGCAGCTACGGCGGCTACGCCACGCTCGTCGGCATGACGTTCACGCCCTCCGAGTTCGCGTGCGGCGTCGACATCGTGGGGCCGTCGAGCCTCATCACTCTGCTGCAGTCGTTCCCGCCGTACTGGACGCCGATGAAGGGGCAGTTCATCCGCCGCGTGGGCGACGTCGACAGCGAGGAGGGCCGCGCGTTCCTGCTCTCGCGTTCGCCCATCTCGCGCGTGGACGAGATCGAGCGGCCGCTGCTCATCGCGCAGGGCGCCAACGACCCGCGCGTCACCCAGCTCGAGGCCGACCAGATCGTCGCGGACATGGAAGCGAAGGACATCCCCGTCACGTACGTGCTGTACCCCGACGAGGGCCACGGCTTCGCGCGTCCCGAGAACCGCTTCAGCTTCTACGCCGTCGTCGAGGCCTTCCTCGCCCGCCACCTGGGCGGCCGCCACGAGTCCATCGGCGACGCCTTCGACGACAGCTCGATCACCGTCCCCGCCGGCGCCGCGGAGGTCCCCGGCCTCAGCGACGCGATCGGCTAGTCCGGCTACTCCTGCTCGCGCGGCGGCGGGATCATCTCCGTCGCGGTGCCCTCGACCAGCCAATCGGACATGAGACTCGTGGCCGGCTCGCCGCGCGGCGCGGTGCCCCACTCGGGGCTCGTGCCCTGCGGCCAGGCTTCGTGGTCGATCGTCACCTCGCGCACCACGATGTCGTCCTTCGTCACGTTGAACACCGTGAGGTCCGCCGCCATGGTGAGCGGTCCGTCGTACGTGCGGCGGATCGCCTCGTGCATCTCGAACTCGATGGAGCGGTGGTTCCAGTAGTGGTACGCGACCGCCATCCGCGGCCGTACCTCGGCCATGATCTTCCCGAACCCCTCGGGCGGCGTGTGGATCTTCGACGTCACCCAGTACGCCTGCTCGTAGGGGAAGTTCGCGATGGCCATCCACTGCTCGGGCGTGAAGAAGCACTCGTGCACGACCAGGTCGGCGTTCTTGGCCTCCTTCAGGAACCACTTGTTCGGCGCGCTATCGCTGCCGTACACGAAGCTCAGGCCGTTCCAGTCGAGGCGGAAGCTCACCGACCCGTCGCGGATGTGGATCGCAGGGAACGACGTGATCTGGACGCCGTTCTCGTCGTAGATCACGGCGGTCTTCGAGAAGTCGAACTCGTGCGCGACGATCTCGCCGCCGGCGTTGGGCAGCGTTCCGGCCCGTGACGTCACGTCCCACGCCCACGCGTCGCGGATGTGGCCCACGTGGACCTCCGTGCCCAGTTCGGGCGAGGAGCCCGAGGGGCCCCAGACGTGGAGCGGCTCGTAGCGCCCGCTCAGCCATCCGGCCACCCACAGCGTCGCCAGGTCGCCGACGTGGTCGGTGTGGAGATGGCCGACGAACACCTTGTCGAGCTTCGCGTAGTCGGGCTGCAGTCCCGAGAGCCGGTCCGTCGAACCGGTGCCGAGATCGAAGAGGAAGCTCTCTCCGTTCCCGAGCTCGACCAGGAAACACGCAGCCGCGTTCGTGGGCGTCTGGTTCGGCATCCCCGTGCCGAGTGCGGTGACGCGCATCTCGTCGGCGCCGAGCTTCTCGGTGTTGGGGAAGTACGTGGTCGGGTAGCGACCGTCGCGGATCGCCTGCGGGACGCGGCCGCCGGGGAAGTAGCCGTCGTCGCCCTTGCTCGGACCGCCCTTCCTCGCAGCGGCGGGAGCCTCCTGCGCGTCCGTCTCGTCGGGAAGCGTCGCCGACAAGCAGGCTCCGACGGCGATGCCCGCACCGAAGATGATCAAGGTTGCCAGCCGGTGTTTCTTCATGGTGTCCCTCCCATGGATGACTCCTCGAGCGGACGCCTCGCACGACCGCATGCTGTCGGCAC
>JBDHIW010000026.1:0-18834 GCA_039587215.1 Gemmatimonadota bacterium | reverse complement strand
TGTCACCCGCCGCTTTGAGCCGGCGCCGTGAGCGCGCGTCGACGCTCTCGCGCGGCGTGAACGTGAGAAGGTGCTCCTTCTCCCAGACGTTGGTGCGCTCGTAGAAGTAGTACTCGCCCGAGAGCCCGCCGTAGCCGACGACCATCGTCGGCGTGTACCCCGTACCGCTGCGGCCGAACAGCTGCGCCAGATCCTCGTGGACGTCCGGCACGGGCATCGAGTGCTCGACGCCCGTGTGCCCGTCCATCACCATCGTCATGTTGTTGTAGACCAGTGACCCGCCCTCGGGCACGACCATCACGTCGAGCTCGCGCGCCGCCTTCATGATCATCTGCCGCGCGTCCCGGCGGCGCTGGTTGTAGCTCTTGACCGAGATCGCGCCGACCGCCCGCATGCGCCGAATGTGCATGAGGGCGTCGTCGTAGTCGCGGACCACCGCCTTGAAGGACGTCTCGGCTCCGTAGAGGATCGTGCCCGTCGAAAAGAGCCGGGGGCCGAGTTTCGTGCCGGTGCGGATCATCTCGGCGTTGGTGAACACCATCTCCGTCGAGTTCGACGGATCGTGTGACGTGGTCACGCCGTACGCGACGTTGGCCATGAACGGCCAGCTGGACTGCGCGAGGATGCCGTTCGACTCGCTGCCGACGTGCGCGTGCACGTCGATGAGCCCGGGGATGATCGTCTTGCCCGCGGCATCGACGCGGTGCGCGTTGGCCGGTACGTCGATCTCGTCCGACGGCCCCACGGCCACGATGCGGTTGCGCTCGACGACGACGGTGCCGTTCTCGATCACGCCACCGTCCTCGTCAGCCAGGGTGATGACGCGCGCACCCACGAAGGCGATGCTGCCCGACGGGTTGTCGCTCGATGCCGTGAATCCGATCGCCACGCCCTCGGTCTCGGGTTCGGCCGGCTCGTCGCCGGCGCCGTCGAGGAATGCAAACGTTTCGGTGAGGTCGCGCGTGTAGTAGTCGGGGCCCATCGTCCAGTGCAGCCGCTGGCCGTCACCCGACCAGTGCAGGTAGGCGCCCGCATCGCGCGACACCTGCTGCACGGGGTAGGACCGCGTGGACGGGGAGACGTCGATGGCCCGGCCGGTCCGCGGGAAGGCCGCGATGTAGGCGCGGAACCGCTCGGTGAACGCGAACCACCGTCCGTCGGGCGACGGGAGGATCTGCGTCGCGTTCTCGGACTGGACGTGCACGATCTCGTCGCCGCCGGACAGATCGACGCTGATGAGTGCCGACTTCCCGCCGCGGTTCGCCGCGAGATAGAGCCGTGCACCGGTGTGATCGAACATCGGATCGCTGCCGCTCTCGGTCACGCGACGCGGCTCGCCCCCGGCCACGCTCACGACGTAGACTCCTCGGTGCTCGCCGTGTGTGGTACCGCGCCGACTGTCGCCGCCGACGCTCCGGAACACGATCTGCTGCCCGCTGGGCGAGAAGGAGGCGTCCGTGTAGTGGCCCGGCCGCGACACCACGTCGCGCCCGTTGCGCCCGTTGGTCCGGACGAGGCGCACGCGTCCCTTGGCGCTGTCCGACCACGTCGTGTAGACCAGCCAGTCGCCATCGGGCGAAAACGCCGGATCGAACTCGAGCCACGCGTCGCCGGTCACGCGTCGGGGCGTACCGTTCGGCATCTGCTTGATGTAGAGCTGCCCCATTGCGCTGTAGGCCACGTGGCGGCCGTCCGGCGAGGTCGCCACGTCGCGCAGCATCCGGACGGGAAACTGGTCCGGGTGCACGTCCTGCTGCACGCGAAGGGCCTGATGGATCGTCTGCTCGACTTGGGCCGTGAAGGGAATCTCGGTGGCCGCGCCCGACGCCACGTCCACCCGCCAGATCTTGCCCTTGGCCCAGATGACGATCGCCGTACCGTCCGGGGTCCAGTCGTACTGCGCGTACACGCCGTGGATCGCCCAGGCCTCCTGCATGTCACGGCTCAGCCCGTCCCACACGGGTCGCTCGACGCCGGTCTCGAGATCCCGCACGTGGAGCACCGTGGCATAGCGCACCCGTTTGACGAACGCGAGCGTGCCGCCGTCCGGCGACGGCTGGGGCGTAATGGCTCCCCCGGGGCCGCCGGTCACCGTCCGCGTCGTGCCGTCGGACAGATCCCGGCGTAGGGGTTCTTGTTGTACTGGAACGTCTGTCCCGCGGTCACGTCCTGCGAGTAGTAGAGATACTGCCCGTCGGGCGACAGCGCCGGTTCTCCCTGGTCCTTCTGCCAGCCGTTGCGCTCGGTGACGCGCAGGCCCGAGCCACCGCTACGATGGTATGTCCACACCTCGCCGGCGCCGAGGGAACGCCGCTCGACGAAGTGCTTCCGCACGTACAGGTACTCGCCGTCGGGAGACCACGCGGGGCTGTTCACCTCTCTGGTCGCTTCCTTCGATACCTGGTGGGGGTTCCCGCCGTCCGGATCCGCCAGCCAGAGATTGAAGTTGCCGTCGCGGTCCGAGATGAACGCGATCCGCGACCCGTCAGGGCTGAAGCGGGGCTGCATGTCGAACGCGAGGCCCGACATGATGCGTGTGGCGTCTCCGCCGGTGATGGGCATCGTGTAGATGTCGCCGAGGAGATCAAAGACGATCGTCTGTCCGTCCGGGGACACGTCGACGTTCATCCAGGTGCCTTCGGTCACCTCGTACCGGATGGTATCGGCGGGTCCGAAGGTCTGGGTGATATCCCACGAGTCCGACGATGCGTCCTCCTGGGCGACGGCGAGGGTTGGCAGGAGACAGATCGCGGCGAGCGAGGCGATGCGCATGGTGACTCCATGGTGCGGCGGGTAGCGTCCAGGGGTGATCGGCGCAGAAGTTACCGATCGGTTCCCCCCGGGGCCAGCGCCGTGATGCAGGGGCCCGTTCACGCAGGCTTCACGGTCCTTTGAGGACAGCCGAACGCAGATTGTGTGACGGAGGCGACCCATGTCCGATATGCTGGACCACGTGACCGCTGTGCTGGCGGGGAGCTACGAGATCGAGCGGGAACTGGGCCGGGGCGGCATGGCGACGGTGTACCTCGCCAGGGATCTCCGCCACCGCCGGCCCGTCGCGGTCAAAGTGCTGCTGCCGGAGCTGGCGGCGGTCGTGGGTGCGGAACGCTTCCTCCGCGAGATCGAGATCGCCGCAGGCCTGAATCACCCCCACATCCTGTCGTTGCACGATTCGGGGCAGGCCGACGCCGTGCTGTACTACGTGATGCCCTTCGTGGACGGGGAGTCGCTGCGCGATCGCTTGCATCGCGAGACCCAGCTGCCGGTCGAGGACGCGCTCCGCATCGCGGCGGAGGTGGCGGACGGCCTGAGCTACGCCCACGCACGCGACGTGATCCACCGCGACATCAAGCCTGAGAATGTCCTCTTGGCCGACGGGCACGCCTATATCGCCGACTTCGGGATCGCGCGCGCGGTCTCGGCCGCCGGCGGCACGCGGCTCACGGAGACCGGCCTCAGCCTCGGGACGCCGCAATACATGAGTCCCGAGCAGGCGAGCGGCGATCCCCGCGTCGATGGACGGAGTGATCAGTACGCCCTGGGATGTGTGGTCTACGAGATGCTCGTGGGAGAGCCGCCCCACACGGGCCCGAGTGCGCAGGCGATCATCGCCAAGGTCCTGACAGAGCCGGTCCCGCGCGTGCGCGAGGCGCGGGAGACGATCCCGGTGCCCGTGGACCTGGCGCTCGGGCGGGCGCTGGCGCGGCTGCCGGCCGATCGGTACGTCAGTGTGGAGAAGTTCGCCGAGGCGCTTGCCGCTTCGACGAGCGCGGACGTCACCATACCGACGCCGCCGGCTGGGTTCGACGCCGAGCCCGCCGGGCGTCCGACCGACCGTCCGTGGAAGGTCGCGACCGGAGTCGCGGCGGCCGTCGGCATCCTGGGTGTGCTGGTCGGTCTGTGGGGTCTCCGGGCCGGCCGCGACACCGCCGCGGACGCGGTGTATCGGCTGGAGATGCCGGTCGAGCCGCTCGCGGTCCTCTACCACACCTCGTCTCCGGCGCTCGCCCTCTCCCCCGACGGGTCGCGGTTGGCGTACATCGCCGGCGACGGCAACGCCGGGCAGTTGTACCTCAGGCACATGGGAAGCTCCACGCCGATGGCGATCCCCGGCGCCGACGACGCGCACACCCCGTTTTTCTCACCGGACGGGGCGTGGGTGGGGTTCGTATCGGGGGAGCGCCTCAGGAAGGCGCGGGTCGTCGACGGTGTCATCCACACGCTGGGTGACGCGACGGAGCTGCACGGGGCCGTGTGGGGAGAGGATGGCTGGATCGTCCTTGGCGGCTCGGATGAGAACAGCTGGGGACTGTCGCGCATCCCCGCCGAAGGCGGCGATGCCGAGATCCTGCTGCAGCCGGACGGATCGGACGGGGAGACCTACATGGCCTGGCCGGACCTACTGCCCAGCGGCGCGGTCCTGTACACGTCGATCGGACCCGACGGCACCCCGCTCGCCCTCGTGCGGTTCGATCCCGCGTCTCGAGAGCGCCGCGTACTCATGCAGGGCGGGGGTAACGCGCGCTACGTCAGGACTGGACACCTGGTCTTCGGCAGCGCGGGCGTCCTCCACGCGGTGCGCTTCGACCCGCGCGATGACGCGGTGGTCGGACAGCCGATCGCGGTTGTGGAGAACCTTGAGGACGGGATCTCGCGAGAGCCTGCGCTATCGCACTTTACCACGGCCCCGAACGGCACCCTCGTGTACCTGGCCGGCAGTAGCGGTGCCAGCGCGCAGATGCTGCTCGTGGACCGAGTCGGTACCGTGGTGGAGCAGATCGGGCCTCTCGGGGATCGTGTGGTGCTGCCGTTCGGTCCGCGGGTGGCACCGAACGGGCGACACGTGGCGTTTTGGAGTCCCAGTGGGGAGGGAGACCCGGCGGCTGGGGTGAGCGGCAATCTGTGGGTGTGGGACCGCGAGCGGGGTGGCCTGTCACTGCTGACCCGCGACGGCGCCGATTTCTGGTCGATGTGGTTGCCGGGGGGACGCGAGATCCTCGCGACCCACTGGCCGGAGGACGGCGCTCTCGCGGTTGTGCGGCGGCGCATCGGCACGCCGGGCGTTCTGGAGCCGGTCGTGGAAGCAGACCGTCTCGGGCAGCCGTGGGCGCAGCCGTACTCCATCACGCGGGACGGGTCGATACTCCTGTTACACGGAAGCGATCAGGGCGCGAACCACAACATCTACTGGCTCACGATGGCCGACGGATCCTGGCAGGCGTTCCTGGACGGCCCCGACGATGAAGCCCAGCCGGCGATATCGCCGGATGGGCAGTGGATTGCGTTCGTCACGGACGAGTCAGGGCAGCACGAGGTCTACGTCGCCGACTTCCCGGATCATGGTGAGCGTATCCGGGTCTCGGCACAGGGGGGGCTGGCGCCCGTGTGGGGGCCCGACGGACGCGACGTCTACTTCCAGACGCGCGACGGGCACACGAGCGCGATCGTTGCGACGCGCATTCACACCGGCGGCGAGCTCCGTGCCGATCCGCCGGACGTCTTGTTCGAAGGGACGTTCGATGTGTTCGCGCCGATCGGGAGGCAGTACGACGTGCTTCCGGACGGGAGCGGGTTCGTCGTGGTCGGCGGTGCGACATCGGACACGCCGCGCGATCGCCTCACCACGATCCTCAACTGGACGGCCGAACTTCGGCAGTAGACGCTCCCGGAGACACGACGACCGGGCATGCGCCATGCGCGTGCCCGGTCGTCGGACGACCTTCGCGCACGTGATTTCCTACGTGGCGCCCGCGGCTGCGGCCGATGCTCGAGCCGGTGCCCGCACCCGGTCCCGCGTGATCGTCCAATAGCCGAGCCAGATGAGCGACAGGCCGAAGAACTCGGTGATGTAGAGGATCTCCGTGTGTCCGAAGCGCGTCGCGGCCCCGCCGATGCCCGGCAGGAGCGCACCGACGGCGATGAGCGTGTTGCCAATGAACCGGTGCCGCGTCGCGGTGTGCTTGGCGAAGCGCCACGCGGAGAGCGCCGCGCCGCCGATGAGGAAGATCGCTGCGTAGAGGTTGATGAATGGACTGAAGGCGCGCGTCCACTGCCACCCCATGACCGATCCGGTGAGCCGATGGGGCTCCACCAGGTCGTACTGGATCGGCGAGAGCGCCACCGCGATGGCCGCCACGACGATGAACGGCACGACGATGGCGGTCAGGACGTTGGCCGTACGCCGCTTGAGCAGGAGATACACCGTGCCCTGCGCGAGTGGAGCCCCGCCGAGCAGGGCACCCGTGATGTACCACGCCTTGAAGAGAAACGGATTCCAGCCGAGCAGCGTGACCGAGGCTTCCGTGAGGGTGCCGGCGCCGTAGGCGGCGATGCCGCCGGCCCACCAGAGCAGATGGGGGCCGGACCGGCGGGTCGTCCACCGGCGGTATACCGCCAGCGCGAAGACGACGGCCATCACCGTCGTCACCACGGGAATGAAGTGGACCGGTTCGCGCATCGCTCAGAACGCGTGCACGTAGCTCACGACGAGATTCCGCCGCGGCTCCGGCCGGAAGAACGCCGCGTTCGTGAACTCGGCGTACAGCGTGTTGGTCAGGTTGTTCACCGCAACCAGCAGTCGGCCGGTCTGTCCGCCGAGTCGCAGCGCGACGACGCCGGCTCGCAGGGTGTGGACCGTGAACGCGGGGATGATGTCGCCCAGCGGGTTGCCAGCGGCGATTTCCGCATCGTCGCGCGTGAAGTTGTGTCGCACCTCGTACTCGACGAAGGCACGGCGGCTCGGCAGCTCGTAGCGGGCAGCGCTCGTCAGCTGCGTCGAGAATCCGTCGCCCGTCGGGTTGAACTGATCCTGCGTGACGTTCTTGCTGCTGATGTGGGTGAACGCGGAGCTCAGGCTGAGACCCATGGGGAGCGACACGTCGCCCGCGAACTCGAAGCCGCGGACACGCAGCCGCTCGATGTTCACGTACTGGAACTCGGGGAAGGTGAGGATCGTGTCGCCGGTCGGCTCCGAACGGATGCCGTTGTACACCGTGTTCTGGAACACGAACGCCTCGACGTAGAACTGTCGGTCACGGTAGCGCAGGCCGAGGTCGACGTTGAGGCTTGTCTCCGCTTTGATGTCCGGATTCGGCGAGAGGTAGCCGAAGCCCTCCGCAGTCGGCCCCTCGAAGAACCGCTCGATGAGGTTCGGCGAGCGGAATGCGCGCCCGACGGACGCGACGGCAGTGACGTTGTCGCTCAACGACAGCAGCGCATTGGCCGAGGCGACGAGCGTGCGATCGGTCGTCGTGTTGAGCGGACCCGTGATCCCCGGCGTTTCGCGGGTCGCCGCCCGCACCTCTTGGTACCGGGTTCCCGCGACGATCGACACCCACGGGGTGAGCTCGACGTCCGCCTGCGCGAAGGCCCCGATGCTGCGGTAGCTCGCGTTCGGAATGCGGGGCACGTCTTCGGTCGTCGGCGGAATCGGGATCCCCACGTACGAGTTCACGGACGTGTCGGTGTTCACGGTGACGTCTCGGAAGAAGTCCACGCCGTAGGTCAGCTCGGTGACGGCGCCGACGAACTTCTTGGCCTCCAGACGGCCACCCATGGTCTCGATGTCCGTGTAGTTGCGCTGGTCGATGCTGAGCCCGGCGCCGCCGCCGAAGGGGATGAAGATGTCGAAGTCGAAGTCCCGTTCGTTGTCCTGGTAGTACGCTTTCACGTCGAGCCGGTCCGCGAATGGCAGCGACAGCGTGCCCGTGTATCCCATGGACACCTTCTGGAAGCGCTGCTGCGGATACGTGATGCGTACGAGAGGCTCGTCAGGACCGAAGATGGCGGGGTCGACGTAGCCGAATCCCGAGGTGTCGGCGCCGAACTGCTCGTACCGCACGAACGCTTCCTTGCCCGGCGCGAACTCGTAGCCGATCCGTCCGTCGAAGGAGTAGTCGCGGATGCCCGAATCGTTCACGCGCGTGTCCGAGTCGAGCAGGATCCCGACGAACTGTCCGGCATCGGTCACCCGTCCCCAGCTGCCGGCCGGCGCGACGTAGCTGTCGGTGTTGCGGCGGCTACCCCGTGCCTGAATCGAGAGGGCGCCGAATCGCCCGCTCAGGGATCCGAACGCGGCGTTGAAGCCCGAGCCGAAGCCCGACCGATTGTCGTCGAGCGTGCTGTAGCGCACGCCGGCCGTTCCATGCAGCCCCTCGGTCTCCGGGCGCTTCGTGATGACGTTTACCACGCCGCCGATCGCGTCCGTTCCGTAGAGCACCGACGACGGGCCGCGAACGATCTCGATCCGCTCGACGGACGCGACGTCGATGAGAGACGGGATTTCGCCGAAGTCCTGCTGGCGGCGCGAGTTGTTGAGCCGGAGCCCGTCGGACAGCAGGAGAATGCGCTGTCCGCGCTGCCCGCGGATGATCGGCCGGACCTGACCGGCGCCGACGCCCGTGACGTCGAGTCCGGGCACGCCGCGGAAGAGGTCGCTGATCGAGTTGGCCTGCGATTCCGTGATCTTGCGCTGATCCACGACCGTGACCGGGGTCGGGGTGCGGAACACGTTCTTGACCGATCGCGTGGCGGTCACGGTGACCGGGGTGAGCCGGACGGTCGTGTCGGCCACGGTAGAGTCTTGCGCCCGGGCCGGGGCGGCGACGGCGCCGACTGCGACGAGAGCTGCGAGGGATGCGCGGAGCATGGGATTCGTCCTTCGTTGTGACGGTCGTGCAGCTGGGTGCGGATTGTACCGTCTGCAACCTGACGAATGTGCTCGCGTTTGTGTATTCGGAACCCTACGGACGGGGGGTCCGCACTACTACGGATCAGTCGCGGATAAGTCCTAATCGTATAGCGAGTTTCGTGACGTCGGCCACGGACCGCACCCCCAGCTTCCGGAGCAGGTTTTCGCGGTGGGTTTCCACGGTTCGCGTACTGATCCCGAGCCGGGCAGCGGCGGCCTTGTTCGTGAGCCCGCTCGCAATGAGGGTGAGCACGTCGCGCTCCCGTCGGGTCAGGCGGTCCAGCAGCTCCTGGTCTTTGGCCTGTCTTTCGTCGGCGGCGATGGCCTTGGTGAGCTGTTGGACGACGTGCGGGGCGAAGACGGTGGTGCCGGCGTGGACCGTCCGGATGGCGTCGCGCAGGTCGCTGGGCGGGGAGTCCTTGAGCACGTAGCCCGCGGCGCCGACCTGCACCGCCTGGCGGACGTACTCGGCGTCGTCGTACACGCTCAGCATCAGCACGCGTGTGTCCGGGTGGTCGGACCGGACGGCGCGTGCCACGTCCAGTCCGGAGCGATCCGGCATGGAGACGTCGAGGACGGCCACGTCGGGTGCCAGCGTCTCGATGAGGGCCAGCGCCTCGGTTCCGTTCTTGGCCTCCGCGACCACGAGCAGGTCGTCGTGGCCGTCGAGCACCGCGCGCAGCCCCTCGCGCACGATCGCGTGATCGTCGGCGATCACGATCCGGATCGGGTCAGCCATGCGTTACCGCCTCCTCGCTGTCGGATGGGAACGACGCGTCGATGACGACGCCGCCGCCGTCTCCGTTCTTGACCTCGACGCTGCCCCCGAGGGCGCGAAACCGCTCCCGCATGCCGGCGATCCCGATGCTGCCGTGTTGCTCCGCGGCCTCCAGGGACCAGCTTGCGGGCAGGCCGGACCCGTTGTCGGCGATGGTGAGACGCACGGTATCGTCCTCCGTGGTGAGCGCGACATGGGCCTCCGTCGCGCCGGCGTGCCGCGTCGCGTTGGCGAGCGCCTCCTGTACCGCGCGGTAGATGGCGAGCTCCGCCGCCCCGGCCAGTGTGCCGATGTCATCCTGCACGGCGAGTGTCACCCGCATCGCCGAACGGTCGCCGTAGTGGTCCACAAGCGCGCGAAGGGCGGCATCGAGCCCCAGCTCGTCGAGTACCGACGGGCGCAACCGCGCGGTCACGCTACGAATGCTCCCGATCCCGACGTCGATGAGCTGCAGCACGCGGTCGAGCCGCGCGCCGAGCGATTCGTCGACCCGCTCCCGCAGCAGACCGAGCTGCAGCCTGACCGCGGAGAACACCTGCGCGGTTTCGTCGTGCAGCTCCCGCTGCAGCCTGCGTCGCTCTGATTCGTGCTGGTCGACCACGCGCGTCGCCAGACGCTCCAGTTCGTCCGTCCGCTCTTCGAGCCGCCGGTAGAGGTCGCCCGCCGTCATGGCGGCGCCAACCTGTTTCCCCAGGGCGATCAGGAAGCGGTCGTCGAGTGCCGCGAAGGGATCCCGGGCGTCGCTCACCATGATGAGGGCACCGGCCAGTCCGCGGTCGGTCGTGATGGGCAGGGCGGCGACGAACGCGCCCCCTCCTGCCCGGTCGTCTCGGGCCAGCGCGGCCATGGCGCTCCGCGTGCCGCCGCTGCTGGTCAGGTCGTCGATCGCCTCAGCGGCCGCGCCGTCGGGCGGGTGCCCCGCCCAAGAGGCGCAGACCCCCACGCCGCGGACGACCGTGCCGGGGCCGTCCGGCGCCGTGAGGTAGATCGCGCTGCCGCGGACCGACGCCAGCGTCATCGTGCTGCCGAGAAGCGCGTCCAGGAGCTCGTGCTCGGGGGCCTGGTGTCGGAGCTCCTCGGTCACGGAGGACAGGGCCGCCAGGCCGCGCTGCACGTCCTCTAGCACGAGTAGGAGCACGCCCGCCCCGATGGCGAGCACGAAGAGGATGTCGAGGTAGTACCCCCAGGGATTCCAGACCCCGCGGCCTCGGAGGAACGGGTAGTCGAGGTGATGCAGTCCCCAGAGCAGGAAGCCGACGGCCAGCGCGAGCGCCGCCGCCGATCCCACCCGCCGGTGATGCCGGAAGAACGCCCAGCCCGTCCACAGGGTGGCCACACTCAGGAAGAGCACGGCGGGTCCAGCCGCGAGAAGGAAGTTGTCCATCCGGTAGATCGCGACGTACGACCAGAGCGGCGGGAACGCGATCAGCACGACGTAGGTCGGGCGCCACCGCAGCTGCTGCGAAAAGACGAGTGCGGCCCACAGTAGCGCCAGGGCCGTCCACCCGGTGGTGACCTGGTGCCAGTACAGCCAGATGGGGCGCTGGGTGACCAGGAAGGACACGATGGCCCCGACCCGCAGCCCGTAGATCAGCCACGCGATGCCGAACCACCCGAAGTACGGCTTTCGATAGCGCCGGTAGAGAAACAGAAACAGCGCCACGAGCCCCACCGTGATGGCAGCCTGCAGGTAGGCGGCGGCGAGTTCGCTGGCGGCCCGATCGGGGATCTCGAACGCGAGATCCTGCCAGGCGAAGAGGGCGGTCATCCCCATGATCGGCGAAAGGTGACGAGGGGGTGAAGGGGACGCAAACGTGGGGGGGCGGGTCGCTCGGCGCCCGTGTATCTTACGCCGACCACAGGAGCTCTCTCATGCACGCTTGTTTCCGAATCGCCGCCGTCGCCGCTCTCTCGGTTTTGCTCTGGGTCCAGCCCGCCGAGGCCGACGCACGTCCGTGGAGCTACGACGGCCACCGGCTCATCTGCGAGGTCGCCTGGCGGGAACTGACGCCCGCTGCCAAAGAGCAGCTGCGCGCCTGGCTCGACGACGACGCCGACTACAGCCGCTTCTCGCGGTCCTGCGTCTGGGCGGACGAACTGCGGGGCAACGCCGCCTACGACCGGTACATCACGGCGCACTACGTCAACCTGCCGACCGGAGAGGCCGGGGTCGATCCGGCGCGCCACTGCGCCGAGACGTACTGCGTGCTCGAGGTGATCCCGGACCTGATCGCGGTCGTGGGCGACGGCGGGCAGTCCGGCGCCGCGCGGTGGGAGGCCCTCAAGCTGCTCGCGCACTTCGTGGGCGACATCCATCAGCCGCTGCACGCGGGACGCCCAGGCGACCGCGGGGGGAACGGCACGCGCGTGCAGATCTTCGGCAACTCGGAGAACCTCCACTGGCTGTGGGACGGCGGCATGCTGCAGCGTTTGCTCCTCGACGACTACGACGCGGCGCGGCTCCACGGGACGGTCACCGCGGTGGAACGCGCGCGCTGGACGTCGCTGGATCCGTTGGAGTGGGCCAACGAGTCCTACGAAATCGTGGAGCGGCAGGTGTACCACGGCACCGACGACGGGGTGCTCGACGACGAGTACGTGCTGCGGAATCAGCACACGCTCGAGCGTCGTTTGCTGCAGGCCGGCGTGCGGTTGGGTCGGTTGTTGAACGAATTGATCGGTTAGTGGGGCCGGACGCCGCCCCGCGCGGGCGCGTCTAGAACTGCTGCCCGACCGAGAAGTAGATCATCCGACCAATCTCGGGCGCCCCGATGATCTCGCGGTGGCGCTTGTCGAACACGTTGCTGGCGGATGCGGTCACTTCCATCCCCGCCACGAACGGCACCACGTAGTTGACGTTGAGATCCACGAGCGTATACGGCTCGATCGTCCCCACATACACGCCCGACCGCACGTCGAAGCCGTTGATGTAGCGTCCGCGCGCCTCGGCGGCGAACCGTTTACGCGGGGCCTCGTACCGCACCGCCAGGGAGCCCTTGTGGCGCGGCGCATTGAGGGCCACGTCCGCGATGTCGTCGACGTCGCGGAAGAAGTTCCGGCTCACGTACGAGTAGGTGGCGGAGACCTGGAACGCCGACGTGATCGGCCATCCGAGGGCGACGTCCGCGCCCCAAAGGTCCACCTGTCCGAAGTTGCGCACGGTGACGTACAGGTCGGTCGGCGCGCCGTTCACTTCCTGCGGGGTCACGGTGCCCAGCGGAACGGTGGCGAGTGTGCCAATCAGCTGTCCCGCCTGCGCCGCCGACAGGCCGTTGGCCTCGAGCGTGGGGCGCAGGAAGGTGTTCAGCTCGTCGGGGTTCAGGAAGGCGTTCGGCGTTTCGATCGCCAGCGGCGCGATGAAGTTCTCGTACCTCGTTGCGTAGAGGTCCAGCGAGAGAAACAGCCTCGGCGGCAAGAACCCCTTGAAGCCGAACTCCAGGGTGTTCGTGATGCTGGGCGCGAGGGGCGCAATGTCCCGCACCGCGGTCTCCGGATTCAGCGGCTGGCCGAATGCCAACAGCGCGGTGTCGAACTTCCGCACGACCGTGCCCACCTGACCGCTGGGGTCGACGCTACGGAGCAACGCTTCGACCGACGGGGAGAGCCCCACGCCGGTGATCTGCTGCGTCACCGCGTCGAGTTGATCCACCGCATCTTGCCAGTACGGCGCGACGTCGAGTTGGAGCGGCTGCGCCGGGTCCGCGGCGAACGGGGAGTACATGCAGAGCCCGCCACAGTCGCGTCGGAAGCTGAACCCGGTCTCGTAGGGTACGCCGGTTGCCCGTACGCCGAACGCCGAGAAGGGTCCGAGCGACGGTGAGGAAGCCAGGTCGAGGAAGAGGCTCTGCGCCGAGGGCTGGCTGAAGGCGCGGTTGTACGTGAGCCGCAGGCTGTGAAACTCCGTCGGGCGCACGACGATGGCGGCCCGCGGGGAGAAGACCAGATCGCGCACGCGGTTGTGATGGTCGACTCGGCCGGTCGCGATCACGGACACGGAGCGGAACACGTCCACCTCCGCCTGCGCATAGCCGCCGACTTCCAGCAGCTCGTCGTCGTCCTCGAACGCGCCGGAGATGGTCCCCTCGGTGCGCGGCACCGTCCGGATCAGATCTCCGCCAAACCGGACCTTGAGCCGCTCGCCGAAAGACGTGCCATGCTGCGCCTGCGCGACGAAGAGCAGCGACTTGTCGACGATCGCGTTCCCATCGCGCAGCAGGAACGACTCGCCGGCATTCGAGTGATTGACGTACGCCTGCGCGAAGAAATCGCCGGCACGATAGCGGGCCTGCGCGTACGTGTAGGTCCAGTTGCGCCCCTGGGCTGCGCCGATCGGCGTCAGCTCGATGCTGCTGTTGAGATGCGCGAGGCCGCCGGTCACGGTCAGCACCCCGTCCATGCCCGTGCGCACGTCCACGCGCGCATCCACGGCGTAGCGGCCGGTGGCGAAGTCACGCTCGCCGATGCGCAGGGTGTCCGGATTGGCCCCACCGGCGATCGCGAGGTCGCGTGCCACGAGTTCGGCGGGGTCGATCGTCCGCCAGTCGTCTCCCTGGAAGATCATCCCGGTGATCTTGTAGCCGACCCGAGAGTTCAGCAGCCCGGCGTGCCGCACCGAGAGCTGGTACAAGTCGCGGCCCGTCAGTGTAGCGCGCTCACCGGTCTGCGAACCGCGCAGGCCGGCGGTGAAGTTGACGGCGGTGCCCTGATACTCGAGCGGGGACCGGGTCAGGATGTGCATGACGCCGCGGTCGACGTTGGGACCGTAGAGCGCGGAGCCCGGTCCGAGCACGAGCTCGATACGATCCACGTCGTCACCGATCACGGACAGCAGGTTGTACGTGTTGATCCGCAGGGAGGGAATCGCTGCCCACCGGTAGTCGACGAGCTCGAACAGGCTGCCGGACGACACGTCGTTGAACCCGCGCGCGACGACGCTCGACTGCGTGAGACCCTGGGTGACGACGTCGACGCCGGCCAGTCCGCCGAGGTGGCCGACGATGCTCGTCGCCGGCCGCTCGGCCACGGCCTCGCCCGTCACGGTCTGCACGGATGCCGGCGCGTCGAGTGCCGACTCCTCGCTTCGCGAGGCCGTGACGACGACGGGATTCAGCAGGTACGAGGCCGACAGAAGCGGCAACGTCCCAAGGTCGGCGGTGCCGTCCACGCTGACGCCGGCGACCGAGCGGTGATCGAAGCCGAGTGCCCGGATTACGACGGTGTATCGCCCCGCCGGGACGCCCGTGACGCGAAAACGTCCATCCGCGCCCGTGACGGCGGCGCCGACCGTGTCCCCGGCAGTGGCGACGACCGCGATGCGCACCCCGTCGAGCGGCGCGCCCGACTCGAGGTTGGTGATCTGGCCGACGACGATGCCGGTGCCCTGAGCGTGTAGGGCAGGGGCGACCGAAAGGAGTACCGCTGTGGCGGCTGTGGCGGGCAGGCAACGCATGAGCTGTTTCAGCATAGAGTCCAACAATACCCGTCCGAGGGCGGGCGGGCCAACCCGGGCGGCGGGACGGGGGGAACCCGTTACTGCGCCGCCGGGCGGGCTGACGTGGGGGTCGGGCCCGGTTCCGGCGTGACTCTTGCTCTTGAAGCCGGCTCGCCGAGCGCTACCTTACCTGACCGGCTTGTCCCCCATGAGGCTCCAATGAACGAGAAACGCCGCGGCCAAGACCGCCGCAATACGCCACGCCGTTCCGGCAACGACCGCCGCAGTCGCGACGACGGGCACCACCCCGATCGACGCAAGGCGAGTCGGCGTCAGGAGAGTCGCCGGACGGGGAGCGATCGGCGCGACCGCTAAAACTCGGCGCGAAGCCGCCCGGTCACGAGGCGGCCGATGCGGGGAGTGCCCACGAACTCCGCGTGCCGACGATCGAGGACGTTTTGCGCGGCCACCGTCAGAGTGAGGCCGCGGTACCACGGCAGCCGGTAACCGATCTGGGCGTCGACCACTCCGTAGGATTCCACCGCACCCACATACACCCCCGAGTTGACGGGGAAGCCCGCCACATACCGGCCCCGCAGCTGGGCTGAGACCCCGACATCGTCATCGCGGTACTCGATCCGCACCGACCCCTTGTTCGCCGGCGCGTTCAGCGCGATGTCCGCGATCTGGTCCACGTTGGCGAACACGTCGTCACTGGTGACCGAGTAGGTGGCGTAGACGCTCACCGTGCGCGTGAGAAACGCGCCGGCTTCGAGGTCGGCGCCCCAGAGCGTGATATCGCCGAAATTCCGGTTGGTGATGATCAGATCCCACGGATCCCGTGCCTCGATTGGGGATACCGTCCCGACCGGAAGCTGTGTGGCCAGCGCCGCGACGGCGGCCGCGCGGTCAGCCGGCATGAAGCCGCCGAGGTACCCGGCCAGCGAGGCGGAGTCGAGGTAGACCCCCGGCGTCTCCACGCGGAGCGGGCCGATGAAGTTGTTCTTCGTCGTCCGCCACACGTCGATGCCAATCAGGAACCGTCGACCGACGATGCCCCGGTACCCGAGTTCGATGGTGTTCGTCGTCACGGACGAGAGCGGCGGCAAATCTGCGAGCGTCCCGACGGGTGACGTCGTCCCCGTGAGTCCGTCCAGGAGCAGGACGTTGGTGCCGACCTGGGCCGAGGTCGGGGCGGGGATGAGCAGCAGGTCCTGGGCGCCCGCCGCCGCCAGCAACCCGCTCGCGTTCAACGAGTCGAGCAGCCCGCCCCATAGCAGAGTCGCGTCGGTGGGCAGATAGGTGCCCGGTCCGCCCAGCCCACTCGGGGTAAAGGGCGACCGCATACAGAGGCCGCCATCGCAGTCGCGGCGGAAGCGGAATCCGGAGGCCGGAACGCCGTAGACGCGGAGGGCGAACGGCAGTCCAAACGGTAGGCTGTCTGCAATGAGGTCCAGGAAGAGGTCGTTCGTCGACGGCGTCGCGAATGCCCGATTGTAGGTGAGGCGGACCGTGTGATCCTCCGCCGGCCGGATCACCAGCGCGGCGCGGGGTGAGAACACCGGGTCCGGCAGCCGATTGTGGTAGTCGATTCGCGCAGCAGCGACGACGTCGATCCGCGGATGAAGGGCGGCCTCGGCGTGAACGTAGGCACCCACCTCCTCGATCACGTCGTCCGCTTCGTTGCGGCCGGTGATCGTACCCTGCGTGCGCGGCTCGGTGCGTTGGAAGTCCACGCCGTAGGTCAGGTCCATCGGATGCCACGTGGTCCCGTGCTGCGCCTGAGCCGCGATCATGATGGAACGGTCGACGATGGGAGCGTTGGTTCGCAGCAGAACGGTGGATCCCGCATCGCTCTGATTGGCGAAGATCTGGGCGTACAGGCGGCCCGCGGTGAACTGCGCCTGCGCATAGCGGTACTGCCAGTCGTTGACCTGGGCCGCGCCGATCGACGTGATGTCGACGTTGCGGAGCGCGTGGTTGAGGCCGCCGGTCACCGTGACGGTCGCGTCATCGCTCGCGCGCCAGTCCACGCGCACCTCCCCGCTCGCGCGCTCCACGATCGGGTCGCGTGCCACGATTTCGGCGGTGTCGACGAATACCCAGTCCGTGCCGCGCAGGTACTGGCCGGAGACCCGGACGCCGAGGCGCCGGCCGAACGTGGACGCGTGGCGCGCGGACGCCGTCACGAGGGAGCGTTCGCCGCCCCCGACCGAGATGCTGGTGCCCTCGGACCCGAACGGCGACCGGGAGATGATGTGCATCACCCCCTGCGCGCTGTTCGGGCCGTACAGCGCAGCGCCCGGGCCGCGAACCAGTTCGATGCGGTCGACGTCGTCGTTGGTTGCGGGAATGAAGTTGTACAGGTTGATCCGCAGCGACGGAACCGACGCTTCGCGGTTGTCCGTCAGCACCAGCAGCTGCCCCGACGAGGCGTTGCTGAACCCGCGCGCGACGATCTCGTGCTGGGTCAGGCCGGTCTGCGCGACGTCGATGCCCGCCTGGCCGAAGACGTGGTCCGCCGGGGTGAGCGCGGGGCGCTCTTCGACCGTTTCGCGGTCGATGACCGTCACGGCGGCCGGCGCGTCCAGCGCCTTCTCCGACCTGCGCGAGACGGTGACGACGATCGGGTTGAGCTCGAACGCAACGGCGGTGAGGTTCACGGCGGGCACCAGGACGAGCGTCTCGCCACCGACCCGGAGCGCGTCGATCACGCGTCGGTGATAGTCGATCCGGGTGAAGATGAGGCGGTACGTTCCGGGGGCGACCCCGCCGAACGCGAAGCGCCCGTCGGGGTCCGTGACCGTTTCCCGGACGGCGCCGTCCTTCAGGAGAGCGACGTGGACACCATCGAGCGGCGCACCCGTCACGGAGTCGCGCGTGCTGCCCTCGATCCGTACCTGCTGCGCCGACGCCGGATCCACGCCGACGGTCGCCGCCCACACTGCCGCGAAGACTACCGCCGCCCGCCACATGGCCACCTCCCAGCCGTCGTCCTCTTTCCAATTTGCGGGTCGCCGGCCGGCAGGCAACCGTCGCAGGTTACCAGCCGATGAACCACTCCATACTGACCCCGACGACCCAGTGCACGACGGCCAGGTACCAGATGGATCCGATGCGAAGGTCGATCCACCCAAAGAGCACCCCCGCGGGCAACGCGATCCCGGTCTCGTTGATCGCCCGGCCGAAGTGGGCGGTCGTGGAGATCGCGGTCTGGGTGGCGTTGGCCGGCCACTCGCCGACGGTCCGCCGAATGCCGAAGAGCAGGACGCCGCGGAACAGCACCTCCCATGCTCCGAAGTACAGGAAGAGCATCAGGGCGTAGGGCGCGACCCCGCCGGGGGGGGCTGCGGTCGCGAGCGGGTAGACCGCGCGCATCAGCGGGTTGGTGGATCCGATCCATCCGGCCACGACGGCCAGCGGCAGACCGGCGGCCAGCAGGACGAGCCCCCGCCGCCAGTTCCCGAGACCGAGTCCCAGGTCGGCGAGCGAGTATCCGAGAGCCCAGCGGGCGACGAGAACGGGGACGCCGCCGAGCAGCAGCGCCGCGACGACCGCGTGCATTCCGACCCCGAGGGCCGGGCCCGTCATCGTCGTCCATCCGCGCGCTGCGGAGTACACGCCGATGGCGTCCGCGCGTCCGAAGTAGTAGAACACCGTCAGGACGACGGCGGCGGTGCCGATCAGGACCGCGGTGCCCGCCTCCGGCGTCAGGCGCGGATGAGTCGCTCGGCGCGCAGCCATGCGATCGTCTCCTCGAGCCCCTCCACGAGTCCGCGCGGCCGGTAGCCCAGGTCGCGCTTCGCGGGAGCAATGTTCACGCGGCGGTCTTCCAGCAGGGTGCGGACCCAGCGCGCCGTAAACGGGGCGCTGCCCGTCAGGCGTCCCCACCATTCGGCGGCGGTCCCGACGCGGAGCGCGATCCCCGGCGGCAAC
>JBDHIW010000025.1:0-18836 GCA_039587215.1 Gemmatimonadota bacterium | reverse complement strand
CCAC
Organism: Gemmatimonadota bacterium; assembly: GCA_039587215.1. Lineage (GTDB taxonomy): Bacteria > Gemmatimonadota > Gemmatimonadetes > Gemmatimonadales > GWC2-71-9 > CAMYLY01. The sequence continues at coordinate 18,832 of JBDHIW010000025.1, read as the reverse complement.
GTGTCGCCCCCGTCGCGCGACATGTAGATGCCGCTTCCCGGCCCGCCGCTCTCCCGTCCCCATGTACGAATCTCGACCTGCCACATCCCGGCGAAGAGAATGCGCGGGTTGTTGGGATCCATCACCAGGTCCGACGCCCCCGTGTTCTCGTCGACAAACAGCACGTGCTCCCACGTCTGCCCACCATCGCGGGTCCGGAAGATCCCGCGCTCGCGCTGGGGGCCATAGCTGTGACCCAGCGCCGCCACGTACGCAATGTCGGGGTCGTCCGGGTGCACCGCGATCCGACTCACCCGCCCCGTCGCCTCCAACCCCAGGAACTCCCAGTGGCGGCCCGCGTCGGTCGATCGGTAGACGCCTTTCCCCAAGGAGATGTGGCTCCGGATGTTGGGTTCACCGGTTCCCACCCACACGACGTTCGGATCGGACGGAGCGACCGTGATCCACCCGATCGACTGTACGTCCTGCTCGTCGAAGATGGGCTCCCAGTACGTACCGCCGTCCGTCGTCTTCCATACCCCGCCGGACGCCGCGCCCGCATAGTAGATCCGCGGGTCCCCCGCGATGCCGGCCACCGAGTTCACCCGATTGCCTTCGGGTCCGATGTGGCGAAACCGGAGGGAATCGAACGCCGAAGACGGCAAATCCTGAGCCGCCGCAGACGCGATCGGAAGCACGAGTAGACAAGCAATGGTTGTGCGCAGCATGGTCAGCCTCAGGCAAAGCGAAACACGCGAGCCGGACCGGACGGCCCGATCCCACAAAACATGCCTGTGGGACCCGGGGACCGCGAGGGAACGTCCGACGTATGACCGGGTCCCAGTGAATCGGCGGCCTGAGTGGCCCTTCGCGCTTCGCCTTCGTACGTTACGCCTCCCCGAATCGCCCCTTTGAACGAGCGACCCGATGCCGTCAGTACGACCGAACGCCGGTTGGGGCCCCATGCTCCTGCTCGCGACTGCCTGTGCTCCCTCCGCTGCTCCGGAACCTGCCGCGCCGGCCCCGACGGGTCCGCTGCCGGGTGACAACTTTGCCTACGTGTATGCCGCGGCGGGTACCGTCGGGCTGCACGACACGCGCACCGGAGAGGACCGGGTGCTCGCGGACGACGCCGCCGACGTTCTGGTCGCCGCGCCGACCCCGGACGGTAGCGACGTAGCCGTGGCATACGCGGGGGTGAGCAGCACGCACGCGCTGACCGTCGAACTCGCCACGGGTGCGGTGCGCACGGTCCGCGACGGCCTCGCCGGCGAGGAGTACACGGCCGCGTGGTCGCCCGACGGCCGCTGGCTCGGCATCGGGTATCGCGGGTCTGCCAGCAGCGGCATTCTGGTGCGCGAGCCCGCCGGCGACATGCGCAGCATGGGCTGTCGCGCATCGAACCGGATCATGGCGTGGGGTACGTCCAACCGCGCCATCGTACACGGCGGCACCAACCACTACACCGTCAGCGCCGAGAACTGCGCCACGCTGGCGACGCTCCAGCGCGCCGGGAAGCGGGCGATCAGCTACGCCGCGAACGCGACCCGCGCTGCGTGGTTCGTGGACCGCTCGGTCACGTTTCAGAACCGGCCGCAGCCGCAGATCATCCCCGAGTTGTGGATCGCCGCCGGTGACGGCAGTAGCGCACGCGTGATCGCGGACTACCAGAGCCGCCCCGGCAACGCGGTGCTCTCGCCCGATGGCCGCGCGGTCGCCTACGAGGTCGTGTCCCGCCGCTGGGCCAACACGACGCACATCGTCGCGTACGACATCCCGGGCAACGACTACAGCTTCGTCGCCGAAGAGAAGCTCCTCGGGGTACCCAGCGACTTCAACGTCTGCTGGGCGCCCGACGGCCGTCGGTTCGCGCACGATCGCGCATACGCCCGCCGGGGCGCGCAGGAGTACACGACCCGGCAGGTCGTCGTGCGCGACGGTACCGAAGAAACCGAGATCTTCGACGAGGTGATCGACCGGCCGGCGGCACAGGTCGTGGCCAATCCGCCCGCGACGTGCCGCTGGATCGGAGACCGCCACGTGCTCGTGCACTCTGCACGGGGAGACCGCGTCATCGACGTCGTCGACGGTGAAGTCTACGAGGCGCCGGCCGGCCGGCGGATTCTCGGCGTGCAGGTGTTCAACCGGCCCAACACACCCTAGACGGTACCGACATGGACGGAGACACCGTCCGACGCTTCGACCTGATCGAGGCACGGTGCTGGGCCGAGCACTACACGGCGGCCGCACCCGACCTGGCCCGGCGCCTCGGAGTCGGTGTGGCCTGGCGCGGGAGCGCGGTCATGACCGCGATCGGGACCGAGGACATCCTCGCCATGAACCGGACCATCGCACTGGGTGTGGAGACTCCCGCGACGCCGGGCGACGTCGATGCGGTGCTGGCATTCTACCGCGATCGCGGCACCGCCAGGTGCTTCGTCCAGGTGCACCCGAACGCGGCCCAGCACCTGGTCCCGCTGCTCACCGCGCGCGGCCTGCGACACCACAACAACTGGGCCAAGCTCGTGTACCAGCTCGAGCAGCCCGTTGCGGACGCGGCCACGGATCTGACGATCCGCGAGGTCGGGCAGGACGACGCGGCAACCGTCGGCCAGATCATCGCCACCGCGTTCGAACACCCTCCGTCACTGCGGCCGTTTCTCGGCGGGGTGCCCGGACGGCCCGGGTGGCACGCCTATCTCGCGTGCGACGGCGACCGGGCGCTGGGCGCGGCGCTGCTGTACGTCGATCCGCCGTACGCCTGCCTGGCCTTTGGGGCGACACTCCATGAGGGACGCGGACGTGGGGCACAGTCGGCGCTGATCGCGCGGCGCCTGCAGGACGCGCGCGCCCTGGGGTGCACGCTCGCCATGTCGGAGACCGCCGAAGACCTGCCCGACCGTCCGAGTCAGTCGTACCACAACCTGCGGCGGGCAGGATTCGACCTTGCGTATCTCAGAGCGAACTACGTGGGCGTCGTGACCTGACGCGGGAGAGGTGCGGCGCCCAATGGGCGCCGCACGCGTCGCACCCGACTACAGCACCCGCGCCAAGAAACTCGTGAGCCGCGCCCACGCATCCTGTGCCGGCGCCTCGCGAAGTTCGCGATCTTGATCGACCCGCAGCCAGAACCCATGGTTGACCGCGTCGTAGATGTGGATGTCGCTGTCGATGCCGAGAGAATCCAGCGCTGCCGCAAACCGTTCCACCTGCTCGGGCGGGATCCCCCGGTCCATCTCAGCGAACGTCCCGTACACCGGGTGGTCCAGCCTGGCCAACTCGGCGGGATCCTCGACGAGCGAGCCGTAGAAGATCGCGGTGGCATCGTGCTGGTCCCCACCCAGCGCGTAGCTCAGCGCGACGCCGCCGCCGAAGCACCAGCCCATCACCCCGACCTTGCCCGTCACGTCGGACCGGCTCCGCAGGAACTGCTGCGCGGCATCGAGGTTCGCGATGACGGCGTCCATGTCGCCGCGCGCCTCGCGGGTGAGTGCCATGTTCTCGTCCCGGTTCGTGCCGACCCGACCGCGGAAGAGATCGGCCGCGACCGCCACGTATCCTTGGTCCGCGAACGCGTCCGCCACCTGGCGCACGCGGTCGCCGAGTCCGTTCCACTCATGAATCAGGATCAACGCGGGAAACGGGCCGTCGCCGTCGGGGACGGCGAGGTATCCCGTCGTCGCCTCGTCGCCGGCGACGTAGTTGACCGACTCACCCTGCGGCGGGGCCGCCTCGCCGAGAATGGCAGCCGGAATCGACGAGGTGACGACGGCGTCTGCCGCGGCATCGGCGGCAGGCTGCTCTTCGGCGGCCGTGCACGCCGCAACGGCTCCGAGCATGAGCGTCAATAGGAAACGATGTGGGGAGGTCATAGGGGAACTCCACGATCTGGGCCAGAGAGAGGAAGCAATATGTACGCGGCGAACCCGGAACGGGGAGCCGACATCGGGCGTCAGGTCCGCGCGCTGGGGTCGTTCCGGTGCGCCAGCGCCGACGGCGTCTGGCATCCAACGATGGCGGGCGCCTCGCGGATCAATGCGTCGTTCACCAGCGCCTCGACCATGAACAGCGCGAAGTCGATGCGTCGCGTGCGATTGCTCGCGAGGATCGGGTCGCCCACGTGCCGGCTCCACACCGGCAGGCCCTGGCTCTCCCCCTCCTCGAGGTCGCTACCGCGCACGACGGTCCACGGTCGCTCGCTCGCGAAGATGCGCCGGCACGCCTCCACCTGATCGCCGAGATCCGCGAACCGCGTGAGGCGCGCGACGACGCCGAACACACCGACGAGCACCCGATGGCGCCAGGAGTACCGATCGAGGCCGTCCCGGGTGATGTGCCAGCCACAGGAGAACACGAGACGCGCATCGGCATCGGCCAAGTCGATCACCGCTTGCGCCATTCCCGTGGCGTACTGCTGCACACCCCACGGGACCAGCACGGTGAGGACGCCGTGACAGCCCTCGACGGCGCGCCCGATGACGTCCCGGTCGTTGGTCCGCCCGGGGACGATCGTCATCCGGTTCGCGTAGGCATCGAGCTTCGAGACGCTCTCCGGCCGACACACCCCCACGACCTCGTAGCCGCGATCGAGCGCGTGTTGCACCATGTACGTCCCGAGTTTCCCGGACGCGCCGACGATGCAGACCTTCATGGGCGGCGAAGACACCTGCAGATCATCTGGGGCGATCGCCCTACCGCACGATCACGGTCACCGTGTCGGTCGCCGCACCGGGGAGGCGTTTGTGCTCGTAGTCGCCAAGCACGGCGACGATCGTGTGCGACCCAGGTGCCAGGCCCTCCCACGTGTACTCGGTCTGCGCCGCACCCAAGTGCACGATGCCCGCCTCCGCGGGCATCTGCTCGCCCTCGGCGACGATGTCGCGATCAATGGTGAGGTGGTGGTGACCGGTGCCGGGTTCCATCGTGCCCGCCGGCCGAAGCTCGAGGTTCCGCACCTCGAGCGTCATCGTGAACGTGACGTCGACCGTGTCGCCGTCGGCAGGTGATGCAATGATGGCCTCGACGATCGCCGGGGCGGCCTCGACGACGGCGGGTTCAGCGCCGTCACCGTCGTCCGACGTGGTACAGGCCATGGCGACTGGGGCGAGGCCGAGCATGAAAAAGCGCAACGCGAATCGCATGAGGACTCCTTCGTGGAAGCGATGGGCGTGAGGTCTGCAGCATGGCAGCGCGACCCTCCTCGCGGATCCTACCGTTGGCCGCTCCCGACCTTCGCGCGGAGTTCGTCGAGGAAGTTCGAGACGATGACCACCGGCTGCTGTGCGATTGGCTCACCCGTCGACTCGAGCGCGAAGGCCACGAACAGCGAATCTCCCGGAAGGACGTCGACGCCCAAGTCGTTGCAGCACGGAAGCTCGAACAGGGCCTCGATGGAGCGAACGGCGACGTCCGGCTCGATGGTCATCGCGGCGGCGTAGACGGAATCACCGGCCAAGAAGAACAGCGTCTGCCCGGACCGCGCCCAGAACGGAGATATGCCGCCACGCCGAGACACCTGCCGGCGGGTACCCTCGCCTTCCAGCGGCCGGACGTAGATCTCGGAGGTGCCGCTCTCGTTGGACTGATAGGCAAGCCACCGGCCGTCGGGCGAGACCGCAGGCCAGTGTTCGTTAAAGGTCGGGCTCGGAAACAGCATCCGGGTACTGTCCGGGTACCCGACGACCGCCAGCCCCAGGTCGCGGTTGCCGGCTCCGAGAATCTCGTAGAACACGAAGCGGCGGCCGTCCGGAAGCCAACTCGTGCGCCAGAGCTGGCCCTCCCGCGAGAGGACGAGCTCGGCAGCGGCACTCCCGTCCCACGGCTTCCAGTACAACTCGTTCTTCCCGCCGCGGTCCGAATCGAACAGCACGCGGCGCCCGTCCGGCGTCCAGCTCGGGTCGTCGTCCCGGCCCTCGAACGTGAGCCGCGTCAGGGGTCCGTCCGTCAGCTCGTACACCCAGATGTCCATGTCGTCTTCGCCGGCCGAGAACTGGTTCCCCCGGAGCGCCACCTTGCGACCGTCCGGCGACACGGCCGGGTAGCCGAACGACATACCGGTCGGCAGGTTGGGGAGCCGCCGCACCCTCCCGCCGCGATCGACCAGCACCGGCTGGTTGCCCCCGAGCGCGGCCCCACCGGCCGCGTACGCGAGCGTGCCGCCGTCATAGGCGAACCACTGGACGCTGCCGGCCGCGACCTCCGCCACCGGCGTTGGCGTGCCCGTCAACTCGAGGGCATCCAGGTCGAACGGCACTGCCATGATGAAGCGGTCGCGCGTGAACAGGATGTGTCCGCTCTCGACGTACTGGACGTTCGGGCCGCCGAGCGTCAGCTCTTTGGCCTCACCCGTCTCGAGGTCCAGTACCATCACCGACAGACTCGCCAAGCTCGTCCCGTTCACGAACAGCACCGCGCGCTCCCCGGGGAGAATTGACGGCCAGCCCACACCGCCCACCTCGGGAAGCCACAGGGTGTCCACGGCGCCGCCCGCGCTCGGGACCCGCGCGATGGCGGCGTAATCGGGGAGATTGAAATAGATGAACCCGTCGGTGCCCCAGTGCGCCCCGCCGTCACCAACGGACTCGTGCACGGTGCGCGGCGGCCCGCCACCCGCCTGCACGATGCGGATCCCGGCTGGGGATCCCCCGAAAAACCCCATCTCGCTCCCGTCGGGCGAGAAGAACGGACGCACGGCAAAGTCGTACCCGACGGACAACTCCTGAATGCCGAGGCCCGCAAGCGAGCGCTGCAGGAGTCGCGCGGAGCCTCCGCCGAACGCGGTCATGACCACGTGGGCTCCATCGGGACTCACGGCCCCGGTAAACGTGCGCTGGTCGTCCAGCTCGGCGGTGGACACGGCCAACCGGACGATGGGCGCCGCGGCATCACTCTCTCGACCAAGCCAGCCCATCACCGTCGTGACGGCCAGCACCGCCGCCACGACGCCAAGACCGAGCGCTGCCTGGCGCCATCGCCCGCCCGTCGCGCCCATCCCGACTGGCACCGCCGCCGTCGCATGCGTGAAGGCTGGATTGGACAGCGCCTGAATGAACGACGCGGCCGTCGCGAAGCGGTCGGCAGGCAGTTTGGCGAGCGCCACCTGCAGCGCCGCGTCGACGTGCGGCGGCACCGTGTCCCGCCGCTTCGTCACGGGCTCGGGGTGATCGGTGAGGATCTTGGCCACCACCGCCTGCACGCTGTTGCCGAGGTGCGGCGGCTCGCCCGTCAACATCTCGTAGAGCATCGCCCCCAGGGAGTACACGTCACTCCGGGCATCGAGCTCGCGGTCGCCGGTCGCCTGCTCCGGCGACATGTAGTGCGGCGTGCCGAGCGAGAGCCCCGTCTCCGTGAGCCGCGAGCCTCCCGCGTGCGACACGGCGAGCGCGATGCCGAAGTCCGCGACCAGCGGCTGGCCGCGCTGCAGGAGGATGTTCTCGGGCTTGATGTCGCGATGGACGATGCCCTGCTCGTGCGCGTACTGGAGCGCGCCCGCCACAGCCTCCGTGATGCGCAGGGCCTCGTCGACCGGCAGCTGCTTGGTGCGGTTCAGCGCGTCGCGCAGCGACTCGCCCTCGATGAATGGCATCACGTAGTAGAGGAACGAGTCCGCCACGCCGGAGTCATAGAGCGGCAGGATGTGCGGGTGCTGCAAGTTGGCCGTGACCTTGATCTCGTTCACGAACCGCTCGCCGCCCAAGATCGCCGAGAGCTCCGGCCGCAGCACCTTCACCGCGACGCGTCGATCATGCTTGAGGTCGTGCGCCAGGTAGACGTTGGCCATACCGCCGGCACCGAGGTGCCGCTCGAGGCGATAGCGGTCCGCGAGCGCGGTCGAGAGGCGCTCGGTCGACTCGCCCATCGGTTCGCGACCGGCCATGTCGTCCTGGGTCATCGCGTCACCGGAGGTCCGCAGCCGCGCGCTCCACCTCGGCCGGCCAATTGAGCACCATGATGATCTCACTCAGCGTGCCCTGGTGGACGAGCGCAAATCTCGACCCGTCGGGGGTGATGTCGTAGTTCCGGTGGGGAGAGCTCGGCTCGAACTCGGCAGCGTCGAACAGCGCCGTGTGGCCTCGCACGACGAACGCGTCCGACGCCGCCTCGACGGCGGCCGCCATGACGTACGGTACAGCGCCCTCCTGCCCCACGTAGAAGAGCTCCCCCCCGTTGGGGTGCCACACCGGCTCGCGCCCACCACCCTGTGACACGAGCGTCTTGCCGCCGCCGCTCGGAAACCGCCGGACGTACACCTCCTCGAAGCCCGTCTCGTTGGAGCTGTACGCAAGCCATTGTCCGTCGGGGGACAGCGTGGCAGCTTCTTCGTTGAACGGCGTGGCGAGCACCGTCTCGCGCGTGCCGCTTCCATCGAAGTCGTACCGCTCGACGTCGAAGCTGCTGTTGAAGATGGCAAGCGATATGAGGGCCCCGCTCCCGTCCGGCAGGTACTCGAGGAGGTTGTTGGCCAGAACATTGGGGGGCGTCGGTACGGTGTCCACGCCGCCGCCGCCGTCGACACGCCGTCGCAAGACGACGTTGCGGCTCACGTAGGCGATCTCGCCGCCCTCGGGAAGCCAGACGGGGTCGTGCCCGTCGCTCTCGAACGAGACCCGGGTCAGGGTTCGCTGGTTCATATCCAGCGTCCACACGTCCCGCGCCCCCTGCTGAATGAAGTCCACCGCCAGGAGACTCCCGTCGGGCGAGAACCGCGGGCTGTGGAACCGCCGCCCCTCGGCGACCGTTTCCCGGCGACCGGACCGATCCACGAGCATGAGGTTGAAGGGCTGCTCCGGTATGTAGACCATCGAGCCGTTGTCCGACACGGCTACTTGTGCCTGTCCCCCCACCGTGAGTCGCACGCCGTCAGCGAGGGTGACCGGCGACGTCGTCAGTTCGAGGCGATCCGCGTCGAACCCGGCACCGAAGAGCGCGCCGGTCGGATCGGACCAGAGGAGATACCCGTCCGAATGCCACACGGCGTTTACGACGGCGTCGATCACCGGTGTCCGCGTGCCAGACGCGAGCTCGACGGCGATGACCGGCCCGTTCACCCCCGTACCGACCGCAGGGATCGCCAGGATCGCGCGCTCGCCCGGAAGCATGGCATTGGGACCGATGTACGTCTCGCCGGCTGCCGTGTCGGCGGGGAGGATTTCCTCGACCGAGCCGTCGCGACGCACCCGAATCAACGCACCGCCCGTACCCGTCACCATGATGGAACCGTCAGCCATCCAGACCGCCTGTGTCAGCGCCTGCGCTGGGACGTTGGCGAGCCGCGTCGGCGTACCCCCGTTCACCGGGACCTCGAACATGACTCCCGACGCGAAGTAGGCGACGCGCGAACCGTCCGCCGAGAAGATGGGGAACGATGCCCCCACCGTCCCTTCCAGTGGCACTGCGCTGACCGACTCCAACCGCCGCAGGAACAACTGGACCCCGGCTCCGGTGCGGCCGACGAAGACGATCGCTTGGCCATCGGGTGACAGCGCCAGCGTGTTGACGGGCGATCCCGTGATGCCGCTGTAGTACATGTCTTCGATCGGGATCCGGAAACGGGCCAGCGGCCCCCGCTGCTCCGTGTCCGGCGCCGTGCCGCGTCCCATCAGGACACCCAGCACCAGCACCACCGCAGCGGCGGCCCACGCGAGCGGCTCGCGATACCAGGGTCGGCTCGCCGTCGCCACCGCGGTGCGCACCGCCGTCGTGGCGAGCCGAAATCCCGTGTCCTTGAGCGCCGCGGCGAACTCTGCGGCAGAACCGAAGCGGTCCCCGGGTACTTTGGCCAGCGCCTGCTGCACGACCATCGCCACGTGCGGCGGGACCGACTGGCGCATCTCCGTCACGGGACGGGGCTCCTCCGTCAGCACGCGCGAGAGCACCGCCTGGATGGTGCTCCCCGTATGCGGCGGCTCGCCGGCCAGCATCTCGTAGAGCACCGCGCCCAGCGCATAGACGTCGGTACGGGCATCCACGTCGCGGTCGCCGGCGGCCTGCTCCGGACTCATGTAGTGCGGCGTGCCCAACGACAGGCCCGTCTCCGTCAGGCGGTCGCCGCCCGCGGCCTTGAGCGCCAGCGCGATGCCGAAGTCCGCCACGAGCACGCCCCCGTCCTGGAGGAGCACGTTCGGCGGCTTGATGTCCCGATGCACCACGCCCTGCCGGTGCGCGTAGTCCAGCGCCGCCGCCATCTCTCCGGCGATGCGCACGGCATCGTCGATCCCGAGCTGCTTCTCGCGCTCGAGTCGGTCGTAGAGCGTCTCGCCCTCGACGTACGGCATGACGTAGTAGAGGAACCCGTCCGCTTCCCCCGAGTCGTAGAGCGCCAGGATATGCGGGTGCTGCAGGTTGGCCGTGACCTCGATCTCCTTCAGGAACCGCTCGGCACCCAGCACCGCGGCCAGCTCCGAACGCAGCACCTTGACCGCGACCTTGCGGTTGTGCTTGACGTCGTGCGCGAGGTAGACCGTGGCCATCCCGCCGGCGCCGAGTTCGGACTCGAGGGCGTAGCGGTCGGCGAGGGCGGCGGTGAGGCGTTCGGGAGGGGTCGTCATGCGTGCCAAAGATGGTGCATCGGGGCCCGGCACGCGAGAGGCCTGCGCCAGTTGCCCGGCAAGTTAGCAACCGCGAGAGAGGCGACAGGTCCGGCGATCAGCAGGCGAAGGTCCCGCGGAGCATGCCGCCCATGAACGGTTGCATGACCCACGCCGTGAGCCGGCTGAGTCCACTGCGCTCTTCCTCTTCTAGCAGTGCGTCGATCGGTCGATCGAAGACGTCCAGCCACTCGTCCGCCGCCCGTAGCCAATCCGACGACCGTGGGATGTCCGCGACCGCTTCGGTCGCGGCGACGAGGCTTCGTCGTCTGGTTTCGCTCACGCCGCCGAACACCTCCCGCCGGTTGAGGCACGCACCCCTGGCAATACCCACGAGCCCCAACCAGCGGTCCACGCGGGCTTGGGTTGTGTCCGCCACGAAGGGGAGCAGGAATGGAACCGCGGGATCGATGGCTACCCGATGGGCCGATCGCGCCGCCTGAAAGGCCTGACGTCGTTCTCCCAAAAGCCGGGACAGCCGATCAGCGGTTGCGAGTGTAATCGTGTCGCGCGAAACGCGACCCAACTCTCTCCACGAGCGGACACCCACCTCCAATACGCCGAGTCCGTTCCGGTGCGCCTGCCATGTGGGGTCGCGGGCGAGCATACGCGCAACCACGAAGATCTCCCGGACACGTGCGCGCGCAGATTCGAAGTCGCCAGCCGCGGCCGATGCGTGCGCCGCCGCCGACACTCCGCGGGCCGCGCGCTGGAATGCCAGAAGTCGAGCCCCCCAGAACTCCGTCGGGTGAGACACCCCCGAATCGGACGCGAAACTCAAGTACCACGCCTCGGGAAGTGGCCCTCCCTCCGCGATCGTCCGAAACGCACGCACTGCAGGCGCGTTCGCATGCGCCTCGAGCCTCGAGGCGACATCGGCCGACACCACCCCCGGCAGAAACCCCCATGCAGTCCACAGGAGCCCCGAGTCTGTCGGTACGGCGGCGTTCCTCCATGCACGCGCAACGCTATCGGCGAGCACATCGGTCACCGCGTATTCCCTCTCCTCCGCGATCGGGCTCACGGTAGCCACCTGCAACAGGTACCCTGCCGCATCGATCTCCGGTGTCCCCGAATTGAGCGGCGCCACAACATCAAGGGCATCATCGAGGCGTTGCCATACCGGCGCAGACGAACCCGCCGTATGAGTGCCCTCCTCGCCCACCACGGCCCGCCTCCAGTCGTCCGGATCGATCGGGGCACTTGCGCCAAGAGCGCCGATCGTGATGGTGAGGAGTGCCGCCAAGGTGACCAGGCCAAACAACCCGAACACGACCGAGAACACACCCTCGACTCCCTCGCTCTGGAGCCGCAGCCGCACCCGTCCCACCGGCGCAGGTTCGTCGATCCCCGACTCTGCGAGCCACCCCGCAACCAGGTTCGGAGGCACCGGAGGCGGCTCCTTGAGGATGACGGACTCTCCCTCACGCGCGCGGATTACCATCCGACGCTCTCTGGCCAAGAGGGCGAAGCGGGCACTGATACCAGCGAGTACTGGAAGAAAGAGCCAGAGTGTCGTTCCGGTCGTGATGAGCGTACCGGCCCGTGTGCCGTCAGGCCCAAAGAGTCCGAAGTACCACCCAGTCACCCCCAGCGCCGCCAACGTCTGACCCGTCATGGTCACGACCGACGCGACGCGACGGCGGCGCACGAGCGCCCAGCGGGCCGCCTCAGAGAGCGTGGCGAACTCGCCGAACCCGTTGAGAAGCCGACTCGTGTGGTCCCAACCGTCCAGCCCAACGTCGATTGCCACCCCGAGCGGATACCCCGACTTGCGCGCCCAGCGAGCCCGCCTGCCAAAGTTGTCTCCCGCAGCGACTCCGTAGACCAGTAAGAGGACAAAGAGGATCATCACCATCACGGTCGCGAGAAGCGCTACGGTGTCGCCGGAACTCTCAAAACGGACCCCATTCACGGTCCGGGTGCTCAGCAGGAGATAGCCAACGAGCGCGAGCGCGCCGATCGCTTCGAATACCCGCACGCTCTTCCACAACATCCCACGAAGTGGTTCCAGTCCCGGCGGAGGCCACTCGACCATCGGACGAACGCCAGCTGACAGGGCCCGCGCCACCTCCTCAGCGGACGGACGTTCCTCGGGCTCCTTGAGCAGGCATCGGTCCACCAGCGCACCAAGGCGCTCGTCACAATCGGGCCGCAGTGATCGTACCGAAGGCGGAGTGTCCTTGAGGTGGGCCGCGACCATGCTGATGGGCGTGTCCGCCTCGAACGGCGGCCGACCGGCCAGGAGTTCGAATGCGACCAGCCCCAGGCTGTACACGTCACTCCTGTCCGTCACCTCGCCACCCGCGGCCTGTTCGGGGCTCATGTACTGCGGCGTGCCCACCGACATGCCCTGCCCGGTGAGTTTGGTCCCCTGCTGTGCCTGACGCTCGGGGGTCACCGCCGCGCTGATCCCGAAATCGAGCACGATGGCCCGATCGCTCTCGTCCTCCAGCATCACGTTGCTTGGCTTGATGTCGCGATGGACAAGACCACGGGCGTGCGCGGCCGCGAGCGCTAGGCTGATCTCACCCACGATGCGGCGTGCCCGCGCCTCCGGCACCACGGTGCCTTCCGGGAAGACGTCATTCAGCGCCTTGCCCGGTACGTACTGCATCACGAAGTAGCTGGTGTCCGACGCCGGAAGCTCGCCGACGTGATGCACGGCCACGACATTGGGATGGGTTACGGCAGCGGCCGCCTCCGCCTCACGCTCGAACCGCCGGCGCGCATTCGCGTCGTGCGCCAGTGCGGGCGCCAGCACCTTCACCACCACGAGACGTTTGAGTGCGCGGTCCCGGGCGAGGTACACGACGCCCATGCCCCCGTGGCCGAGTTCCTTGACCAGCTGCAGACTGGGTTCCAGCGCCTCGCGCAGTTCCGTTTCGAGCTGCGCGTACTGCCCTTCGTCGATCACCGGCGCGTCGCCATCTCCCCTCACGACGGTCGGCGCGCCGGGGGTCGGCGCACCGCAGTGGCGGCACGCCGTGTCCTGCGGGTCGAGCTTCGACCCACACGTTGGGCAGTACGAGGGCGTGCTCACGATCGCGCAGACGTCGGAAGTGGAACGAGTGTTCGAGTCCGGCGAGTATGGAGTTTCGTGCACCCGGCGGCAAGAGCGCCCCCGTCCCGTCCGAACGCACCCATCACGCGTCCACCCGCTCGATCCCGAACCCCGTCCGCCGATACAGCGCAGCGATTGCGAGGGAGCACACGGGACCGCCGTAACAGAACACGGCCCACGGGAGGTAGCTGGTCGTCGCGACGCCGAGCGTGGTCGCCATGAACACACCGGTCACCGTCCACGGCATGATGGGTTCGATCACGGTGACCGAGTCCTCGAGCGACCGCGACAGGTTGACGGGCGCGAGCCCGCGCTCGGCGTACGCCTTCTGATACAGGTCGCCCACGACGAGCGCCGTGACCCCGGCGTGGCTCGTGAGTGCGATGGTGACCGCACCCGACCCCATGGTCGCCGCGACGAGCCCGAACACGCCGCGCACGGAGCGGAGCATCCGGCCGATCAATACGTCGAGCGCCCCCGACGCCTCCAGCGCCCCCGCCAGCAGGAACGCAGCGATGACCACGATGAGCGTGTTGGCCATCGAGTAGAGGCCGCCCCGCTCGACGAGGGTGAGGAACCCGTCGCTCACCGGCGCCGTGGCCAGGGCCGGGATCATGTCCGCGTGGAACCCGGCGACGGCCGCGACCACGGCGCTCTGCGCGGACCACCCCTGGAGCAGCAGGCCGATCACCACGGCGACGACCGACGCCCCCACCATCGCGATGGCGGGCGGCACGCGCTTGACGATGCTCGCCACCACGAGCGCGGGCGGCACCAGCACGATCCAATGCAGCTGGAAGTGCCGGTCCAGATCGCCCAGCAGCACCCGCGCGCCGTCGGGCATGCCGCCACCCTCGACCGGCGCCACACCGGCGGCGACGGCGTACACGACGAGGGCGACCGCGAACGACGGCACCGCCGTGTAGAGCATGTGGCGCACGTGGTCGTAGAGCTGCGCCCCCGCACCGATCGCGCAGATGTTCGTGGTATCGGAGAGCGGGGACATCTTGTCGCCGAAGTACGCGCCGGATATGACGGCGCCCGCCGTGGCCGCGAGTGGGGCGTCGAGCGCCGCGGCCGTCCCCATGAGCGCCACCCCGATCGTACCGGCGGACCCCCACGACGTCCCGGTCGTCACCGACATGATCGCGGTCGCGAGGAACGCCGTGACGAGCAGGTACTTGGGATTCACCAGCGTCACGCCCCAGTACACGAGGTACGGGATCGTCCCGCTGAACACCCAGGTCGCGATGAGCATCCCGATCGCCAGGAGAATCAGGATCATGGGGAGCACGTCCGCGAGCTTCCGACCGGTCGCGCGCTGAATGTCGTCCCAGCCGTGACCGTGACGCGCCGCCACGGCGCCCGCCACGGCCGAGGCGCCGAGCATCACCGCAATCAGCAGCTCGGTGCCCATCTCGAGCACCGCCATCCCGGCCACGAAGAGGCCGAGCATCACGAGCAGCGGGAGCGCCGCCTCGAAGAGCGTAAGCGGTTTGTCGGCGCGGAACCTCACGCGCTGGCGGCGTCCAATGCCTGGGTCAGGTCCGCGATGAGTGCGTCCGCGCCCTCGAGCCCCACTGAGAGCCTAACCAGCCCTTCGGGAAGTCGCTGCCGCGCCAGGCGCTCGGCGTTCGCGCCGTTGTTGGGCGAGATCACGATGCTCTCGACACCGCCCCAGCTCACGGCGATGCGGAAGCGCTCCAGGGCGTCGATCACCCGCTCGACAGCGGCGAACGTGCCGTCCACGAGTTCGAACCCGAACACGCCGGTGACGCCCGCCAGCTGCCGGGCCGCGAGGGCGCGGTCGTCCGTGAGCGCCGGGTGGAACACGCGGCGCACCGCGGGATGGTCGCGCAGGAACTCCGCCACACGGAGGCCGTCCGCGGCGTGCTGCCGCAGCCTGGTCGGGAGCGTCAACAGACCGCGGTTCAGCAGCCACGCATCGTGCGGCGCGAGGATCCCGCCGTTCAGTAGGAACGACCGGTGGAAGATCGGCTCCATCAGCGCGAGCGGCCCGACCACGGCACCCGCCACGAGGTCGCTGTGCCCGCCCAGGTACTTGGTGGCGGTGTGCATCACGAGGTCGACGCCCACGGTGAGCGGCTTCTGGAAGAGCGGCGTGGCCCACGAGTTGTCGATGCACGTGAGGATGTTGCGGGACCGCGCGAACGCCGCGATCGCCTCCAGGTCCAGCACGCGAAAGAGCATCGTGCCGGGGCTCTCGAGCCAGATGAGCTTGGTCGTGGGCCGTACCGCGCGCTCCACGTCCTCCACCGAGAGGTCGAGCAGGAGATCGTGCTCGATGCCGAAACGCTCGAGGTGCTCCGCGAGCTGCAACGTGGGCCCGTACGTCTGGTTCACGAACAGGATGTGGTCGCCCTGCTCGAGCAGTCCCAGCATCACGGCGCTCACCGCCGCCATGCCCGACCCGAAGCACTTGCACGCCTCACCGCGCTCCAACGCCGCGATCTTCCGCTCCACGGCCTCGACCGTCGGGTTCTGGCCCCGCGTGTACACGTAGGCAGTGTGCTCCATGGAAAGCCCGTCGAGCAGCGCCCGGAACGACGGGAAGCTGAAGAGCGAGGTCTGCACGATGGGCGGCGACGTGGCGCCCTCCCACTGCTCGGGGACCGGGTCACCCAGGCAGATGGCGACGTCGGCGGGATCGATGTCGGCGATGCGAATGGCGTCGGTCACGGGGTGAAGGT
Source organism: Gemmatimonadota bacterium (assembly GCA_039587215.1). Lineage (GTDB taxonomy): Bacteria > Gemmatimonadota > Gemmatimonadetes > Gemmatimonadales > GWC2-71-9 > CAMYLY01. The sequence continues at coordinate 2,492 of JBDHIW010000025.1, read as the reverse complement.
AGGCCGCGGCATGGGTCCCCGACAGAGGCGGCCGCGCCCCGCGCACCGCAAACCTCCAGCATCGCGCGCGGGGATTTGATTCCCGCACGAGGGCGGTCCTATGTTAGGGTCGGGACGTGCCCGTGACCGTGAAGCTGTCCCGCGAATTCTACGACCGGCTCGGCGACAAGGTCGTCGACGAGCTGGTAGGATTGCTCAACGACGTGGACGCTGCGTTCAAGGCCGAGATGCGCGAGCTCAACGAGCAGAACTACCGACGCTTCGAGGAGCGCCTGGAGCGGCGGCTGACGGAGCTTGGCGCCGAGCTCCGGACGGAAATGGCCGACCTCAAGGCCGAGCTCATCAAGTGGATGTTCCTCTTCTGGCTCGGCACAGTGGCGACCATGCTGGGCGTCGGGCGGCTGATCCTGCTCGGCTGACGTCCGAGGGCACCGGGGACGTGGGCGACCGGCGCGCTATCGTGCCACGGCCTCCTTCAACTCCTCGAACCAGTTGAGCACGACCATCGTCGAAGAAGTTCCACCCCCCTCCATCTTCATGAAGAGGAACGAGCCGTCCGGGTGCACGTCGTACGCAGGAACCAAGAATCGCCATCGGTAGCCGGGGGTGTTGAAGAGCACGGCCCGGCGAACCACCCGGAACGTGGGGGTGAGTTCGACTTCGGCCGCCACCAGACTCCCCCCCCCACCGCCCCCACTGCGGTAGTAGAGTTCCGTGCCGTCCCTCGACCAGAGCGGCTCGAATCCACCCTCGGTCGAGACCGGGATGCGCCCTCCCGATTCCGGGAAGGCCCGGACGTACACCTCGTACCGACCGGTCTCGTTGGACACATAGGCCAACCAGCGACCGTCCGGCGACAGGACGGGCGCGGCCTCCTCGAACTCGGTGGCGAGGTACGGGGCCGCTCCCGAATCGCCCTCGAGCGTCAGGGCCCAGAGGTCGCGCGCCGTTCCCTCACCCGCCTGGCGATACACGAGTCGGCGTCCGTCGGGCGTCCACCCACCCGGATGGGGGGGGAAACGAGTCTCCACGAGGCGCTCGGCGGGTGTGCTCCCGTCGACTGCCCTCCACCACACCCCTAAGCCACCGTCGCGCTGACTCCCGAACGCCACCCGGCCGCCGTCGGGACTCCAAACGGGACTCTGGTTGGATCCCTCGACCGTGAGCCTGGTCGCGGTGCCGCCGACGACGTCATGGATCCAGATGTCGTCCTCGAGCTGGACGGCGACCCGCGACCCGTCCGGCGAGTACCGCACCAGGTTGTACTCGCGCGCCGCATCCACCACGACGCTCTCGGCGCCGTCCCGCTCCACTCGCACGAGCGGCCCTCCGGCGCCGGCGCCGCCGGTCTGATAGACCAGCGTCCCATTGCCCGCGACCGCGAAACGCGCACTGCGCGTCGAGGCCACCGACACGCCCTCGAGCAGCGGCACCGCCGGACCGACCACCTCGAGCCGGTCCTGGTCGAAGGGTGCCGCGAGCACGCCGCCGTCCGCACTCGCGTACACCAGGTAGCCGGTCGCGACGTACCGGGCGCGCACGCCCTCGAGCAACTCGGTGACGGCGCCGGACGCGATGTCCACGACCGCGATGCGCGAGTCGTCGTTGGAGGTCCCGACCGTGAAGAGCACGCCCCGCCCGTTCGGCAGCTGGTACGGCCACGAGTGGCTCTCCGCGTCGGGCGTCGTCAGCGTATCGACCGGTCCGCCGGCCTCCGGGATGCGGCGGAGCCCGCCGCTGCCACCCCCAACGTAGACGATCGTCCCGTCCTTCCCCCAGCTCACACCCGTCCACCCCGCGCCTTCGGCGAGCGTCAAGGGCGTGCCACCCGCCAGCCGGATCTTGCGGATCGCACCGTTCTGACGAAACGCGAGCCACTCGTTGTCGGGCGAAAACACCGGGTTGCGCGCGTTCTCGGTCCGGGGTACGACGGTCACGTCCAGCTGGTCCATCGCCCGGACCGCAATGGCCATTTGCGCTTCCTGCGCCGACACGAGCATCGCCAGGCGGCTCCCGTCGGGGGAGATGTCGATGCGATCGAAATTGGTGCTTGCGATCGGCAGTTCGTCGCCGAGCTCCACCGTGAAGCGCGTCACCGCCGCGGGCGATCCGCCCGCCAGGCTGCGAAGCCCGAGCAGCGCCACGGCCGCGACTGCAAGCACCGCCGTGGCGGCGAAGAGCCACGTTGGGACGGTTCGCCGTGCGGCCTCCGGGGCGGCCTCGATGCCCGTGGCAACCGTCCCCGTCGGCGCCGTGAAGGCGGTGTTGGTGAGCGCGTCGGCAAAGGCGGCGGCCGTCTTGAACCGATCCGCCGGCATCTTCTGCAGCGCCCGCGCAATCGCCGCCGCCACGTGCCCCGGCACCGTGTCCCGCGCCGCCGTCACCGGCGGCGCCTTCTCCGTGATCACCTTCGCCACGATCGCCTGCGCGCTGCTCCCCTGATACGGCGGCTCCCCCGCCAACATCTCGTACAGCATCGCGCCCACCGAATA
>JBDHIW010000195.1:0-4084 GCA_039587215.1 Gemmatimonadota bacterium | reverse complement strand
GGGACGTGCTGGAGCCGGCGTTCGATGCCGAGCGCGATCCGCTCCGGCGGGTGCACGCCCTGTTCCTTCGCCACCGGGCGGATCTGGCCGCTCAAGGCTTCGCCCGTGGGAGCTTCCTGGGTAACCTGTCCGCCGAGGTCGCGGACGCGAGCCCCGCCGCGCAGGCGGCGCTCGCCGACGCATGGATGCGCGTGCAGGGCTGGCTCAAGCTGTGGCTGGTGGAGGCGGCGCCCCGTCTCCCGCCGGACACGGACTTCGACGCCCTGGCCGGCGTGCTGCTGGCGGCCCTCGAAGGGGCCGTCCTGCAGGTGCGGGTCCAGAAAGCGTTCGCGCCGTTCGACGCGGTCCTCCGACATGTCGACTCCACCCTTTCCGGCCTCGAGCGGGCAGCCGCCAACGGGGCCGGCGACGAGGCACCTGACGCATGACGCTGAGTTTTCATCCGATCGACTGGAGTGACGGCGGTCTCACGATCCTCGACCAGACGCTGCTCCCGGGGGAGGAGCGCTACGTCGAACTCGCGGACCTGGCGGCGATGATCGAGGCCATCCGGAGCCTCCGCGTACGCGGGGCGCCGCTCATCGGTGTGGCGGCAGCGATGGCGTTGGCCCGCGACGCGGAGGCTGCCGCGCGCGACGGCGTTCTGACCCCGGAACGGGTGCGGGACAGCGCGGAACGGCTGAACGCGTCCCGCCCCACGGCGGTGAACCTCGGATGGGCGGTGACACGCATGCTCGCGGTCGCCGACCAGCAGTTTGCGCGCGCGGCCGATGCGCGCACCGTGGCCCGCGCGCTCCGCGAGGAGGCACAGGCCATCTGGTCGGAGGATGAGGCGATGTGCCGCAGCATCGGCGAGCACGGCGCGGAGCTGCTCCCGGACGGTTCCACGGTGATGACCCACTGCAACGCGGGGGCCCTGGCCACGGGAGGGATCGGGACCGCGCTGGCCGCGATCTACGTCGCGCACGAACAGGGGCGGGGGATCGCGGTGCTCTCGACCGAAACGCGGCCGCTCCGCCAGGGCGCGCGGCTCACGGCCTGGGAACTCGCGCGGTCGGGCGTGTCGGTCACCACGCTGGCGGACTCCGCGGCCGGTGCCGCCCTGGCCTCGGGCCGCATCCAGGCGGTGATCACCGGGGCCGACCGCATCGCCCGCAACGGCGACGTGGCGAACAAGGTGGGGACGTACCAACTCGCGGTGCTGGCGCAGCGGCACGGGGTGCCGTTCTACGTGGCCGCCCCCTGGTCGACGGTAGACCTGGCGGCCGCGGACGGATCGGCGATCCCGATCGAAGAGCGGGCGGCCGGCGAGTTGGATCCGGCACCCGAGGCCGCCGTGTGGAACCCGGCCTTCGACGTGACGCCGGCCGAGCTCGTCACGGCGCTGGTCACCGACCGGGGGGTCATCCGCCCGCCGCTTGCGGCGGGCATCGCGGCCGCGGCCGGGTGAGCTAGGCGATCACCGCGTCGCCGACCCGTGCCTCGAGCTGGGTGCACCAGGCGGCGACCCCGTCACCCGTCTCGGCGGAGCAGGGAAAGACGCGGAGCATCGGCAGCTGCGCCTGCCAGGCCGACCGGGCCGTCGCGGCGCGCGCCGCACCGTCCGGCAGATCGGTCTTGGTGAGCACGACGTAGTCCGCATCGCGCACCCGCGCTTCCGTATCGGGGTCGGCGGGCAGGTGGGAGACCGGGACCACCGCCACGCGCGTGTCGAGGCCGAGATCGCTCCACACCTCGCTGCCGACCTGCTCGGAACTCTCGACGAGCAGCAGCTCGGTGCGCGAGAGGTCCGCCGCACGCAGGGCCTCGAGCAGCGCGTCGGCCGTCGGCGCGGGTCCCGCCGCGAGCACCACGTGGGCCGCCTGGTCGCGCAGCCGTTCGGCGCTGTGCGGGTCGAAACAGACCAGGGTCACGTCCAGCCGGCCGCCGAGTTCCAGGAAGACCTGCTCCAGCAGCGCCGTCTTGCCGGCGCCGGGGCGCGAGCGGAGATCGAAGCTGCAGATCCGGTGCGACTGCAGGTGCGTGCGGATGCGATCCGGGGCACGGTCGGCTGCGGGCGTCGGGAAGAGGCGTTCGTCGGCGGGCATGGGACGGTCCGGGTTGAGGGCACGTTCGTGTCGCTGCACGGTGTCCCGGGTCGTCGGCAGTGGCCGTGAAGCGAGTGTGAATGCCGTATTATTCTCCCTCGCCCTCCGTCCAGGGCGCGCGCACCCCCGCATTGGAGCCCGCATGGCCAGCGTCCTCGCCATCGATCAGGGAACGACCGGCAGCACGGCCCTCGTCGTCGCCGACGACGGCCGCATCCTCGCCCGCGCGTATTCGGAATTCACGCAGCATTTCCCGCGGCCCGGCTGGGTCGAGCACGACCCCGAGGAACTGTGGACCGTGACGCTCGCCGTGGCGCAGGAGGCCGTGCGCGAGGCGGGCGAAACGCCCGCGGCCGTCGGGATCACCAACCAGCGGGAGACCGTGGTGGCGTGGGACCGCGCGACGGGCCGGCCGCTGCATCGGGCGCTCGTCTGGCAGGACCGGCGCACGGCCGAGCGGTGCCGCGAACTGCAGGCAGAGCTCGGCGACGCGTACGTGGCCGAGCACACGGGGCTCGTGTGGGATCCGTACTTCTCCGCTACCAAGGCCGAGTGGCTGCTCGCCAACGTGCCGGAGGTGCGGGCCGCGGCCGGCGCGGGCACGCTCGCGCTCGGCACCATCGACGCCTGGCTCGTCTACCGGCTCACGGCCGGCGCCCACCTGGCGACCGACCACTCGAACGCGTCCCGGACCCTCCTCTACAACCTGGCCGCGCGGGACTGGGATGCCGATCTGCTCGCGCGGTTCGGCGTGCCGCGGGACGCGCTTCCGGCGATCGTGCGGTCCAGCGAGGTCGTCGGCGAGACGGCGGCGAGCGTCGTCGGGTTCGCCGCGCCCATCGCGGGGATCGCGGGCGATCAGCAGGCCGCGCTGTTCGGTCAGGGCTGCTGGCACCCGGGCGACGCCAAGTGCACGTACGGCACCGGGGCCTTCCTCCTGATGATGATCGGCGAGGAACTCGCGGAGCCGCCCGCGCCGTCGGGTGTGCTCACGACGGCGGCCTGCACCGCCAACGGCGACGTGGGCTATGCGCTGGAGGGGTCGATCTTCATCGCGGGGGCGGCGATCCAGTGGCTGCGGGACGGACTCCAGCTGGTCGAACATGCGTCGGAGACCGAGGCGCTCGCCCGGTCGATCGACGACACGGGCGGGGTCTACTTCGTCCCGGCGCTGGTCGGGCTGGGGGCGCCCCACTGGGAGAGCGAGGCCCGCGGCACCATCGTGGGGCTCACGCGGGGCACCGGACGCGCGCACGTGGTCCGGGCCGCGCTCGAGTCGATGGCGTACGGCACCCGCGAGGTGCTCGACCGGATGCACGACGTGTCCGGCGTAGATCTCACGGCGCTCAAGGTGGACGGCGGGGCCGCCGCGAACGACTGGCTCATGCAGTTCCAGGCGGACGCGCTGGGCGTGGCCGTGAGCCGTCCGGACGTGGTGGAGTCGACGGCCATGGGGGCGGCGGGGCTGGCCGGGCTTGCGGCGGGCGTGTGGAGCTCCGCGGAGGACTTTCAGGCCACGCGGCAGTATCATTCATTCGCGGCGGAACCTGTGGCGCCGGGCGGGTTTCTAGGATGGCAGCGAGCCGTCGAGACCGCTCTCCATTGGGCCCGCCAACGCTAGGAAAACAAACGTTCAGCTTGGTATGAAGCTGCCTTTAGTGACCTTTAGGGGACCGATCCAGTAGCGTATATTGTGCCCATGACTGCCAAATCGAAATTCCTGCTTGGCGCCAGTCTGATCGTCGTGACCGTGGGGTACCTCATGGCCACCGGGATCAAGGACACGGGCGTCTACTTCGTCACGCCTTCGGAACTTGCCTCTCATATCTCCGAAGATCCCTCCTTCCACAACGTGGGCGTGAAGATGGGTGCGCGTGTCGTGCCGGGTACGATCGAGCGCGACGTTGCGACCCAGACCATCACGTTCCGGATCACGGACGGCGAGCAGGAGTATCCCGTGGTGTACCGCGGGCTGGCGCCGGACACGTTCACGGATG
>JBDHIW010000194.1:0-4135 GCA_039587215.1 Gemmatimonadota bacterium | reverse complement strand
TGCGCCAGATCCGGCAGGATCACCTTGATGGCGACGTGGCGATCGTGCTTGCGGTCGCGCGCCAGGTACACCGTGGCCATGCCGCCCTGCCCGAGCTCGCGCTCGACGTCGTACGTGTCGGCCAGCGCCGCGCGCAGCTCCTCGAGCTGCTCGTCGACGGGTTCCGCGGCGTCCGTGGTCTCGGTGTCGTCAGTCATAATCGCGCTATAACAATACGGATAGGCCGGGACCCGAGCCAGCCGGCAGTAATGTCACCGCCCGTGGCCGACATCTGCGAGCACCGCTCGGGACGCGAGTCGACCGGGCGCGCCCGTGACCCCACCACCCGGATGCGTGCCCGCGCTGCAGAAGTACAGCCCGGGCACCGGGCTGCGGTGACGAGCCCATCCACCCACCGGTCGCATGAAGAACATCTGATCCAACGCCGGCTGCCCGTGGTACAGGTCCCCGTGCGGCAGGCCGAACTCCCGCTCCAGGTCCGGCGGCGCCAGCACCTCCGTCGCGACCACGGCATCGGCGGCACCCGGCGCGAGCCGCTCAACCACCTCGACGACCGACGCCGCGAGACGATCCCGCGCGTCATCGCCCCACGCGGCGTCGCGGAGCGCGTACGGCGTCCACTGGACGAGTGCCGAGACGACGTGCTTGCCCTCGGGGGCGTACGTCCCCGCGCGCAGGCTGGGAATGGTGAGCTCGACCAGCGGGCGGTCGGCGACCCCCCCGTACTTGGCAGCATCGTGCGCGCGTTCGAGGGACGCGACACTCGGAGCGTCCACCACCAGCCCGCTGCAGCGCTCGGAAGCCGCGAGCGGCTGCCGCTCGAGCGCCAGATGGACCTTGGCGGCGACCCCGCGGCAGCGCACGTGGGCGAAACTCCGCACGACGTCCGGGTCGAGCAGCGCGGGCCCCACGAGGTCGAGCATCGTCGTGCGCGGATCCGCGTTCGACACCACCCGCGACGCGCGGATCTCCTCGCCGTCGGCCAGCACGACCCCGGTTGCGCGGCCCGCCTCGACCAGCACCCGCTCCACGCCGGCCCCCATACGTACCTCGGCGCCCGCCGCGCGCGCGGCCGACGCGAGAGCGTCGACGAGCCCGCGGAGACCGCCGACCGGGAACGCCACGGGCCGCCACGCCTCCGGGCCGCCGTGGTTGAGGAACAGCGGAAGCGCCGTGCCCTGGGCCATCGGGCCCTGATCGATCCCGACGAGGACGCCCGCGGCGACCACCCCCTTCGCGGCGTCCCCGGTAAGCCAGTCCTCCGCCACGTGCGCGACCGGCATCGGCAGGACCCGGAGCAACTCACCCATGTCGTGCTTGCCCAACCCTCGCCATCCGAGGCCCAGACCGACGAGCGAGGGCACGTCCGCGATCGCCGGATCCGGCAGGTCCGGCATCGGCGTGTCGCGCAGCCGCCGCACGACGGCCGCCATCGTGTCCACCCACGCGACAAAGCGCTGCCAGCGCTCCGCGTCCCCGTCGCCATGACGCTCGAGTTCGGCACCGGCCGCCGCCGGGTCGGCCCACAGCGGCACGAGGTCGCCGTCGCCGGCGAGGGCGGTGACGGGCGGATCGGGCGCGGGCATCCATGTGAGACCGTGCGCCGCCAGGTCGAGGTCCGTCAGCACATCGGGATGGACCCAGCCGACGCTGTGTGGACCTGCATCGACCGAAAACCCGGGGTGGAACTCGCGCGTCACGGCGGCACCGCCCAGCGTCTCCCGGCCCTCCAGAATCAGCGTGGCGAGCCCGCGCCGCGCCAGATACGCGCCGGCCACGAGACCGTTGTGGCCACCGCCGATCACGACGACGTCCCAGTGCCGCGCCACGTCAGGCCTTCCCCAGCGCGCGAAGCGCCGCCAGTCGGCCGGGCTGACCGGTGATGCCACCGCCCGGGTGGGTCCCCGATCCACACTGGTAGAAGTTCGCAATCGGCGTGCGATACTGCGCCCACGCCGGCGCGGGCCGCAGAAAGAAGAGCTGACTCAGCGTCAGCTCGCCATGGAAGATGTTGCCTTCGGTGAGCCCGATCTCCCGCTCCATGTCGGCCGGCGTCCACACCTGGCGGTGGAGGATCAGATCCTCGAGGTCGGGCGCGTACTGCGCAAGGGTCCGGACGACCGTGTCGCCGAACGCGTCCCGCGCCGCGTCGTCCCATCCACCGATGCGGTCGTACGGGGCGTACTGCACGAAGAGCGACATGACGTGCTTGCCGGCGGGCGCCATGGTCGGATCGATCATCGAGGGCAGGATCCCGTCCATGTAGGGGGCCCGGCTGAAGGCGCCGTACTTGGCATCGTCATACGCGCGCTCGAGGTACTCGACCGTCGGGCTCACCGACACCGCGCCGCGCAGATGCTCGGTCGTCTCGGGAAGACCCGTGAAGGTCGGCAGACCCGCCAGCGCGAGGTTCACCTTGCCGGACGACCCGCGGATGCGGAACCGGCGAATCGCGGCGACGAAGTCGTCCGGCAGGTGGTGCGCGTCGAGCAACCGGAGAAACGTGCGCTTGGGATCCAGCGACGAGAACACGAGGTCGGCCAGCAACTCGTCTCCGTTGTCGAGCACGACCCCTCGCGCGCGCCCGTCGCGCACCAGCACCTGCCGCACGCCGGTCCCCGTCGTGATCTCGGCGCCGTGCGCGCGGGCCGCGGAGGCCACCGCCTCGCTCACGGCACCGGTGCCGCCACGCTGGAAGCCCCACGCGCGGAACACCCCGTCGATCTCGCCCATGTAGTGATGCAGCAGGACGTAGGCGGTTCCGGGTGAGCGCGGTCCCATGAACGTGCCGATGATGCCGCTCGCGGACATCGTCGCCTTCAGGGCCTCCGTCTCGAACCACTCGTCGAGGTAGTCGGCCGCACTCATCGTCATGAGCTTGTAGAGCGCAAAGGTCTTCCGCGCACCCAGGCTGCGGCCGTGGCGTCCGAGCTTGAGCAACGCGCCGAGATCGCGGAGCGACAGCGACGTGGGGTCCGGCGGAATCATGGCGAGAATCGGGCGGACCGCCACGGCCAGCTCGTACATCAGTGTGCCGAACTCGTCGTACGCGTCCGCGTCACGGCGGGAGTGCCGGGCGAGCTCCGCGCGCGTGCGATCGTGATCGCCCCACCGTGCGAGGTAATCCCCGTCGGGCAACGGCGTGAACGTGCTCTCGAGCGGCAGGATCTCGAGACCGTGGCGCGGCAGATCCAGATCGCGGATGATCTCGGGGCGCAGGAGGCTCACTACATACGAGCAGGCGGAGTACTTGAACCCGGGATAGGGCTCCTCGGTCACCGCCGCACCGCCCAGGATGGCGCGCTGCTCCACGACCCGCACGCGCCGTCCCGCGCGTGCCAGGTACGCGGCCGCGACGAGACCGTTGTGCCCGCCGCCGATGACGACGGCGTCGTACCGCCCGGCCGCGGTCACGCGCGCTTCCGCTCCAGGTCGATGAACGGCAGCTCCGCCACGCGGGCCACCGCGCGCCGGCGTCGATGCTCCACGGTCACCTCGATCTCCACCATGGTCCCGGGTTCCGCCCACTCGGCCTGCAGATGCGCCAAGGCAATGGACTGCTTGAGCAACGGCGAGAAGCACCCGCTCGTCGCGTACCCGACCTGTGTGCCGCCGCGGTAGACCGGGACACTCGTGCGCCACGCCGTGGGCGCGACCTGGGGCGGCAGTCCGAACTCGCTGAAGGCCTCTTCGAGCGACTCCCACTCGATCGCCAGGCCCCGCAGCCGCCACGCGGCACCGCGCTCGGCTTCGCCGCGCAGCGCCTCGTGCCCGACGAAGTAGGGCTTGTTCACGTCGACGGTCCACTCGAGTCCCAGTTCGAGCGGCGACGACTTCCGGTCCTCGATGACCGCCTTGCGCGCCGGTACGTAATCGACGTCGAGGAGAATCAGCCCCGCTTCGACGCGCGCCATGTCGAGCGCAAGGATGCCGGCCGGCATCAGCCCAAGCGGCTCGCCGTGTGCGAGCACCGCATCCCAGAGGCGCACCGCGTCGGCCGCGTCCACCCACACCTCGTAGCCGAGGTCGCCGGTGTAGCCCGTGCGCGAGATCGTCGCCGGAATCCCGGCGACTGCACCCTGGACGAGCCGGAAGAACCGCAGCGACGCGAGATCCGCGTCGGTAATGGGCGCGA
>JBDHIW010000024.1:0-19120 GCA_039587215.1 Gemmatimonadota bacterium | reverse complement strand
GGTTGGGAGGCCGTGGCGGATCGGGTCGCGTCGTGGCGCCGGCCGTGGTGGCCGGTGGTGGTGGTGGGCGCGCCGCTCGCGGCGGCGGCCGGCTGGCTGGGTCTCGTGTTCGGCGGCTACGTCGCGCCGCCCGCGTGGCTCGCCGCGGTCTGGACGAGGGTGTTCGGCGGATGACGCCGCCGATCGGGCTGGGCCTCGACATGGTCGAGGTCGACCGGGTGGCCGCCATGATCGCCCGTCACGGGGATCGCGGCCTCAGGCGGGTGCTGACCGATGCGGAGGCGGCTTACTGCCGCGAGTGTGCCGCGCCGGCACGGCACGCCGCCGCGCGGATCGCGGCGAAAGAGGCCGCGTTCAAGGCGTTGGGCGCGCTCGGCAGCACGATCTATGTGGGCTGGCAGGAGATCGAGGTGGAGCGCGACGCCTCGGGTGTGCCGCGGCTGCGATTCCACGGGCGCGGTGCGGAGGCCACGGCCTCGCTCGGCGTCACGGGGGCCGTGCTGTCGATCACGCATACGAACCGGGACGCAGCGGCGGCGGTGGTGCTCACGCGCTGACCGGTTGATCCGTTTCGACACCCGTCACTAGATTGCGTCTCCCCTCAGCCTGAGATTCACCTCCCATCGTGCGAACCCTCACACAGCTGATTCTGATCGGCGCGACGTTCAGCGCCGCACATCCGGTGCGCGCGCAGGACGCGGATGCCGCCGGCCGCCGCATCGCCGACGTCGCGTCCATCGCCGCGGCCGAATACGCCGAGGGCGTGATCGACGGTGCCGTCGTGCGACCCGACGAGTACGAGGAGGCGACCCTCTTTCTGGCCGAGGCGCGGCGGACGGCCGAGTCGCTGCCGGTGGACGTCCGCGATCGGGTTACCCCCCACCTCGACGCGATGGCCGCCATGCAGCGCGAGCTGGTCGCGGCCGCACGGCTGGACGAGCGGCTTCAGCTGCTGCGGACGACGCTGGAGAGCGCGCTCGGCATTCCACTCGACCCGTTGCCCGACGGGGCCCCGACGCTGGCGGTGGGTCGCGCGGTCTACGACGCCTCGTGCGCGCAGTGCCACGGACCGGGCGGTGCGGGTGACGGGCCGGCCGCGCCCGGGCTCGATCCGGCGCCCGCCGATCTGGCGGACGCGGAGGCCCTTCGCGCCGTGCCGCCCGTAGAGTTCTACCGCAAGATCAACGTCGGGGTGGCCGGCACCGCGATGCCGGGGTTCGAATCCTCCCTCACGCTCGAGGAGCGCTGGGCGGTGACGCTCTATGCGTCGTCGTTGCGCCACGCGGGTGACGCCGCGGCCGGCAGGACGCTGCTCGAGGCCGAATGCGCTGAGTGCGGGGAGCGACTGGGTGACCTCGCCTCGACCGCGCATGTCACCGACGATTCGCTCGCCGCGATCCTGACGGCCCTGGGCGGTCCGCCCGTGGTCGCGCGCATGGAGGATGCGGTGGCGTATGCGCGGGTCGCCGCGGCGGCGGAGCATTGGGGCGCCGACCGGGTGCTCGCGATCCGGCGCGCGATCCGTGCGACGACGGTCGCGGTCGAGCGCGCCGTCGCGCTCGCGGACGACGGCCGCTGGGACGAGGCATCGCGCGGTGTGCTCGATGCCTATCTCGAGTTCGAACGGATCGAGAGCGCAATGCGCGCGCAGGACGCCGGGGCGGTGCGGTCGGTGGAGCAGGCCTTCGCCGATCTCCGAATGGCGACCGCGTCGCCGGACGCCTCCGCGGGTCTTCCGGCCGCGCACGAGGCTGTGCTCGCGGCGCTCGCCGCGGTCGACGGCGGCGCGGCGCGCTCGATGGCCGTCGGGGCGTTCTTTTTTCAGTCCTTCGTGATCCTCGTCCGCGAGGGTCTCGAGGCGATCCTCATCGTGGGTGCGCTCGTGGCCTTCCTGGTGAAGTCCGGCGCGCCGGAGCGGCGGCGCGATATCGGCCTCGGGGTCGGTTGGGCGCTGGTGGCGAGTCTCGCGGTCGCGGTCGGCTTCGCCACGATCTTCCGAGCGGCGGTGGCCCATCAGGAAGTCCTCGAGGGCATCACGATGCTGCTCGCCGCCGCCGTGCTCTTTGCGGTGTCGTACTGGCTCGTGTCGAAGGTCGAGGTCCAGAAATGGAACGCCTTCGTGCGGGCGCGGATGACGCACGCGATGAACAGCGGGCGCGCATGGGCGCTCGCGGGCGTCGCGTTCTTGGCGGTCTTCCGCGAGGGGGTCGAGACGGTCCTCTTCTACGCCGCGTTGATCGCCACGGGCGAGGGTCGGGCAGCGGCCGTCGCGGCGATTGCCGCCGGGTTCGTCGCGGGGACCGCGGTCCTGGTCGTGATCTACCTGGGCATCCAGCGATGGGGACTGCGGATTCCGCTCCGGCCGTTCTTCGCGGTCACGTCGGCGCTCCTGTACCTGATGGCGTTCAGCTTCGCGGGTCAGGGCATCGCCGAACTGCAGGAGGTGGGCTGGATCGGCATGACCCCGCTGCAGTGGATTCCGGTGGTTCCGGCCCTCGGGATCTTCCCGACGATGCAGACCGTTCTGGGGCAGGCGGTGCTCGCTCTGGCGCTCGTGGGTGCGCTGATCTGGGTATTCGTCGTGAGTCCGCGGCCGGAGCAGGCACGCGCGTCCGCCTGAGCCGCGCTTGCTTCGGCGAGCCCGAGCGAGGAGATTGATGCGGTCTCTCACGGGATAAGCCGTTGCGGCGCGATTTCCTGCCACAGGTTCAGAAGGCCGTTCAGGGTCGGTACGACGTCGAGCGCGAAGTGGCGCGCGGCGGCGCAGCCAAGGTCTTTGTGGCGCGGGACCCCGACGGACGGCAGGTCGCGCTCAAAGTGCTCCATCCGCAGCTCGCCGTGTCGGTCACGGCCGACCGCTTCCTTCGCGAGATCAGCTTCCTCTCCAAGATCGATCACCCCAGGATGACCAAGCTGATCGACTACGGCGAGAGTGAGTACCTGGTGTACTACGTCATGGAGTTCGTGCAGGGGCCGTCGCTGCGGAGCTACCTGGATCGGTCACGCCAGACCAACTTCTCGGACGCCGTCCACATTGCTGACGACCTGCTCGACGCCCTGAGCTACGCGCATGCCCTGGGACTCGTGCACCGCGACGTCAAACCGGAGAACATCCTCCTCGACCGTGACGGGGCGGTACTCGTGGATTTCGGTATCGCGCGCGCGGTCGCCGAATCCGGCACCGACCGGTTGACCCGCTCGGGCTTTGCCGTCGGGACGTCGGCCTACATGAGTCCGGAGCAGGTGGAGGGCGCCGACGACATCGACCATCGGAGCGATCTGTACTCGCTGGGATGCGTGCTGTTCGAGTGCTTGGCGGGCCGCCCGCCCTTCACGGCCAGCCGCGAAGAGGTCGTGCTGCGCATGCACCTCAAGGGCGAGGTCCCCGACGTGCGCGAGTTTCGTGAGGATGTGCCGACGGGCGTGGCGACATTCATTCAGAAGGCGATGGCGCACCACCCCGGCGACCGCTACGCCGACGCCGTGGGGATGCGCGAAGCCCTGATGGCCCTGGTCGCGTAGCGACCGACCCTCCCTCCCGACATCCGAACGCAACGGTCCCGGCCTCTGCCGGGCCGCTGTTACTCCGGCGGCTGGCGGAGGATGGCGGCGTCCAGCGCGGGCGCTTCGGCGTCCGGTGTCCGGCGCTTCACGAGCAGCGTTACTCCAGCGGCCACCACCAGCACGCTCATCGCCTGCGCGACCGTGAAGCTCCCGAGGATGCGGTCGTCCTTTGCGCGGACGAACTCGACCAGGAACCGCTCCACGCCGGCACAGGCGAGGTACACACCGAAGAGCCACCCCGTACCGCGCGGCAGGCGGCGCCACCTCCAGATGAGCGCGAACGCGAGGAGCATCGCCGCCGTCTCGTAGAGCTGCGTTGGATGCACGGCGAGCACGTCGAACGGACTCACCCCGTCCGGAATCGGGACGCCCACGGCGCTCAGGTTCTGCGCCGTCGTGGGCGGCCATCCCTCGGGGAACTTCACGCCCCATGGCAGATCGGTGGGGCCGCCGTAGTCGTCCTGGATCAGAAAGCAGCCGACGCGGCCCACGGCGTAGCCGATCGCCAGTGCGGGAGCGACGAGGTCGGCGGTGAAGGCGGTGGGGATCCGATGGCGCCACCCCGTGCCGATCACGGCAAGGAGCCCGCCCACGAACCCGCCGTACCACACGAGGCCGCCCCGTGACAGCAGCGCGTCGAGATTCTGGTGCAGCGCGACGTACCAGATCTTAGCGCCGATGATCCCGCCGATCGCGGCCGCGACGATGACGCTCCACGCATAGTCGGGCGCGAGCTTCCGGCTCTGGAGGTCGCGTTCCATCACCCATCCGCCCATGAGGAACGCGGCCATCATCATCAGGCCGAATCCGGTGATCTGCAGCGGGCCGAGATCGAACTTTAGAGGATACAGTGGCATGGCAGCTTTCTCGGACGTCGCGTCAGGCCGCGACGTCCGCGTATTCGAGTCCGGGCCACGGTAGGCGGGCACTGGCCTCGAGGTGCAGGTCGTGCGTCGTCCCCGCCTCCAGGTGGAACCACCCGGCGCGGGCGATCATCGCCGCATTGTCGGTGTTGAGACGCGGCGGGGCCACGGACACGCGCGCGGCGACAGCGGCATCCATACGCGCCGCCAGCGTGCGGTTGCACGCGACCCCACCACCCAGCACTACACAATCGTAACCGGTGTGCTCCAGGGCCCGGCCCACCTTCGCGATCAGCACGTCGATGACGGCCTCCTGGAACGAGGTCGCGAGGTCGGCCCGATCGGCGTCCAGGTCGGTGCTGGCACGCACGGCGTGCAGCACGGCCGTCTTGAGCCCGCTGAACGAGAAGTCGAAGCCCTGCCTGTGCATCGGCCGCGGGAACGCGAAGCGGTCGGTCCCCGTCGCGGCCAGCCGCTCGATCACGGGGCCGCCCGGATATCCGAGGTCGAGCATCGTGGCCACCTTGTCGAACGCCTCGCCCGCCGCGTCGTCGCGCGTCGCGCCGAGCAGACGGTACCGGCCCCACGCCGGCACGTCGAGGAGCAGTGTGTGTCCGCCCGACACGACGAGCGCCACGAACGGCGGGGCGAGCGAGGGGTCGCTGAGGGTCGGGGCGAACACGTGGCCTTCGAGATGGTGCACGCCCACGATCGGCCAGCCGCGCACCGCCGCGAGTCCCTTCGCGTAGCAGACACCCACGAGCAGGCTGCCGATCAGTCCCGGCCCCGCGGTCACCGCGACCGCGTCGACCTCGTCGAGCGTGCGCCCGGCTTCCTGCAGCGCGCCGTCCACGACGGGCGCGATGGCCGTGAGGTGCGCCCGGCTCGCGAGCTCGGGCACGACGCCGCTGAAGACGCGGTGCACGTCCTGTGAGAGAATCGTGAGCCCTGCAAGCTCGGGCCCCGCCGTCCCGCGGACGAGGACGGCGGCCGAGGTCTCATCGCACGACGTCTCGATGCCGAGCAGGACGTCAGTCACGCGGACGCCGACGAACGATGACCGAATCGGGGGTGGCCCACGCGGTGAGCCCGTCGGCGGCCTCGACGGCCAGGGCCGTCGTCTCCTCCGCGATGGCGCCGCTGATCCGGGCGACCACGCGCACGCTGTCGCGCGTGAGCCGGGCCACACGCTGATCGAGGCCGCGGACGGTCACGACGACCGCCGGCGTGTCGCTCTCCCACGTGCCCGACCGGTCGGCACGGATCTCGACCGGCACGCCCATGAGCATGGTCTCGCTGATCACGCCGACCTGCACGAAGACCTCGACGTCGGGCGGGATGGGTCGCGCGCCGCCCAGCGTGGTCGTGTCGAGGGAGATGCGCTGTCGGGTCGAGCCGCGCAGTTCCTCCATGTCGAGGGGCACCGTACCGACTGCCTCGACCTGTGCCACGAACACGGCGGGGCCGCGGACCGTAACGGACTCCGGCGTCACGGTGGGCGATCGGACGAGCGCGAAGCCGGAGTCTGCCGTGGGGGTCCCCCGCAGGAACACCGGCACGGTGCGCGCGATGGCGTCGTCGAGGACGAGGCTGATGCTGCGCGGCTGGATCGCTTGTGCGTTCACGCTCGCGCCCTCGGGAGTCATGAGGTCGTCGACCGCGAGGTCGAGCACGAACTGGGTTCCGGTGACCGTGTCGGGGATGACGGTGACGACCCGCGGCGGCTGCCCGAGCAACTTGAGGAGCTCGCGCGCCGATCCGGAGTAGAGCGCCTGGACGATCGGTGGGCGCTGCGCGAGAGTCCGCCCCGGGGGCGGGGTGACGTCGAGTTCGACGGCGACGAGTTGCGTCGACGGCTCCTCGGCCGCGACGACCGCCCAGAGCACGGCGGAAAGCAGGAGGGCGGTGAGCTTGACCGGCCAGTGTTCGACCAGCCGGGCGCGGAGGTTAGTTGCCAGTTTCGCCTTGGCCTTCATCGGCACCCAGCAACCCGCGAATCAGTGTCTTCTGTGCGGGGTGATCCCACTCGGCGGCGCCGATGATCTTCTTTACGATCACGCCCTCGCGATCGATCAAGAACGTCTCCGGGACGCCCGTCGTTTGGTAGACCCGCTCGATCCGGCCCGACTGGTCCTGCAGAATCTCGAAGGTGAGCTCTCGATCCGCGACCCACTGCCCGACGTCCTCCGGCGGTCCGTTATCGACGCTGACCGCGACGACGCGCAGGCCGGCGGGGCCAAGCTCCTGATGGAGGCGCTCGATCGAGGGCATCTCCGCTTCGCAGGGGATGCACCACGTCGCCCAGATATTGAGAAGGACGACCTCGCCGCGATACGCCTCGAGGTCGACGGTATCGCCCGACGTGACGTGCAGGGCCCGGAATTCGGGGGCCTTGCTCTCGACGCCGACCGGTGCGAGGGCTGGGGTAAGCGCCATCCCGCCGACGAGCGCGCCGGCCAGAATGCCGACGATCACGATGACGAGAATCCACTGGGAGCGTTGGGTCATGAGGTCAAGCCTCCTCCGAACAGCAATTTCGTAATACCCCGACCGCCTCCCCAGGGTCGTCGGCATGGAACACCGCCGATCCCGCCACGAACGTGTCAGCGCCCGCGCGCCACGCGGCGCCGATGGTCTCGGCGCCGATGCCTCCGTCCACTTCGAGCCGCGCGGCGCTGCCGTGCCTGGTCAGCAGGGCGCGCGCGCGGGCGATCTTGTCGGTCGACGCCGGCACGTACCGCTGAGCGGGAAAGCCGGGGTTCACCGTCATCACCAGCAGGAGGTCGAGGTCGCCGACCACCTCCTCCACCCATGGCAGCGGGCTGCCCGGATTGAGTGCCAGCCCCGCCAGCATCCCGGCACTCCGCACCTGCTCCAGCTGACGCTGCACGTGCCGCGTGGCTTCCGGATGGAAGGTAAACACGCTCGCGCCCGCATCGGCATAGGCGGGAATATAGGCCTCGGGGTGCTCGACCATGAGGTGGACATCGATCGGAAGGTCCGTGATCCGCCGGACGGCGCGGATCAGCGGCTCGCCGAACGTCAGATTCGGGACGAAGTGCCCGTCCATGACGTCGACGTGGATCCAGTCGGCTCCGCCCGCGGCGACCGCCTGGATCTGTTCGGCGAGCCGTCCGAGATCGGCGCTCAGAAGGCTGGGGGCGATCATGACGCTCCGGCTCATTCGGACGGTCTCCTGGCAATAGTGACGTTGACGACCGTGCCGGGCGCGCTCAGCGTGCCGGCCGCGGGCACCTGCTCGATGACGGTACCGGGCTCGCCCCGGGTGGTCGTGCGGCGGAACGACGTGCCGAGCGTGAGTCCCGCTTCTTCCAGGGTGACGGCGGCGCTGTCCCGCATGAGCCCGGTGAGGTCGGGAACGGTGATCGTGGGGGCGCCGACGCTCACGACGAGCACGACCTCCGCACCCGGGAGCAGCGTGGCGCCGGTTGCCGGTCGAGTACTCACGACGACGCCCTGCGGGGCGGGCGCCTGCGTCGCATCGACGCGCCCAACCGACAGGCCGGCCGCCTCGACGAGCCCGCGCGCCACCTGCACATCGTAGCCGACCAGGTCGGGCAGCGGAACGCGCTGCGGACCGCCGCTCAGGGTGAGGCGGACCAGCGCCCCCTCCGGAACCCGGACGCCGGGCGGTGGGCTCTGCCAGGTCACTGCGCCCCGGGGTGCGGCGGGGTGGCGCTCGACCTCGATCTCGCCGACCAGCAGGCCGGCTTCGGCGAGTCGGGCCTCCGCCGCCTCGCGCTCCAGCTGGATCAGCTGCGGGACGGCACGGGTCTGGGCGAAGATCGGCGCCGGGAAGAGCACGAGCGCGGCCAGGATGTAGCCCGCGAGGAACGTCAGCACGAAGCCCAGCCCGAGGACCGCGGCCGGATGGTGGCGCAGGCGCGCGAGGACGGGTGCGAGCCGGCTCGGACGGGGTTCGCCGCCGTCCTCGGTGTCGGGACGCGGTGCGCGCGTGGGGACGAGAGCACGCAGCCGCGGCTCCACGCGGGCGCGTAGGTCCGCCGCGGCCCGACGCACACGGGCAGCCACAGTGCGCAGCCAGTCGCTTCCGCGTCGCATCTGGCGCGGTCGCTTCACGACACCCGCTCCACGCGCGCGCCGAACCCGCCGTCCGTGCCCGACTCGGGCGGAAACAGCGCGGGATCGTCGTCGGCGCGGCGGAAGTGCGCGTGGCGCGACAGGAAACCGTTCACCTGGGCTTCATTCTCCTCCGGTTCCAGCGAACACGTGAGATACACCAACACCCCGCCCGTGCGCACCGTCGGGGCCACGCCGTCGAGGATGGCCGCCTGAGTGCGTGCGGCGTCGCGGATCGTCGTCGCCTCCACCCGCCATCGGGCGTCCGGGGGGCGCCGCATTGTCCCCGTCGCGGAGCACGGCGCATCGACCAGCACCGCGTCGAACGTCCCCGGCGCGAACGGCGGATGCCGCGCGTCGGCGACGACGGTCGGCAGGTCCACCGCGCACCGCGTCGCGGAGTCGCGCGCGCGCGCGAGCCGCGCACCACTCCGGTCGCTCGCGACGACCCGATGCGTACGCGCGAGCCACAGCGCCTTCCCCCCGGGGGCGGCGCAGGCGTCCCACACCAGCGCGCCGGGCGGCACCGCCGCGAACTCGAGCAGCGCATGCTGCGCGGGATCCTGGACGATGAACGCTCCGTCGGCGTACCCGGGAAACGTCGCGACCCGACCCGAGTCCACCACCAGTCCGACCCCGCCCGATCCGGGCCGGAACGCAATGTCGCGGTCTGCCAGAGCCTGCGCCAGGCGGTCGCGGTCCCACCGATACGGGATGAGCGTGATGTCCGGTCGGCGGTCGTTGTGTGCGGCGAGTCGCGCCGCCTCATCCCGCCCGTACCGGGCGATCCACCGTTCGATGAGCCATGTCGGGTGGGTGGCGAACGGATCGTCGTTCGGTGTGTCGAGCGGGGCGCCGTCGGCGACTCGCCGCAGCACCGCGTTCACGAACCGGCCCGCCTTGGGACCGGCCGCTTCCTTGGCCGCCTCCACCGTCGCCTGCACCGCGGCGTACGGGGGAATCTTGTCGAGCAGCAGAAGCTGCACGGCGCCGAGTCGGAGCAGGTCTTTGAGGTCGGCCGAGGTCGCCCGCCAGTCCGAGGCGAGCGGTCCGAGCCGCGCGTCGAGGACCCGCCGCATGCGGAGGGCGCCCGCCGCGAGCTCGTGTGCCAGGCGGGCGTCGTCCGGCCGAAGCGGAGCCAGGGCGTCCGCGAGCACCTCGTCCCACACGTGTCCTGCGCGCACGCCCCGGAGGATCGCCAGTGCGGCGGTCCGGGACGCGCGCCCCGCGTCCACGTTCAGTCGAGCAGGCCCGTCGTCGGGCTGGACGGCACGGCGATCTCCCGACGCGGCATGCGGCCTGCGAGGAAGGCGGCCCGGCCCGCGTCCACGGCCCACCGCATCGCGCGCGCCATGGTGACCTCGTCGGCGGCCTCGGCCAGGGCGGTGTTCATGAGAATGCCGTCCACGCCCTGCTCCATCGTGATGCACGCGTCCGACGCCGTGCCGACGCCCGCGTCGACGATCACCGGGCACGTCAGCCGCCGCTTGATCGTGCGGACGGTGTACGGGTTTGCGAGACCGAGGCCCGAGCCGATCGGCGAGGCCAGCGGCATCACCGCCGCGCAGCCCGCGTCCTCGAGCCGGAGGGCCGTGATGAGGTCGTCGTTCGTGTACGCCATGACCTGGAATCCTTCGGCGACGAGCGTCTTCGTCGCGTTCAGGAGTCCGTCGGTGTCGGGCAGCAGGGTCTCCTGATCGCCGATGACTTCCAGTTTGACGAACTCGTTGAACCCCGCCTCGCGCGCCAGTCGCGCGTACCGGATCGCGTCATCTGCCGTATAGCACCCGGCGGTGTTCGCGAGAAGGAAGTACTGGTCGGGATCGAGGTGATGGAGGATCGCTTCTTCCTTGGAACGGTCGAGATCCACCCGCCGCACCGCGACGGTGACGACCTCCGCGCCCGACGCGGCGAGCGCCGCGGTCATGGTGGCGTTGTCCTTGTACTTGCCGGTCCCGACCATGAGCCGGGAGCGGAACGTCCGACCACCCACGACGAGTGGCGCATCGGTAGCGTGTGCGACGGCCTCCGCCATGCTCATCCTCCCCCCACGAAGTGCACGAGTTCGATGTGATCGCCCGGACGGACCCGCGTCTCACCCAGCTGCGGGCGGCGCACGATGTCTCGGTTCAGCTCGACGACCACCACGCGCGGGTCCAGGTCGAGCGCCGACAGCACGTCGAGGAGCGAGTCGTTCTCCCCGATCGGGTGTGAGCGTCCGTTGACCGTGATCGAGCCGGCGTCCGTCATGGCGAGTGTCCGTTCTGCATACCCTCAAAAGATAGCCACAGCTCTCGCGCGGCCGCCGCCGGGTCGTCGGCGTCCCAGATGGCGCCGAGCACCGCGATGCCGTAGGCGCCCGCGTCCCGGCATGCTGCCGCGCGGTCGGGCGTGATACCGCCGATCGCGATGACCGTCGTCGTCGCGGCGTCGCGGACGGCGTCGATCCCCAGCGGCGGGCGCCCTGGGTGCGAGGCCGTCGGCCAGACGTTCCCCACGTAGACGTAGTCGGCGCCCGCCGCCGCACACCGTGCGGCGTCGGCCGGGGAGTGTGCCGATCGGCCGACCCAGGGCACCGCCGGTGCCATCCGCCGCGCGTCGTCCGTGGGGAGTCCGGCCGACGGCAGGTGCAGTACCGCGGCGTCCGCGGCGACCGCGACGTCCACCCGGTCGTTCACCGCGACGGCCAGCCCGGCCTCGCGGCAGAGGGCGGCGTATCGCAGGAGCTCGCGGGCGATCGGGGTACGGCCCCGCAGGTGCACGAGCAGTTCGTCCGCGCCGGCGAGCGCGGCGAGTCGGTCGGCAAAGTCGGGAAGCGCGAGGACGCGGTCGTCGGTCACCGCGTGCAGCCGGGGCAGGGCTGCGATCACTCGAATCGCGTCCCTTTCGTCGCCTGCCGCCCGCGCACCCACTGCGCGGCGCTCATGCGGGCCTTGCCCGCCGGCTGCACATCGAGGAACTGAAGGGCGCCGTCTCCGGTCGCCACGACCAGTGCGGGGTCGACCTCGATGATCTGCCCCGGCACGTCGTCGGTGACCCAGTCGTCCGCCGGACGCGGCCCGAAGAGCTTGATGTCGCGTCCGCCCACCGTGGTCCAGGCGCCGGGGTCGGGGTCGAATGCCCGCACCTGGCGCGCGACGCGCGACGCGGGTTCCTCCCATCGGAGGCGGGCCATGGCGCGGGTGACTTTCGGGGCGTACGTCGCCTCGTCGTGGTCCTGATGGATGCGCGACGCGGCGTCCGTCGCAAGCAGCGCCAGTCCCTCGACGAGGGCCAGCGCACCGAGCTCCGCCAACCGCACCGTGAGCTCCCCGCTGGTTTCGTCGGCCGCGATGGGCGTGGAGACGTGGTGCAGCACCGGTCCGGTGTCCATGCCGGCTTCCATCTCCATGATGGACACGCCCGTCGTGTCGAGTCCAGTGAGAATCGCATGGTGAATGGGTGCCGCGCCGCGCAGGGCCGGCAGCAGCGAGGCGTGCACGTTGATCATCCCGCGGCGCGGGACGTCCAGGAGGTGCGGCCTGAGGATATGGCCGTAGGCCACGACGATGCCGATCTCGGGCGCCAGGTCGCGGAGTTGTGCTTCGAATTCCACCGTGTTGGGGCGCTCGGGCTGGAGCACCGGTACGTCTTCCTCGAGCGCCACGCGCTTGACGGGCGACGGGACCAGTGTCGAGCGCGAACGGCCCCGGGGGCGGTCCGGCTGGGTGACCACCGCCGCGACATCGAAGCCCTCACCCACGAGGGCGCGGAGTGACGGCACCGCGAAATCCGGGGTGCCGAAGAACACGGTTCGCACGCTACCGAGAGGCCGAAGACGCGTCCTCGGCCGTGACCTCCTTGAGGTAACCGGTGGTTCCCTTGCGGGCCTTCTTCCACTTGGCCATCAGCATTCGGCGCTTCAGGGGACTCAAATGATCGATGAACAGCACGCCCTGCAAGTGGTCGATCTCGTGCTGGATGGCGCGGGCCTTGAGTCCCTCGGCGGTCGCCGTCGTGCGCTCGCCGTCCAGCGTCGTCGTCTCGACCGTGATGCGCACGGCGCGGTCGACGTCGCCGAACAGGTCTGGGATGGAGAGGCAGCCTTCTTCGCCGCGCTCCGTGCCCGTGCGCTCGGTGATGACTGGATCGATCAGCACGAGCCGGTCGCCATCCTCGACCTCGACTACCGCCACCTGGCAGGCCACGCCGACCTGATTGGCGGCGAGGCCGATCCCGCTGTCGGCGTGCATCGTGTCGACCAGGTCCTGCACCAGGGTGCGGACGTCCGCGTCGACCTCACCGACCGGAGCGGCCGTCTCGCGCAGCACCGGGGAGCCGAGGAGGTGGATCGGCCGGAGCGCCATGCTACTCGCCCTGAACCTCGGCGATGCGGCCCCGCTGCACGATGATGCGCGCTTCGCCGGACTTCACCGTGATGTCGTCGTCCTTGAGGTGCACGATCTCCCCGATGATGCCCCCGACCGTCACGACCCGGTCGCCCTTCTTGAGCTTGCTCAGCCGCTCGCGGTGCTGCTTCTCTTTCTGCGCGTTCGGCCGGATGAAGAAGTAGTAAAAAATCGCGATGATGGCGGCCATCTGCCCGAAGAAGATGAGCGTCGTGGCACCACCCTGTTCGCCGGCGGGGGCAAACAGCATCAAGTTGAGCAGTGTTGTCGTCACGTCGTGTCCCGTGCTGTGTATCGGTGGATCCACTCAGGGTACCACCGGCCGAAGTCTCCATCGATGATACGCCGGCGCGCGTCGTCGGCGAGCCCGATCAAGAAGCGAACGTTGTGCAGGGAGAGCAACCGGAGTCCCAACAGCTCCTCCGCCGCGAACAAGTGCCGGAGATACCCGCGGCTGTACGTTCGGCAGCACTCACAGTCACACGTTTCGTCCAACGGCCGATCGTCGGTCCGGTGCCGCGCATTCCGGATGTTCACGGGACCGTCGGGCGTGTACGCCGAACCATTCCGGCCGTTGCGGGTCGGGGCGACACAGTCGAAGAGGTCCATGCCCCGGGCGATCGACTCGAGCAGGTCGACCGGAAACCCGACGCCCATAAGATAACGGGGCAGTTCGCGCGGGAGTGATCCGTCGAGGGTCTCCAGCACTTCGTACATCACCGGCTTGGGTTCGCCGACCGCGAGGCCGCCGACCGCGATGCCGGTCCACGTGCCGGCGCCGGTCACCTGCGCGGCTGCTTGGGTCCGGAGTCCGGCGTGTCCCGCGCCCTGGACGATCGGCCATAGCGTCTGCCGCGGCGCGGCGGCCTCCGCGGCGAGGGCGGCGTGCCTGTCCCGGCACCGCTCGAGCCAGCGGGCGGTGCGATCGAGGGCGTCGGCGGCCGTCGCCGCGTCCGCCCCGCCGGGTACGAGGTGATCGAAGGCCATTGCGACGTCGCTGCCGAGCGCCCACTGGATCTCGATGGCGCGTTCCGGGGTGAGGTGCCGTCGCGCGCCGTCCACGTGGGACCGGAACTCCACGCCGTCTTCACTGACGCGCCGGCTCCCCTCGAGCGAGAAGACCTGGAAGCCGCCCGAGTCGGTGAGGATGGGCCGCGGCCACGCCATGAACCCGTGCAGGCCGCCGAGGTCGCCGACCACCTGTTCGCCCGGCCGGACGTGGAGGTGGTACGTGTTGGCCAGGACCATCGTGGCGCCCACCGCCGCGAGGTCCGCCGACGAGAGCGCGCGCACGGTGCCCTGGGTCCCGACGGGCATGAAGCGCGGCGTGTCCACGGTCCCGTGCGGGAGCGCGAGCGTGCCCGCGCGCGCCGCGCCGTCCGTCGCCTGCTGCGCGAACTCAAACATGGCCGATCAGCGCCATCGCGTCGCCGTAGCTGTACAGCCGGTATCCCTCGCGCACGGCCTCCCGGTAGGCCTGCATGGTCTCGGGGTATCCGCCGAACGCGGCCACCAGCATGAGCAGGGTGGACCGCGGCAGGTGGAAGTTGGTGAGCATGGCGTCGACGACCCGGAACGCAAACGGCGGGCGGATGAAGAGATCGGTCCACCCGCTGCCCGCGGTGACGGGAGCGCCGTCGCGCCCGTTGGCCGCGGCTTCGAGCGTGCGAACGGTCGTGGTGCCCACGGCCCAAACCCGCCCGCCGCCCGCCTTCGCGGCCGCGACGGCGTCGGCGGTCTCGGGCGGGACGTCGTACCACTCGGCGTGCATGACGTGGTCGTCCGGGTCGTCCGCCGATACGGGCTTGAAGGTGCCGGGGCCCACGTGGAGGACGACGTCGGCGACGCCGACGCCCGCCGAGGCGAGCGTGGCGAGCAGATCGGCGGTGAAGTGCAGGCCGGCCGTCGGCGCCGCGACGCTGCCGTCGGTCGTGGCATAGACCGTCTGATAGCGCTCGGCGTCCCGCTCGTCGTCCGCCCGCTCGATGTAGGGGGGCAGGGGGACGTGGCCGTAGCGTGCCATGAGACCGTCCACGTCGAGCGCGCCCTCGAACGCCACGCGGCGCAGCCCGCCCCCAAGGACCCCCACGACCGTGGCGACGGCGTCGGTGCCGAACGCGACCCTCCGGCCGACCTTGAGCTTTCCCCCCGGGTGCACCATCGCCTGCCACGTTCCGTCGGGTTCGGGGTGCACGAGCAACACCTCCGCCGGACGGCCGTTGTCGCGTGTACCAGCGAGCCGCGCCCGGATCACCCGGCTCGCGTTCCGTACGAGGAGATCGCCAGGGCGAAACAACGCCGCCAGGTCGCGGAAGTGCCGGTGCGCGATCGTCGGTGCCGTGCGGTCGAGCACGAGGAGCCGGCTGGCGCTCCGATCGTCGAGCGGGCGCTGTGCGACGGCCTCGGGAGGGTACTCGTAGTCGAAGTCGCTGGCGGTGTACTCAGCCGCCATCGTTGCCGAACATGGAGGCCTGCTCCGCGCGGTCGGTGGGAGGGGTGAAGCCGAAGTGGCGATACGCCGCCGGGCTGGCCGTCCGTCCCTGCGGGGTGCGGTGCAGAAACCCCTTTTGAATGAGGAACGGCTCGTAGACCTCTTCCACCGTCTCGGCGTCTTCACCGACGGCGACGGCGATCGTTTTGATCCCCACGGGCCCGCCGTCGTACTTCTCGATGATGATCTTGAGGATACGCGCGTCCATGTCGTCGAGCCCGTACTCGTCGACGTTGAGGCGCGACAGTGCGGCCGTGGCGACATCGGCGGTGATGGCGCCGTCCGCGCGCACCTGCGCGTAGTCGCGCACCCGCCGGAGCAGTCGGTTGGCGACGCGCGGGGTCCCGCGGCTCCGCTTCGCGATCTCGTGTGCGCCCTCCGGGTCGATCCCGATCTCGAGAATGCCGGCCGAGCGCGTCACGATCGTCGTGAGGTCCTCCGCCGGGTAGTAGCTCAGTCGCTCCACCAGGCCGAACCGCGCGCGCATGGGCGGGGTCAGCATCCCGTAACGCGTCGAAGCTCCTACCAACGTGAACGGCTCGATGGACATCGGAATCGTCTGGGCGTTCGGCCCCTCGGCGATCCGGACGTCCACGCGGAAGTCCTCCATGGCCGGGTACAGGAACTCCTCGAGCTGCGGCCGCATGCGGTGGATCTCGTCGATGAAGAGCACGTCGCTCGCCCGCAGCGTGGTGAGCAGCCCGACGAGATCGCCGGCCCGCTCGAGCACCGGTCCGCTGGTGGTGCGGATGTTCACACCCATCTCGCGCGCGATCAGCATGGCGAGCGTCGTCTTGCCGAGCCCTGGCGGGCCGAAGAAGAGCACGTGGTCGAGGGGCTCGCCCCGGCCCATCGCCGCTTCGATGGCGATCTGCAGGCTTTCTTTGACGTTGTGCTGCCCGACGAACTCGGCGAGGTGCGACGGCCGCAGCGAGTTGTCGGCCGTCTGCTCTTCCGGCAGCGCCTCCGGCGTGGTGATCTCGGGTCGGGTCACTTCCCGGCCGTCGCCTCCCACCGGACGGGGCGGGGGCCGACCCGCGCCACGTGTGGGGTGTGGCAGGAGTAGCAGCGGTCCGCGACTTCCGTCTGCGTCGCCGCCACGGGCGTCCGGTTGGTCGAACCGCACTTGGTGCAGGCCCACTCGGCTGTCGTCATCGCTCTCCGCGCTACTTCGTGGTGGTTAAGAGTTGCAGGGCCTGGCGAATGAGGTCAACGGGCGACGCGCCGGCGGCTTCCGCCAGCACACGCCGAACCGCGCGGTCGGCGTCGCCGGCATTGTAGCCCAGGTTGGTGAGCGCCTGGACCGCCTGTTCGCCTGGCGCGCTGGTTCCGGGCCCCCCGCCCCCGTCCGGCTGGACGTCCTTGAGCCGGTCCTTGAGCTCGATCACGATGCGCTCGGCGGTCTTCTTGCCTACGCCCGGGACGGTGCAGAGCGCGGCGAGGTCGCCGTCGGTGATCGACCGGGCCACCCGCACGCCGCCCAGGGTCGAGACCAGGGCGAGGGCGAGACGCGGCCCCACCCCGGTGGCGCCGAGCAGCCGCTGGAAGATCAGGCGTTCGGAGGCGTCGTCGAAGCCGTAGAGCGCCCACCCGTCCTCGCGGACCACCGGCACGGTTTCCAGGGCGACCTCGGTTCCCTCGGGCGGCAGCCGCTCGAGCACCCCGAGCGGCACGGCGATCTCGTAGCTGACGCCGCCGGTCGTGGCGAGGACGATGCGGTCGCCGGCCTTCGCCGCGATCGTGCCGCGGACCCCCGAGATCAAACCGCTACCCGCCGTGTGAGGAGGTACGTCAAGGCCACGGCGACGCCGTCCGCGGCGTCGGCCGGCTTCGGGGCTTCACGGAGATTGAGCAGGCGCTGAACCATGTATCCCACTTGCTCCTTGGCGGCGGCGCCCGTCCCGACGACGTTTTGCTTGACGGTCGCGGGAGAAAACTCCGCAACCTCGATTCCGCGCTGCACGGCGGCCAGTAGGATCACGCCGCGCGCGTGCCCGAGGGTGACCGTCGTCCGCACGTTCTTCGCATAGAACACGCCCTCGACGGCGAGCACGGTCGGTGCGTGTCGGTCGATGAGTTCGCTCACGCCCGCGTACAGCGTGGCGAGGCGGTCCCAGATCGGCTGGCCGGCTTTCGTACGAATCACGCCGCACTCGATGAGCCGACCGGGCCGGTCGGCCGCGGGCTCGACGAGCCCATAGCCCGTGACGGCGGTGCCGGGATCGACCCCCAGCACGCGCGGCGTCACCCCTCCACCGCCGCGAGCGTCTGCGCGTCGATGTCGAAGTTGCTGAAGACCTTTGCTACGTCGTCGTGGTCGTCGAGTGCGTCCATGAGCTTGATCAGCCGGAGCGCGTCGTCGCCGGCGACCGCGACGGTCGTGCTGGCCACCATTGCGAGTTCCGCGTCGGCCACGGGGATGCCCCGACCGACCAGCGCGTCGCGCACGGCATGGAGCTCGTCGGGCCGCGTGCTGATCGTGTGGCGTTCGCCGTCGGACTCCATGTCCTCCGCGCCGCACTCGAGCGCCGCCTCCATCGCGGCGTCCTCGGAGATCGCGGCGGCGTCGATGGCGATCTCGCCGCGCTTCGTGAACTGCCACGCCACGGAGTTGGGCTCGCCGAGGTTGCCGCCGTGCTTGCTGAACGCGTGCCGCAGCTCCGCCACCGTGCGGTTCATGTTGTCGGTGGTGACCTGCACGAGGATCGCCGCGCTGCCCGGACCGTATCCCTCGTAGGTGGCTTCCTCGTAGCTGATGCCTTCGAGCTCGCCCGTCCCCTTCTTGATCGCGCGTTCGATGTTGTCGGACGGCATGTTGCCCGCCTTCGCCGCGTCGATGGCCGTGCGGAGGCGCGCGTTGCCCGCCGGGTCACCGCCCCCCTGACGGGCGGCGACGGTGATCTCCTTGATCAGCTTCGTGAACGCGGCACCGCGCTTTGCATCGGTCGCCGCCTTCTTGTGCTTGATCTGTTTCCACTTGCTGTGACCGGCCATGCCGTCTCGCCTCGATCCGAAGATCGAAATATACGCGCCCGCCGAAGGGCCAACTATGTTTGAGCCACTGTGCCCGGTCCCGTCATCGTCGCCTACGTGATTGTGAGCCTCGTTTGGGGCTCGACCTACCTCGCGATCCGCATCGGGGTGCAGTATCTCCCGCCCGCGCTGTTCGGCGGAACCCGGTTCCTCGTGGCGGGCACGCTCCTGCTCGGTGCCGCGCTGCTGCTGGGTCATCGGCTGCCGCGACGTGCGCGGGACTGGGGCACCGCCGCGCTCGTCGGCACGATGCTGCTGAGTGTGGGGAACGGGCTCGTGATCTGGGCCGAGCAATACGTGGAGTCGGGCCTCGCCGCGGTACTCGTCATGACGGGTGCGCTGTGGCTGGCGCTCCTCGACGCGGTCGTGCCCGGCAGCACGCGCCGACCGAGCGGCGCCCAGTTCGTGGGGCTGGTCGTCGGATTTGCGGGCGCGGCCTGGCTCGCCCTGGGTGACGTCGCGACCCTCCAAGTGGCGGGTGTGTGGCCCGCCGTCGCGCTGCTCTTCGCCACGCTGTCGTGGGCGGCGGGTTCGATCTACTCCAAGCGCCACCCGGTCGATACCGGCCCGTACGTGCACGCGGCGCTGCAGATGGTCGCGGGCGGCGCGGTGCTGACACTGACGGGGCTCGCGACGGGCGAGGCCGCGCGGTTCACGCTGTCCGTCCCGGGGCTCCTGGC
>JBDHIW010000193.1:0-4165 GCA_039587215.1 Gemmatimonadota bacterium | reverse complement strand
GGTCAGGTCCGCCCGGAATCCAGGCGCAATCTGCCCCCGGTTATGGGCTTCGCCGACCGCCGCCGCCGCATTCACCGTGATCCCGATGACTGCCTCGGCCGGCAGCATTCTGAGTTGCGAGACCCCCATCATCGCCATGAGCGGCAGGCTCATGCCCGGCGAGCTCCCCGGGTTGAAGTCCGTGGCCAGCGCGACCGGGGCTCCCGCCTCGATGAGGCGCCGGGCCGGGGCCTGTGTCCGCTGCCCCAGGAAGAGCATGGTCCCGGGCAGGAGGACCGCGACCGTGGAGGTCTTCCCCAGGGAGGTGATGCCTGCATCGGATATCGCCGCCAGATGGTCGGCGCTCACCGCGCCCAGCTCGGCGGCCAGTTCGGCCCCGCCCGACCCGTCGAGCTCGTCCGCGTGGATCTTGAGCCGCAGCCCGTGGGCGATCGCCGCCCGCAGCACCTTCCGGCTCTGCGGCACGGTGAACACCCCCGGCTCGCAAAACACGTCGCAGAACTTGGCCAGTCCCTGCTGGGCCACCTGCGGAAGCATGGTACCCGTCACGAGCTCCACGTACTCGTCCGGGCGGTCGCGGTGCTCCGGGGGCACTTCGTGGGCCCCGAGGAACGTCGGGACCAGCGAGGGCCCGACGTCCGCCACCGTGCGGATCACCCGGAGCTGTTTGAGCTCCGTCTGGAGATCGAGCCCGTAGCCCGACTTCACCTCGACCGTCGTGGTCCCCAGCGCGAGCAGGTGCTGCAGGCGGCGCCGAGTCAGGTCGACCAGTTCAGACTCGGTCCGCGTCCGCACGTCGCGCACGGACGACAAAATGCCGCCGCCCGCCGCGGCGATGGCCTTGTAGCCGATCCCGCGGGCGCGGCGCTCGTGATCCTCGGTTCGCGCCATGCCGAAGATCCCGTGCGTGTGCGCATCGACGAAGCCGGGGAACAGGACCCCCTCGACCTCCTGGACGGAGGCGTCGCGATACCGCTCCCGCAACTCGGCCAGCGGCGCCACCGCCCCGATGGTGCCGTTGTCCGCGATGAGCACGGACACGCCTTCCAGGACCTCGAGCTCGCCCTGCTCCGCGCCCCGTCGCGCGCGTGCCGGGCCGCGGCAGGTGACTACCTGCCGCGCGCCGGTGAGGATCGTGCTCAGTCAGCCACCTCGCGCATCGGCAACCGGAGCCCGTGCTGATGGGCCGTCGTCACCGCCTCGGGATAGCCGGCGTCCGCGTGCCGCACCACCCCAATGCCCGGGTCGTTCGTGAGTACGCGCTCGAGACGCCGCGCAGCCGCCTCGGACCCGTCGGCGACGATCACCTGTCCCGCGTGGAGACTGTTGCCGATGCCGACGCCACCGCCGTGATGGAACGACACCCACGACGCTCCGGACGCCGTGTTGAGGAGCGCGTTCAGGATGGGCCAGTCGGCAATCGCGTCGGACCCGTCGAGCATCCCCTCCGTCTCACGGAACGGCGATGCCACCGATCCCGTATCCAGGTGGTCGCGCCCAATCACGATTGGCGCCGAGATCTCGCCCGTCGCCACGAGCTGATTCATGGCCAGCCCGAAGGCGGCCCGCTCGCCCTGTCCCAGCCAGCAGATGCGGGCCGGAAGTCCCTGGAACGCCACCTGCTCACGCGCCAGGCGAATCCAGCGCACCAGGTGCTCGTTCTCGGGGAACATCTCGAGCACGAGATCGTCCGTCCGATGCAGATCGGCCGGATCGCCCGAGAGCGCGACCCATCGGAACGGTCCGCGCCCTTCGCAGAACAGCGGCCGCACGTACTCGGGGACGAAACCGGGGATGTCGAAGGCGTCGGTCACGCCCTGATCCAGCGCCTCCGTGCGGATGTTGTTGCCGTAATCGAACGTGATTGCGCCCGCGTGCTGCAGCGCCAGCATTGCACGGACGTGCACCGCGATGGACGCGCGGGAGCGTCGCAGATACTCGTCGGGGTCACTCCCGCGCAGTGTCGCCGCGTCCTCCAGGGTGAGCCCCGTGGGGACGTAGCCGACCAGCGGGTCGTGCGCGGACGTCTGGTCGGTCAGCACGTCGGGCACCATGCCGCGCTCCGCCATGGCGGGCAGCACGTCGGCGCAGTTGCCAAGCAGGCCGACCGAGCGCGCCTCCCCTTTCTCTTTTGCCTCGCAAATCTGGGCCCAGGCGTCGTCCAGTGACTCCGTCGCCACGTCGAGGTAGCGGGTCTCCAGCCGGCGCTGGATCCGGTGCGGATCGACCTCCACCGCCAGGACGGCCGCGCCGTTCATGGTCGCGGCCAGTGGCTGGGCGCCCCCCATACCGCCGAGGCCTCCGGTCACGACCGAGCGCCCGGCGAGTGTCCCGCCGAAGTGTTTCGCGGCCAGCGCACCGAACGTCTCGTACGTGCCCTGGAGAATCCCCTGGGACGCGATGTAGATCCAGCTCCCCGCGGTCATCTGCCCGAACATGGTCAGGCCGGCCTGCTCGAGCTCGCGGAACCGATCCCACGAGGCCCACCGCCCCACGAGATTGGCGTTGGCGATGAGAACGCGCGGCGCATCCTCGTGCGTCCGAAATACGCCCACGGGCTTGCCCGACTGCACGAGCAGCGTCTCGTCGTTCTCCAGCGATCGCAGCGACTGCACGATAGCGTCAAACGCCTCCCAGCTGCGTGCTGCGCGCCCGGTTCCCCCGTACACCACGAGATCGTCCGGCCGCTCCGCCACCTCCGGGTCCAGGTTATTCATCAGCATCCGGAGGGCCGCTTCCTGCACCCACCCGCGGCAGGACAGGGTCGTCCCTCGCGGCGCGCGGATCGTTCGTGCGGTCATAACAGCGCTTCCTTCCCGATCAACGTGGTCAGTGCTTCGATGAGGGGCGTCAGTATCCGGTCGCCCTCCGCCGGCGGTACCACGGCGCGGACACGATCGTAGACGGCGCGGACGCCCACCCCAGGGGCGAGCGGTTTCCGGTACTCCAACCCCTCGGCCCCTGCCAGCAACTCGCAGCTCACGACCCGCTGGGCGTTTGCGAGCACACGGCGCGCCTTGAACGCCGCCGCCATGCCCATCGGTACGAAGTCCTCCTGATTGCCGTCGGTGGGGATCGACTGCACGCTCGCGGGCGTGGCCAGCGTGCGCGACTCCGCCACCAACGCCGCTGCCGTGATCTGCGCCATCATCAGCCCTGACTCGAGCCCCGGCCGCTGCGCGAGGAACGCCGGCATCCCCTGGGACAGCTGCGGGTTCACCAGGCGCTCCAGTCGCCGCTCCGACAGGCCGGCGAGCGTCGTGAGCGCCATCGTCACGACGTCGAGCGCCTGGGCGATCGGCTGACCGTGGAAGTTCCCCCCGGAGACCACCTCATCGTCGAACAGCAGCGGATTGTCGGTCGACGCGTTGAGCTCGATCTCGGTCGTCCGCTGCGCGAAGTCGAGCGCATCGAGCACGCTGCCCAGCACCTGCGGTGTGCACCGCAGGCTGTACGCGTCCTGGACACGCGGGTCATCGTCGCGATGCGAATCCCGGATCTCGCTGTCGGCCAGCGCCTCGCGAAGCAGCCGTGCGGCCTCGACCTGGCCGGGATGCGGTCGCACCTCGTGGATGCGCGCCTCGAAGGGGACGGGCGTGCCCAGCAGGGCCTCCACGCTCATCGCCGCTGCGCCGACCGCTGTCCGCCACAAGTTGCGGGCATCGTGCAGCAGGAGTGCGAGCACCGCCGTCTGCACCTGCGTGCCGTTGATGAACGCCAGCCCCTCCTTGGCCTCGAGTACCACGGGCTCGATCCCCGCCGCACGGAGCGCATCTCCGGATCCCGTACTCGGCACCGACGCGTCGTAGCCCACGATGACGACGCCGTCGCCGATGAGCGCGAGCGCGATGTGCGCGAGGGGGGCCAGATCGCCGCTGGCCCCGACGCTCCCCTGCTCGGGGACGACGGGGTGGATGCCGGCATTGAGCATGGCGACGAGCCGGTCCACCACCACCGACCGCACACCGCTCGTCCCACGCAGCAGCACGTTCGCACGAAGCAGCATGGCGGCGCGTACAATCTCGATGGGCAGCGGAGCACCGACACCCGCGGCGTGTGACACGATCAGGTTGCGCTGAAGGGCGCGGAGATCGCCCGGAGCGATCCGCTCCGACGCGAGTAGCCCGAACCCGGTGTTGACGCCGTACATCGTGGCACCGGACGC
>JBDHIW010000192.1:0-4171 GCA_039587215.1 Gemmatimonadota bacterium | reverse complement strand
GCCTGTCCGGTCACGTGCACGACTATGAGCGGACGTTTCCTATTCGCGACGGTCGCGTCACGTCGTACGAGGACGGCGGCGTGGTGTACGTCACCACCGCGGGCGGGGGCGGGCACCTGGAGGACTTCGATCCGAACAACACGTGGTTCGGTCACAAGAAGGCGAGATACCACCACCTGGTGTACGTCGCGGTCAATGGTGATCACCTCGAGTTCCAGGCCGTCGATCAGCACGGACGGTTGTTCGATGTGTTCGAGCTGCGAAAGACCGGGGGACGTCGCGAAGCGGTCAGGCACGTGGACTGAGTTCCGTCCGGGGTCCGGGCGGCCCGGGCGCGCCGGGGCGTTGCTACCATGGCCGCCGAAGTGACTGCTTGTGGGGCGCACGCTGTTGGCCGATACGCCGTTCACATCTCCTCACGATCGTGACCCGTCCGAAGACGAGACGCTGTCGCGCCCGCCTGGCGGAAACGCGGACGCCCCCTCGAGCGGGACGGACTTTCATCACGGTCGATTCGAGCCGGGGCAGCGCCTGGGCTCACGCTATCGCATCGTCGGACTGCTCGGCGCCGGCGGCATGGGCGAGGTGTACCGTGCCGACGACCTCGAGCTCGGACAGTCCGTTGCCCTGAAGTTCCTGCCGGAGCGCGTCGCCGCCGATGAAGTGTGGCTTGCTCGTTTTCGGCACGAGGTGCGGACGGCCCGCGAGGTCGCGCATCCGAATATCTGTCGCATCTACGACATCGGCCGGCAGGACGAACACGTGTTCCTCACGATGGAGTACATCGACGGGGAGGATCTCGCGAGCGTCCTTCGCCGCATGGGCCGACCGAGCAGCGAGAAGGCTATCGAGATCGCGAGGCAGATCTGCCTGGGCCTCGCCGCAGCCCACGAGCGCAAGGTGCTGCACCGTGATCTCAAGCCGGCGAACATCATGATCGACGGCCGTGGCCGGGTGCGGATCACCGACTTCGGCCTCGCGGGATTCCTCGAGGACCTGGAGGCAGCGAGTGCCCGCGCCGGCACGCCTGCCTACATGGCGCCCGAGCAGCTGGAAGCCGGTCGGGTCTCGGTCCGCAGCGACATCTACACGCTCGGGCTCATTCTCCACGAGCTCTTCACCGGCAAGAGCGTGTTCGAGACGAGCGACGTCGAGGAACTCAAGCGCAGGCACGCGAGCGGATCCGTCACGTCACCATCATCGTTGTCCGAGGCGGTCGACCCCGCGGTCGAGCGGGTGATCTCGCGATGCCTGGAGGCAGAGCCCGAGGCGCGGCCTCAATCCGTCTACCAGGTGCTGGCGGCGTTGCCCGGCGGCGACCCGCTCGCGGCGGCGCTTGCCGCAGGCGAAACACCTTCGCCGGAGCTTGTCGCGAACGCGCGGGGAGCGGGCGGTCTCCGCCCGGCCGTGAGCATCGGACTGCTCATGGCGGTGATCGCGTTCCTGTCGATCACCACCCTGCTCAATACTGCGACGACGGTCATGCCGGCGCGTGCGCCCGCGACGCTCTCCGTGGTGGCAGAGCAGATCCTGACAGAGCTGGGGTACGTCGACCTGCCCGCGTACTCCGTCTCGGGCTACGACGTGAACGCCGTCTTGTCCGAATCGTTGCGAACGTCACCGCGATCGAGTGACGAGCTTGCAGGGCTGCCCTGGCCGCCGCGATACCGGTATTGGCAGCGATGGTCCGCCGAGGCGTTCATCCCGTCGGACATGCATGCTCCGGAGGAGTTCATCATCGACGGTCCCGTCGATGCGCCGAACAGGACGGCGACGGTGGCGATCGATTCCAGGGGGCGGCTTCTTGCCCTCACGGTCCCGCCGGGGTTCGCGGGAGCGCCGAGCGCGCCGGTCGGCGAGGTGGATTGGTCGCCGCTGTTCGACCGCGCGGAGCTGCATCGGGACAACGCCGTGGCGATTCCGCCCGAGACGCCGACCCCGGTGTACTGCGATGAGGTCGTGGCCTGGCGCGTCGATGGAGTTGGTGACGGTACCACGGCCGTCACGGTGCTCATGGGCGCGGTGGGGGGCCGTCCGAATTACTTCGAGTTTCTCGGTCTCCGGGAGGACATGGCCCCCAACCACGCATCCATGACGAGCGTGACGGCGGTGGAGGTCTTCTGGGTTGTACTGAACGTCGTCATCATCGTGCTCGCGTACCGCAATCTGCGGGCGGGCCGGAGCGATTACCGCAGCGCCCTTCGATGTGCGCTGTTGATCGCCGGGCTCTACGGCCTCATGGAGGTGCTGTCCATCTCGGTCAGCGGAGCGAACAGCCTTCACGGCGCGCTCGGCCTCGTCAATGGCCGCGGGGCTGGTCACATCGTCCTCCACACGGTGGAGACGTGGTTGTACTACCTGGCCATCGAGCCATATGTGCGCCGCATCTGGCCGCGAATGCTCGTCGGCCTCCTTCGGCTGCTCTCGGGGCGGGTCCGCGACCCGGCGGTGGGCCGGGAGATGCTCATCGGCGTCACGATCGGCTGTGGACTCGCGGCGCTGCTGTCGCTGGTCTCCTATGCCGACGGACGCACGACGGCCGACGAGTTCGCCCGGCTTCCCGTCTGGTCCTCGTTGCGAGCGATGATGTCGCCGGCGCACTACGTGAGCAATCGGGCGCACGTCGTCGCGTGGGCGGTGCTCGATGGCGTGTCGTATGCCGGCGTGCTCCTTATCCTCCGATTGCTCGCGCGTCATGCGCTGGTGACTGCATGCCTGGGCGTCGTGGTCATCGGCTCCATGGAGTACGAAGTATTCACGGGGGAAGGGGGAAACCCGAACTGGAGCGGCATGGCGTATGCAGCCGGCATCGGCATCGGATTCGTCTTCATTTATGCGAGGGCCGGCGTCCTTGCCGCGATGTTCGCGATGTTCGTCCTCCGGTCGATGGGCCTGTTCACGATGGAGCTCGATGCCTGGTCGAGGCCGTATCACGTGGCCTTGCTGGTGACCCTGCTCGCGCTGGCGGGCTACGGCTTCTGGGTGTCGCTGGCGGGCCGGCCGATCTTCAGGGACATGCTCGACGAACCGCGGGCCGCGGCGTAAGCAAGGCATGCGTGCTTGTCATTGGCCACGCACGTGCACGACGGCGGCGGAATGAGCCGGAAGTGCATGCGGACCAGTCGGTTGTGCGATCCAGACAGCCGGGGCGGCGCGTGCGTGGCCGGTGCATTTGGTGCACTTGCCCCGCACGGGAGTCGCGGTGGCAAGAGCATGCTTGACGGAGGGCAGGCGGTACAGTAGATAGTAAACACTAACTACTGCGAGGCCTGCCATGAGTACCGGACTGAGACCGACGACCGACCGCACGGGCCGTTGTCGATGCGGCTTGTTCTCCGCGATGCTCGTGTCCGGCGGCTTCCTGGCGGGATGCTACACGCCTCGCGCCGAGGACGTGACGTTCGACCGGTACGAGATCGACATTGGAACCGCCGAACGCCAGACGGTCTTGACCGGGTTCCTGCTGGGCGACGCGATGGCGGATCTGGCTGTCCTGCACGTTGACGAGAACGACGTTCGTCATCTGCGCATCCACGCCTTCGACGATGGCGCCTGGGCGCCGAGGCTCGACGCCACGCTGCGGCCCGAAGTCTCGCTGGTTGACGTGGCCACTATCGACGGGCGCGACCGCGTGATCACCTACGGGGGCGGTCACCTGCACTGGTTCGATCCCGATGCGGCCGTGGAGCGTCCGCTCGTGGCGGTGACGTCCGACTTCAGTCCGCCCCGTGAACGTGAGGTGCCTCACGTGAACATCACGCGGGACGTGAACGACGACGGCCGTGACGACCTGGTGGTGCCGGACGTCCATGGCTTCCAGGTGTGCATCCAGATGCACGACGGCGCCTTCGCCGATCCGGTGAGGATCGGACCCACCGCCGGGTTGGACAGGGTCTACGGAGCTGACGGGTACCGCTACGATCCGTGGGCGTCGGGTCGCGTTCACGAGATGGACTACGACCGCGATGGACGCACTGACCTCGTGTTCTGGGATGCGGATCACTTCGAGGCGCATCTCCAGGACGAGCAGGGCCTCTTCGATCCCGCGAGCATCACGTTCACGACCGACGTTGCCTTCGATTCCGATGAACTCGCTTCGCTCGCTGCTCCGCTGGAGACGCGCCGCCGTCGCAAGGACCATGGGTTGACGCGGGATCTCTCCGGAAGCGTG
>JBDHIW010000191.1:0-7345 GCA_039587215.1 Gemmatimonadota bacterium | reverse complement strand
ACCTCGGAGTTCGTGCAGTTCCTGCGCGGCAACCGCAAGCCGCTGCATGCCAAGCCATTCCAATTCGCGACGGCCAAGGACGACGTCGAGATCGATCTGGCGCTGCAGTACGACGCCGGCTTCCAGGAGAACGTCTTCACCTTCGTGAACAACATCAACACGCACGAAGGCGGCTCGCACCTCACGGGGTTCAAGTCGGCGCTCACGCGCTGCGTCAACGAGGTCGCGAAGACCAAGAACATGTTCAAGAAGGACACCGTGTCGCTGAGCGGCGACGATGCGCGCGAAGGTCTCACGGCGGTCCTGCACGTCAAGGTGCGGGAACCCCAGTTCGAGGGACAGACGAAGACGAAGCTCGGCAACTCCGAGGTCGAGGGCATCGTGCGCACGATAGTCTACGAACAGCTCACGAACTTCTTCCTCGAGACGCCGGCGGCGGCGCGGGCCATCATCGAGAAGGCCCTGAGCGCCGCACGGGCCCGGGAGGCGGCACGCAAGGCTCGCGAGCTGGTGCGCAAGAAGAGCGCGCTCGACGGTGGCGTGCTCCCCGGCAAGCTCGCCGACTGCTCGCTGAGCGACCCCACCATGTGCGAGATCTACATCGTGGAGGGCGACAGCGCGGGCGGCTCGGCCAAACAGGGACGGGATCGCTCGTTCCAGGCAATCCTCCCCCTGCGCGGGAAGATCCTCAACGTCCAGAAAGCTCGGGTCGACAAGATCTTCTCCAACGAGGAGATCCGAACGATCGTCACGGCGATCGGCACCGGGATCGGCGAGGACGACTTCAAGCTCGAGGAAGCCCGCTATCACAAGATCATCATCATGACAGACGCCGACGTCGACGGCGCGCACATCCGCACGCTGCTGCTGACGTTCTTCTACAACGAGATGCGTCCCCTCATCGAGGCCGGGTACGTATACATCGCGCAGCCCCCGCTCTACCGCGTCGCGAAAGGCAAGGAAGAGTTCTACGCCTACGACGACGATGAGCGCGACGAATACGTGAAGCGGCTTTCCAACGGCACGGGACGCGGCTCGGTGTCGATCCAGCGGTACAAGGGTCTCGGCGAGATGAACCCCGACCAGCTGTGGCGCACCACGATGGACCCGGAGAAACGCACCGTGCTGCGAGTCGAGATGGAAGACGCCGTCGATGCCGCGCGGGTATTCGAGACACTGATGGGCGACGAGGTCGAGCCTCGGCGGGCCTTCATCGAAGCCAACGCGAAGTACGTCCGCAACCTCGACGTCTAGCAGCTCTGCCGGGCGCCTGAGGCAGGCGGCCGGTTCCCACACGCGCACGCCGTTCTCGAGCGAGGCCGGCGGCCCTGGCGCCGAGCGTGCGCGGCGCGCAGGTTAGCCCCAACACCAGCCCATCCCAACCATGCAACGACCCTGGCTCGAGCACTACGACGACAACGTGCAGCGCGAACTGGACTTCACGGACCAGCCGCTGGACGCGTTCCTGCGGTCTGCCGCACACGAGTTCCCCGATCGCGACGCCGTCGTGCTGCTCAACGGGCGGCTCACGTACCGCGAGCTCGACGAGGCGGTGGACCGCTTCGCCACGGCCATCACGGCGCTCGGCGCGACCAGCTCCACGACCGTCGCCATTCAGATGCCCAACCTGCCCCAGTTCATCATCGCCTACTACGGCACCCTGCGGGCAGGCGCGATCGCCACACCGACCAATCCGATCTACACGCCGGACGAGATCGAACACCAGTGGAACGACGCGGGTGCCACGATCGCCGTGGTCGCCGACTTCATCTTCGCCTCCAAGATCTTGCCGATACGGGATCGGCTGCCGGTGCGGGAGTACATCGTCGCTTCGATCCCCGAGTACCTGCGGTTCCCGCTCAGCCTGCTGGCTCCGCTCAAGCTCAAGCGGCAGTCGCCGCCGCTGGTGGCGAAGGTCCCCGAGGAGGCTCACGTCCACCGGTTTCGCCCGCTGCTTGACCGGACGACCCCGGCTCCACCGTCACCGGCCATCGCGATGGACGATCCGTGCACGCTGCTCTACACGGGCGGGACCACGGGCGTCTCGAAGGGCGCGACCCTGACACACCGGAACCTGTCGTACAACGTGCAGCAGCTCATCGCGTGGACGGCAGGCCTCGAGCGCGGCGGCGAGACGATGCTCACGATGCTCCCGCTCTTCCATTCCT
The DNA here is from genome assembly GCA_039587215.1 of Gemmatimonadota bacterium. Taxonomy (GTDB): domain Bacteria; phylum Gemmatimonadota; class Gemmatimonadetes; order Gemmatimonadales; family GWC2-71-9; genus CAMYLY01. The sequence goes on along the minus strand of JBDHIW010000191.1, from coordinate 5,177 downwards.
ATGGGCTGACGGTCGCCATGAACCTGGGCGTGGCCATGGCGGCGACACAGATCGTCATGCCGAACCCGCGCGACATCCCGGCCATCCTCAAGGCGATCTCCACCCACAAGGTGACCCTGGCGCCCGCGGTGCCCGCATCGTACGCCGCCATGATCCAGCATCCGGATCTCCCCAAATACGACCTCTCGAGCGTCACGGTCTGCAACTCCGGATCCGCGCCGCTGCCGGTGGACGTGCTGGAGCGGTTCGAGGCCCTCAGCGGCGGGAGGATCACCGAGGGATTCGGGCTGACCGAGACGTCGCCCGTCACGCACTCCAATCCGGTGTTCGGGCTGCGCAAGCCGGGAAGCATCGGCACACCGCTTCCCAACACGGACGCGAAGATCGTCGACGCGGACGACGCCACGAAGGAGCTGGCACACAACGAAGTCGGCGAGCTCATCATCCGCGGACCGCAGGTGATGCCCGGCTACTGGAAACGGCCCGAGGCGAACGCCGAGATGCTGCAGGACGGGTGGCTCTTCACGGGGGACCTCGCCCGCATGGACGAGGACGGGTTCTTCTTCATCGAAGGCCGGAAGAAGGACATGATCATCTGCAGCGGCTTCAACGTCTACCCGGACGAAATCGACCGGCAGCTCGCGGCTCATCCCGCCGTCGTGGAAGCGGGGACGATCGGGGTCCCCGATCCCAAGCGCGGTGAGACCGTGAAGTCCTTCGTCGTCCGTGCCGAGGGACAGCAGGCGACCGCCGAGGACCTCATGGCGTTCTGTCGCGAGCACATGGCCCCGTACAAGGTGCCCAGGGAGATCGAGTTCGTGGACGAACTCCCCAAGAGCAGCGTCCTCAAGATCCTGCGTCGGGAACTCCGCGAGCGGGAACTCGCCAAGCGCTCGTCGTGAGCGCCGGGGTCCGCCGCGGACGCCCGCTCACCGCCGTTGCCGACGCCGTCGTGGCGCCGCGGGCGCGGCTCCTGATCGTCGGGCTGGCACCCGCCGCGCACGGCGACCACCGCACGGGGCGCATGTTCACCGGCGACTCGAGCGGCGAATGGCTCTACGACGCCCTGCACCGGTTCGGGTTCGCGTCCCAGCCCGAGTCGACCGCACGCGACGACGGGCTCGTCCTTCGGGACGCCTACATCACGGCCGCCGGCCGATGCGCTCCGCCTGGCAACCGACCGACGCAGGAGGAACTCGACGCCTGCGGACCGTTCCTCGTGGAGGAGATCGCCCTGCTGTCCCGCGTCCGCGCGGTCCTCGTGCTGGGACATATCGCCTACCGCCAGTGGCTTCGCGCGAGCGGCTGGTGGGAACGCCTCGCCCCCGCGGACCGACCGACGTTCGCGCACGGCGCCGTCGCGGAGCTTCCCGATGGGCGCGCCCTGATCACGTCGTATCACCCGAGCCGCCAGAACACCCAAACGGGTCGGCTCACTCGGGACATGTGGTATGACGTGTTTCGGCGAGCGCAGGCGCTGGTCGCCCGCCCGCGCTAGTTCGCGGCGCGCAGCGTGCTGTCCGCGGGCGTGAGCTCGTTGGCGCGCCATTCGAACAGCTGGAAGACCGTCGGGACGTTCGCACCGCGCACCCAGACGCGATTGTCGGCGTCCAGCATGGCCAGGTCCGCCAGGATGTCGCCGCCACGCCCCTCCACGATCAGCCGTCGATCCGGCCGCCCGAAGTCCAGCGAATCCACCTGCGCGGGCGTTGCGAAGTACACGCCCTGGGTCTCCACCGACGCCAACCGCTGCAGCAACCGCTCCACGGCCGCCGAGTCCGCCGCCGCGCCGTCGGCGAACGCCCACGGCGGACCGCGTTCGAGACGGTAGCGCCGTCCGTCGCGCAGCACCTCCACCGCACCCACGTCGACGGGCGCCGCCCGGACGATGGTCTTGTCGCGCCAGTCGGCCTCGGAGCGGCGCGTCATCATGGTGAGGTTCTGCGGAACCTGGTAGACCGCGTCCGCATCGACCGCACGGACGTACGCCGTGCTGAACGCGCGTCCCTGCTTGCCCACCACGATCTCCGCCGCTACCCCGTCGGCTCCTTCGAGTCGCACCACGGCTCCGCTGTCGGCGTCCACGCCCAGTCGGGCATGGGACGAGGGGCTCTGCGCGACCAGCGTGCCTTCCACGGAGTCCGCGACCACGGCCAGGAACTCCGCCGCCTGGGGCGCGTCTGCCCGGTAGCCGTTCACCGTCCACCCGCCGGCCGCGCGCGCGAGTTCCGTCGTTTCACCGGCGCGCTCGATCGTGATCGCCGTGACCGCGTCCGCGTCGATCGCCGGGATCACCCGGGTCGTGTCCACCCCAGACGGCCCCCCGCCGAGGATCTCCACGAGCCCCCAAAGGAAGAGCGCCACGACGAGCGCGATCGCGATCCGCGCGAGCTGGGTCTTGGTCACGCGGCCCCCGGAGCGGCCTGGTAGGTCCGCGAGCGCAGTTGACGCCGGCGGACGAGTCGCGCGGCTCCGAAGATCACCAGCAGCACCGGCACGCCGATCAGGTTCCCCCACTTGACCGCGTCGCGCGCCAGTTCGCTGGAGAACGCGAGCATCGGCGGCCGCCGGTTCTTCGAGCGGATGGACACGAGCGCGTCGTCCTGGGCCAGCCAGTCGACGGCATTGAGCGCGAAGACGATGCCGCCGGCCGCGCTTTGCGCGTATCGGTCGCTGGCGAAATCGGCGCTTCCGGCGACCACCACGCGACCCGACACCGCGACACCGGAGTCCGCCGCCAGCGGGTTCACCGCCACCGCCAGGGTGAACGTCTGCAGGCTGTCGCGCGGGTAGTCGCGCTGCGGGTGGATGAAGGCGGTGCCCGACTCCGAGCCCGCCGCCTCCGTGGTGACGAAGAGCGGAGTCGCCACCGCTGCCACCGAGTCGGCCACCGCGACCTCGCTGGACCACGGGAACAGGGCCGATTCGACGTCCCGGTTCATGGCCAGCTGCCGCGTGCTCAGCGCCCGGGTCCAGAACGGGTAGCTCATGAACACCCGGCCGCCGGCCACCGGCATACTGATCTGTTCGTTCGACCGCAGATCAAAGACCATATTGGGCCGGATCATGAGCCCGAAGCGCCCCGCGAGCCGATTCAGGCCGACCGGCTGCGGCGAGGCCATGAAGCCCTGCTGCTGCGGGGCCATGCCGCTCGCCATGATCAACGCACCACCACCGCGCTCGAAGAACGCGTCGAACGCCGCCGCCTGCGAATCGGTCAGGAAGGCCGGTGATCCGCCCAGCACGATCACGCGCACGTCTTCGGGAATCGGCGTGCTGTCGTTCGGGAGAGACAGGGTCCGAACGTCGTACTGCTGACCGAGCGCGTCGCGCAGCGCCGCGTACGACGGCGCCTGCTGCTGCGGTCCTCCCGGCATGGCCGAGCTGGTGATGAACCCTATGACGTCCCTGGACGTCCTCGTGAGCGACCGGACGAACGACACCAGCTGATACTCCAAGTCCTCCGTCTGCTGCACGAACGGAATGCTCTCCACGCCGTCCGCGTACTGCACGGTGAGCCCGAGGTATCCCTCCTTCACCTGGAGCTCGCCCTCGCCCACGACGTTGAACTGCACCGGGTTCACCCCGGCGGTCCGCGCGGCCGCCTGTCCGTCCTCGTCCTCCGACGGGTCCACCACCTGGACGCGCACGTTGCCGCCTCCCGCGGACTCGAGATCGTCCAGCAGATCCTCGATGTCCCGCCGGAGCAGCGACACCTGGGGCGGCAGTTCCTCCGACACGTACAGCGTGATCGTGACGAGATCGTCGGCTTGACGGAGAATGTCCTCGCTCGCATCCGACAGCGTATACGCGTTGCCGGGCGTGAGATCGAGCCGGCCGCCGATGTGCCGTCCGAAGAGATTCACGACGACCGCGATCGCCACCAGCAGCGCCGTGCCCATGCGCAGGCGCTGGCGCGCGGCCCCGAAGCGCGATAGCCGGCGGCCCGCCAGCGCCAGGTAGGCGAGGCTCAGGAAGACCGCGGCCAGCGAGAGGAAGTACACCACATCCCGCAGGTCGATGACGCCGCGCGTGATGTTGCCGAAGTGCGGCAGTACCGAGAGGCTCGCGGCCACGCTGGCGAGCCCCGGGGGCAGGCCCGTCACGAGCGGCCCGGCGCCCGCGAGGATCAGCCCAAACATGACGGCGATGCCGACGATGAACGCCGTGATCTGATTGGGGGTGACGCTGGACGCCCAGATACCGACGCCCGTCAGGCCCGCGAGCAGGAGAGCGGCTCCGATGTATTGTGCGACGATCACGCCCACCTGGAGATCCGCCCCCAGCGCAAAGCCCACCGGCACCGGCAGCGTCAGGGCGAGCCCGATGCAGACGAACGCCAGGTGCCCGAGGTACTTGCCGAGCAGCACCTCGAACTCCGTCACCGGCTGGGCCAGCACGACCTCGATCGTCCCGCCCCGCACCTCTTCCGCGAGCGACCTCATCGTGACGGCCGGCACGAAGAACAGGAGAATCCAGGGCAGGATGTCGAGCATCGGTCGCATGGATGCGACACCGATCAGGAGTGCCTGTCCGAAGAACAGGAACTCGGTCACCGCGAGGAACACGATGAGGAGGATGTAGCCCGTGGGATGGTCGAACAGCGCGCGCAGGTCACGGCGTGCGACGGTGACGGCGGCGCGCATCATGCTGCCCCCTCGGTCGTGAGCTGCCGGAACAGCTCCTCGAGGCTCCGGGCCTCCTGGTGCAACTCGTACAAGGTCCACCCGCGGTCGCGCGCGAGCGCGAAGATGGCCGGACGCACGTCCGCCGTGCCATCCGTCGTGACGATGGCGCCGACGCGCGACCCCACCGCGCGCACCGCGACCGTGTCCCGTACGCCGGGCAGCGCGCCCAACGATTCCACGACGCCCTCGCCTTCCGCTTCCACGTGGACCTGGGCGGCGCCGGCCGCCTGTGCCGTGAGCTCCTCCACGGATCCGTCGGCCGCGAGTTGCCCCCGGTGGATCACGAGTAGGCGCGAGCAGACGTGCTGGACTTCGGGCAGTACGTGCGTCGACAAGACGACCGTCCGGTCGCGCCCGAGTGCCTGCACGAGCCGTCGGATCTCCACCCGCTGGTTGGGATCCAACCCTTCCGTGGGTTCGTCGAGGATCAGGAGGTCGGGCCGGTGCAGGATCGCCTGGGCGAGACCCACCCGCTGCCGGTACCCCTTC
>JBDHIW010000190.1:0-4222 GCA_039587215.1 Gemmatimonadota bacterium | reverse complement strand
TTCGGCATGCCCCCGCCGGGTTCCATGATGAACCGACGCATGGCGAAGTGCGGTGCCTCGTCGGGACCAATGAGGATCTGGCGGGTGGTGTCGGTGCCAGCCGACACGGTCTCGACCGGGACATCGGCCGTGTGCTTGACGGTCATGAGCGAACTCCGAGTTTGCGGCTCACCTACCGTAGCCATCCCCGGGGAGCCTGACAAGCGGGATCCGTTGCCACCCCGGGGCCGCGGTCGCACCTTGGATTCGGGAGGTGCCCGTGGAGACAGCGCGATATGTGATGGCGGTGCTTGATGCCGTGTTCCTGCCGCCGGCCATCGTGTACTGGCTGTTCGTGCATCCGTTGGCGCCGCAGTGGCGTCGGCTCGGCGTGGTCCGTTCCTACGTGATCCTGACCGCGGGCATGACGATCATGGCGGTCGCCCTGTACGTCTGGCGCGACGCCGTTCTCGGGCGGGCGCTCCCGACCCACTGGGCGCTGTGGGTCGTGGCCGGCGCGGCGTTTCTCGGGTCCCAGGTCATGGAGGGCTGGTGCCGGAAGTACCTGGACTTCAAGACGCTTGCGGGCGTTCCTGAGCTGCGCGGTGACCAGTCGTCGCGTGTGCTGCTCGATCAGGGACCATACGCGGTCGTTCGCCACCCGCGGTATCTGGCGGTCACCCTCGGTGTCCTCGCATACGCAGCCTTCGTGCAATACACCGGGATCTACGTGCTTACCGTGCTGGCGCTTGCGGCCCTGGTCGTGGTGATCGTCCTGGAGGAGGCCGAGCTCGAGCGGTCGCTTGGAGCGGCGTATGCGGACTACAAGCGCAGGGTTCCCATGCTGATTCCGCGGCGAGGGCGACGGGCCCGAGACGATCGGTGACGCCGAGCGGGTCACGGGGGGTATGCAGGGCAGGAGGAGGTGGACGATGAAGGCTTCCATAGCACTGCTCGCGCTCGGTTTCGCCTGCTCGGCGGGAGGTGAGATCGCATCGCTGGGCACGGACGAGACGATCACGCTAGGGCCGGGCGAATCCGCCGCGATCCCCGGCACGGAATTCACGGTGCTGTTCGAGGGGGTACCGTCCGATTCACGGTGCCCGTCCGGCGCGGTGTGCGTGTGGGCCGGGGACGGTGGCGTGGCGCTTCAGGTGTGGTCGGGGACGGCCAGCCGGTCGGACACGCTGCACACGACCGTCGAGCCGCGCGCGCTGGAGTGGCAGGGAGTCCGGTTGGCGCTCGAGAGCCTCGAGCCCTACCCCGAGGAGGGGGTACCGATCGATCCGGCCGACTATCGAGTGACGCTGCTCGCGATGCTGCCCTGAACGACCCGGCGGGCTCCGGGGTATCTTGACGACATCGTCATTCCCCGGGGTTCGCCATGCTCGTCCATGTCGGCGCGGTGCTGCTCACCGCCGTACTTCCTTTTCAACCGACAGCGGCTCCGCAGGATTCGCTCACGGCCCGAGCCATGGGTCCGGGGGTGTGGATCGTCCCGGGGCCGCCCGGTGGAACGGTCCTCGCGGTGCAGGGGTCGGGAGCGGCGCTCCTGGTCGATGCGCAAAGCGCGGAGGCGGCGCCCGCCGTGGCGCGCGCGCTCAGCGCGGTGCAGCTCGCACCCGTAACGACGCTGGTGCACACCCACTACCACGAGGACCACATCGCGGGCACGAGCTTGCTAGGCCAGGGCGGGGACGTCATCGCCCACGTGCAGGTTCCGGTACTCGCCGCGGTGGACACGACCATCGAGGAACTGGGCTGGCACCGTGAGCCGGCAGCCGGGGACGACCTGCCGACAGTGCTCGTGTCGTCGGATACGGTCGTGGACGTCGGCGGTCGGGCCGTCGAGCTCCTGGTATTCCCGCGGGCGCACTCTGCCGGTGACCTCGGGGTGCGGGTCCCGGACCTCAATCTGATCCACACGGGAGACATCGTGGAGATGGATGCGTTCCCGTTCGTGGACTGGTGGGCGGGCGGGACGCTCGATGGGACGGTCGAGGCCGTCGAACGGCTCGTGGCGCTCGGTGACGCGGCGACGCGGTACGTTCCCGGCCACGGCCGAGTCGTCGGGCGTGACGACCTGGTTGCCTACCGGGAGATGCTGGTCGAGGTCGCCGCGGCGGTGCGGCAGGCGATCGCGGACGGGCTGATGGTGCAGGAGACCATGGATCTCGGTCTCGCCGCGTCCTGGGACGCCGATCGCGGCGGCACCCGAGCCGGGCGGCGGTTCGTGGGAATCCTCTATCTGGGGCTCGCTGCGGATCGGTGACGGCGCGGCGCGGTGGTCGTCGTCGGTGGCTTCGGCGGGATCACTACCGTGCGCGTTCCATCGCGCTCGCAGGAGGACGGGCGGTCAGTTCAGGAACCAGGCCGCCAGTCCGAGGGGCATGAGGATGTACAGGACCACGTCGCGCACGAGGTAGAACAGGAAGAGCCCAACCAGCAGGGACCATCCCCGCTTGCGGAGCAGGCCTTTCCAGCCGAGGGCGCGCCGCTCGTCGCGGAGTGTGCGCAGGGGTGCCAAGAGTTTCATGGACACATTGTACCCAATCGTCTGGTGGCGCGACAGAGAATCGGCGCGGGACCGCCGTCGCCGTCAGCGGGCCGCCGGGCGACGCCGGATCGCCGAGGAGCGAGAGGCGCGCCGCCACCGGCGCTGCTACTGCGGTCCCGACGACGACTTCTGCGCGCACTGCGATGTCTGCGGCCGGCCGGGGCATCTGCAGCATTTCCCCGGCGCTGCGCCGGTGACCGGAGCGTGGTGCACCTACCACTACTGGCGCCTGGCGCTGCTCCATCCGAACGGGAACTACGGACGGTTCCTGTGGCTGGCGGCCCTCGTCGCCGGCATCGCGGTACTGCTCGGCCGATTCGGCTAGCTGCTCCGCCGGGTCAGGGCCGTCGACGAGCCGTGCTGCGGTCCCGGATGAAGGCGTCCAGCGCCTGGACCTGCTCGCCGCTCAGCGTGCCGCGCACTTCGTCGCCGAAGGCGGTCATGGTTGGGGCGAGGGCCTGCATGAGCGTCCCCATTTGCCCCATGAGGCCGCGCATCGCCTCGCGGTCGCCGCTGCCCCGGGCGGTACCCATCTCCGAACGGAGGGCGGTGAGCTGGTCCAGCGCCGCTCCGTGCTCGTCGCGGACGTCGCTCATGAGGAGCAGGATCCAGTTCTGCTGATCCTCGGTGAGGGACGCAGCGGATGCCGCGCTGTCGAACGCCTGGCTCAGGGTCGTCCACGTTGCGAGGGCGGCGCGGCCCTCCATCATGCCGGCTCCCGGACCGCGCTGCTGTGCGGCGAGAGGCGCAGCGGTCGTGGCGAGGGTCAGTAGTACGAGCGTGGCAGTGCGCATGGGTCGTCTCCTCGAAGGCGTCGCGTCGCGCGGGACCGGGTACCCCGTGTAGAGAGCCTACGCGCGCAGGAGACCGTTCGCTGTGCCGGGTCGCTAGATTCCCGTCCGACGGGGGTGCCCACGAGGCTGAGATCACACCCCAGGAACCTGATCCGGTTCGTACCGGCGGAGGGAGTCGAGCATGTCTGTGTGCCCCACTCAGATGTTTCATGCCCGCCAGGGCGAGATCACCGACGCGATGCAGATCGTGGCCGAGCGCGAGGGCCTCGAGGCGGCGCTCGTCCGCGACGAGGTAGCGTCGGGCCGCCTCATCATTCCGGCAAACGTGCACCATCTGGCCGGTGCGCTGCGCCCGATGGCGATCGGGAAGGTGGCCAGCGTCAAGATCAACGCGAACATCGGCAACTCGGCGGTCTCGTCGTCGATCGCGGACGAGGTCGAGAAGCTCCGCTTCGCGGTGCGCTATGGCGCGGACACGGTCATGGACCTGTCGACGGGCGAGGCGCTCGAGGCCACGCGTGACGCGATCCTGCGGGAGTCCGAGGTCCCGATCGGCACGGTCCCGATCTACGAGGCCATCCTCGAGGTGGAACAGACCGCCGATCTGACGGTCGACGGTTTCCTCGCCGTCATCGACCGACAGGCGCGCCAGGGCGTGGACTACATGACGCTTCATGCGGGCCTCCTGTTCGACCACCTGCATCTGGTGCACGGCCGCGTGACCGGCATCGTCAGTCGGGGAGGGTCGTTGATGGCGGTGTGGATGATGGCACACCGCAGGCAGAACCCGTTGTACGAGCACTTCGACGAGGTGCTGGAGATCTGTCGGGCGCACGACGTGACCATTTCCCTGGGCGACGGGCTGCGGCCCGGGTCGATCCACGACGCGAGC
>JBDHIW010000023.1:0-19916 GCA_039587215.1 Gemmatimonadota bacterium | reverse complement strand
TGCACGTTGTCCCATCCCTGGGCATACGAGCACCCGTGCGACCGCGTCTCGATCCCCTGCTGGTCGTACCACCATCGCAGCCAGGACGCCTGCTCGCGCGTCGTCTGGTAGTCGTTGAACATGCCGTTCTTCACGATCTGGAAGGCGTCCGGCTTCACACCCTCGTCGTCGTACCCGATCGTCGACAGCGCGCCTTCCTGCGTGCGGTCTCCCTGGACGTTCATGAACTCGGGACCGTACTTGAGCTTGCCCAACACGTCCCGCGGCGGCGCCACGAAGCTCGTACCCGCGTAGTTGGCCTCATACCCCATCGCGCGGTCGAGCTCGGTCGGGTGGCCGATCGACTCGTGGATCGTGAGCCACAGGTGTGACGGGTGCAGGATCAGATCGTAGCGGCCGACGTCGACCGGCTTCGCCGAGAGCTTCTGCGACGCCTCTTAGTCCGGCGCGACGGCCGTGATCTGAATGGTCGGCCAGCTGCGAATGAACATCTGGCTGATGACCGAACCTTCCGACGACGCGAAGTTGCGTTCGTCCTTGACGAAGAAGAGCCCCGAAAACACGAACCGGACGTTCGACGCGGTCATCGCCGCGGCATTCGCCTGAAGCAGCAGGTCGGCCTTCTCCTCGACGGAGACGTCCCACGGGTCGATCTCGTACGCGCTCGTCCAGCGGGCATCCGGATACACCGGCGTCGGCAAAAGCTCGACACGCCGATCGCGGGCCACGGCGCTCGCCCTCGCGACCGCCGCGGCCTCCCGTGCCGCGCCGGCAACGCCGTCGCGCGAGAGGTCGCGGGTCGCCGCGAAGCCCCAGGTTCCATCCACGAGCGCGCGCACACCACACCCCAGGGTGTCCGTATCGACGATGTTCTGGATCTGCTGCTCACGCGTGAAGACGAAGTTCTGGCGCTGGCGCCCGATCCGCACGTCCGCGTACTCCGCCCCGGCCATCTCTGCGGCGTTGAGCCCCACCATGAGCAGTTCCTTGATGGCCGGATCCTGCGGAAGCGGCTGCCCGCCACCCACGGCGTGAGCCGTTCCTGGTAGCAGGCCCTTGGATGCCGCAATCGCGGCGGCCGCCCCGGTGTACTTGAGGAAGTCTCTCCGATCGGTCATGAGCACGTCCGGCGTTGAGGGTGAGCGGTTGGCGGCCGAACCGGCCAACCGACTGCTGCAGAACAACTTACACTTTAGGCGAACCACGCGCTCGTCGGCGGGCCATCGCACGTGTTCGACCTGTCTACCGAGATGCGCGGGCAGCGTTCCCCGTCGCACCCATGACGAAGCTCGGACAGCCGGGGTTTCAGTCTCCCCGGCCCGGGCAGGCCTCGAACGGCAAGCGCCCCGCGACCAATTGGCCGTGGGGCGCCGCTGTGTCGAACCCTCCGAGCTTCCTAGCTATCGTAGTACAAGAAGAACTCGTGCGGATGTGGCCGCACCCGGAGCGGATCGACCTCGTTCTCCATCTTATAGGCGATCCACGTGTCGATGAGGTCCTGCGTGAAGACGTCACCTCGCAGGAGGAAATCGTGGTCGTCCCGCAGCGCGTCCAACGCCTCGGCCAGGGACCCCGGGGTGTGCCGGTGCTGCGCAAGCTCTTCCGGGCTCATGTCGTAGATGTCCCGATCCAACGGCTCGCCCGGTTCGATCTTGTTCTCGATGCCGTCGAGCACCGCCATGAGCATGGCGGAGAACATCAGGTACCCGTTGCTCGACGGATCGGGACACCGGAACTCGAGGCGCTTCGCCTTGGGGCTCTTCGAATACATGGGGATCCGCACCGCGGCCGAGCGGTTCCGCGCCGACATCACGAGATTGATCGGAGCCTCGAATCCCGGGACCAGACGGCGGTAGGAATTGGTGGTCGGCGCCGCGAAGGCCAGGACCGAGGGCGCGTGCTTGAGCAGGCCACCGATCCCGTGCAGCGCCATCTCGCTCAGCCCGACGTACCCGTCCCCAGCAAACAGCGGCTCGCCCCCCTTCCAGATGGAGAGATGCGTGTGCATGCCGCTGCCGTTGTCCTCGAAGACCGGCTTGGGCATGAACGTCACGGTCTTCCCGTGGCGCTTGGCGACGTTCTTGATGATGTACTTGAACCACATGAACTGGTCCGCCATCGTGAGCAGCGGCGCGAACTTCATGTCGATCTCGCCCTGCCCCGCGGTCCCGACCTCGTGGTGATGCGCCTCGACCACGATGCCGATCTTCCGCATCTCCTGCACCATTTCACCGCGGAGGTCGTGATACGTGTCGGTCGGGCTCACCGGGAAGTAGCCGCCCTTGTAACTCGGCTTGTAGCCAAGGTTCGGCTCCTCGAACCGGGCCGTGTTCCAGGCCGCCTCGACCGAGTCGATCTCATAGAGGCCGCGGTGCTGGTTCTGCTCGTACCGCACTTCGTCGAAGATGAAGAACTCCGGCTCGGGACCGATATAGCACATGTCACCGATGCCGCTGGCTTCGAGATACGCCGCCGCCTTCCGGGCGACGTGCCGCGGGTCCCTGGTGTAGTCCTCACCGCTCACGGGGTCTTTGATGTTGGCGATCACCGAGACCGTCGGCTCGCGGAAGAACGGATCGATGCACGCGGTCGCGGGGTCCGGCACCGCCAGCATGTCCGACATGTGAATCCCTTGCCACCCACGAATCGAAGAACCGTCGAAGCCGACGCCTTCCTCGAAGGTGTCCTCATCCCACGTCTCGATCGGGAATGAACAATGCTGCCAGGTTCCGAGAAGGTCGGTGAACTTGAGGTCCACCATCTCGGCTCCGTGCTTCTGGGCGAACGCAAAGAATTCTGAGGGGGTCATAGGGGTGTCGAGCCTCGCTGGATTAGAGTGCTGGGTGCCAGAGAGGGCGGCCGTGGGTGGTCCGCCCGGAGAAATATATCGCCCGGCCCCCCTCCTCCAAGTCCCCGAAAAAACTCGTCTTCCACATCGGTGTTGTGGATGGTTGGGGAGTGCGGTTCTTGACATTCCCACACCGCCGTGGATAACCGGGCCTCGCGGCCGTGGACGTGTATGAACCGGCTTCCACAATCGCTGGACATGTCGGTCGCAAACCGAAGAAAGAACGGCGCTTGTCGCCGTTCGGCAGCGTCGTACATTTGGCTCGTCGCAGCGGAGAAGGACCGGGACGGGCTGTCTCGATCACGCCCGATGCGACGGGCCTGCCGTGAGAATTCCGGGTAGATCGTCGACGCATCAAGGGCTCAGACGATCGCCGATCCGGGTAGCCACCTCGCGCAGGCCGGTGCGGTCCGTCGCGGGCCGTGCCCACGCCGAGGTAGCGCGTCGGCGTGCAGTGCGGGATGCTGGCGCGACCCAGCCGACCCGCGGCGCTCGCGCCGGTGAACCGTGTGGCGTGGCCACGCCGCACGGGGATGGAAGCCGGAGCTCCCGACCGCCCACCCGGGCCGACGGCCTTGGCGGCGGCGGGGAGAAGAACAGTGGGAGTCAATCCCCTGGCTCCGGGTAGCCGATGCGACAGGCGGCCTGCCGTCCTCCGGGACGCGCAGGCCGCCTGTGTTTTCTCCCCATTGACGCCTTGCCGCTCTGCACGGACCTTCGAGGCGATGCTCGAGCACCTCTTTCTGCTGAAACGTACGGAGATCTTCCGGAGCCTTCCCGAGGACGTCCTCCGGAGCCTCGCGAGCAACCTCTCGGAACGGCACCTGGACGCGGGCGTCACGGTCTTCGAGCGCGGTGACGTGAGTCGCGCGTTCTACCTCCTTGCGGAGGGAACCGTCTCGATCCATGCGGAGGGCGTCGAGTTCGCACGAATCGAAGCAGGCGAAGTGTTCGGGGAACGATCGGCGCTCACGGGGCAGGCTCATTCGGCGTCCGCCAGCACCGCGACGGACTGTCACATCCTCACGATCGACCGCGACTTGATCTTCGAGGCGATGGCGGGCAACGCCTCGATGGTCCGCGACTTCCTGAGCGTGCTACTCGAGCGGTTTCAGTGAGATACTGACGCTGCTGAATCGGGAACGGCGCCGTGCCGCGCGGTTCTCCTCCAGGCGCCGCAGCACCAATTGCACGAGGGTCCGGGCCAGGTCGGGCTGATCGGCGAGCAGCGCGTAGAGATCGTCCTGCCGAAGCCGCAACAACCTCGCTCCGCTGTCGCAGCGCACGGTGGCGGTGCGCGGGGCAGACTGCAGCACCGTGAACTCGCCGAACACCGCCTGCTCCGAGAGCTTCGCCAGCGTCCGGCCGTTCGCTTCGACGTGGACGTCGCCGTCCACCACCACGTACAGGCTGTCGCCCTGCTCGCCCGCGGCGAAGACCACAGCGCCGGGCTCGAAGGTCATGGCCTCGAACCGCGGCGCGATCGCACTCAGCTCGGGATCGGACATCTCGCCGAACAGCTCGGCCCCGCGCAACTGGAGCGTGTGCTCCACGATCACCGCCTCGTCCGCGAGCATGCCGCGGTCGCCCGTGAACGCGTCGTGCAGGTGCCGCGCGCAGAGCACCGTCCACTCGTGATGCTCCCGAGCGGTGCCGTCGGCAACGGTCGCCACCGTCCCGTGCGGGTCGACCCGCGGGACGGCCAGCTCCAGTCGCCGCAGGCGCTCGTCCACCTCGAGTTCTTCGAGCAACGGGAAGACCTGCGCGCGCCGGGCGGGGCTCAGAACATTGTCCAGCACCTCGAGAGCGTACGCCCGCTTCTTGGCATCGTCGCTTCGGTAGTTCTCCCAGGCGGTCAGCGCGTCGCTCTCGGGCTGCCCGAGGCTCAACAGCACGAAGATGCGATGTCGGATTTGGATGATTTCGTGCAGGAGCGCCCGGACCAGCAGCCCGACGTCGTCCCCACTCCCAAGCGCGGCCACCACCGCGAACCGGTCGGCTGCCTCGGATCCCTCGCGCGCCAGCAGGGTGTCGACCGCGCGCCGTTCGGCAGGCGTGGCGGCCGTGAAGCCGCTGCGCACGAGACCTTCGAACACGACCTGCCGGACCTCGGGCGACGTGGTCTCCGTCCACTCCCACAGAGCTTTCTGCGCGCTCTCCCCACCGATGCGCCCGAGCAGGTCCGGAATCGCGAGGCGCAGTACGCGATCGCCTTCCGCCCGGCTGAAGACCTTCACCATCGCCGCAACCGCCGAGTCCCCACCCGCCACCAGCGTTTCGCGGGCCTGCCAATGCGTCTCGCGATCGCGCAGCATGCGAAGCACGGTCGCCCAGAGGGCAGGAGATCCGCAGGTCGCGGCAGCACGGAGGGCCTCGCGCCGCACATCGATGTTGTCGTCTTCCAAGAGGGACCGCACCTGCCGATGGAAGCTCGGATTCGCCGTCTCGCGCAGGACCTCCGCCGCCAACCTCCGATCGTCGACCGATGATGACTCCAGATAGTGCAGCAGTACGGCGCCCGCTCGCACGATCCCCTCGATCGATCCAGACCGGAGGAGCCCGACCATCGCGTTGCTGCGGATGGCCATCTCGTCACTGCTGAGCGGCGGCGGGTCGAGCACATCGTCATCGTCCAGCGCGCACAGCGTACGGACCGCCGCCGCCCGGACCGCCACGGGTTCGTCCGCACTCCCGGCCAGGCGTCGCACGACGCGCAGCGCCCCCATCGCCCGGTGGCGCTCGATGCGCCGGAGTACGTCGACACGCACGTCGTCGTTCGGGTGCTCCAGCAGGTGCGGAAGTGCCACCCGGAGCGACTGCACGTTCGCCGACTCGAGGAGTTCCATGGCATACAGCACGTTCTCGGGCGCCGAGCTGGAGAGTTCCTGCCGTACGACGGCAACGACCTCTTCACCGGCGAGGTCGACCGCCTCTCCCTTCAGGCGGCGGCGGTGCAGCACGCTGGCGAGCACGGCGAGATAGTCGCGGCGGAGCAACACCGTCACCACCACCCAGACGGCACAGACCACGACGAGCACCATCGCCAGCTGCATCACCTGCATGGGCGCGATTCGGTTCATGGCGAGCAGTAACAGGCCCGCACCGCCCATGGCGGCGGCGTCGACGAGGCCTTCCATCGTCGCCTGCACCGCCGGCGCCTTCTGGCCAAGCGGCTGATACAGTGTCGCCATCGAGGAATACTGGACCCCGCGGAAGATCTTGTCGCCCATGCGCGTTCCGACCATGAACCAGAACGCGATGACGGGCAGCGCCGCCTCGCCGGGCAGCCCGAACACTCGTCCAGAGGTGATCACGAGGATGGAGCCGAGTAGGACCACGATGGGCAAACCCGCGAGTCCCGCCAGGATCCCGAATCGGTCGACGAGCCGCCCCGCTCCGAACGAACGGAACAAGAAGTTCACGATGGCCGTCACGGCCGAGTACGTCCCGAAGAACTTGGCGAGCTGCTCCACCTCCCCGTACCGCCCCTGGGCCGCATCGTTGAACGCGTTGTCCACGAACACGAACACGAGGGCGCTCAGCGCGAAGTAGGCCGTGAGCCTTCGGAGATACGAGCTCGACCACGGGCGCACGGTTGGGGTCGCATGCTCATCGTCCGGCCGTCGGCGCTGATGGAACGCACCCGGCGCGAACTTCATGATGCGCCACGCCACGACGAGCGCGCCGATCATCCCGCCGGCGCTCACGAGCAACAGCGAGGACGTCTCGACCACCTGCACCAGGCGCAGGATGGCGAACCCGCCGAGTGAGAACGCCACCACGTCGCCCGTCGCCACCACGGGAAACAGCCGCTTGCCCTGGCGAATGTCGACGACCGCGGTCGCCGCCGCCCAGAACGCGAAGTTGCTCAGAGAAAACAGCACATGGAACCAGACCGCCAGCACCATCGCGGGCCACGGGTCCGAAACGGACACCACGAGCAGCCACAGCACGGCAGTCACACCGGCCAGCACCACGATGTTGGTCGTGATCAACCGCCCCGGTGCGAGTACGCGTCCGAGGCGGAGGTAGCCCGCACTCACCGCCATCGTCGCCGCGGCCGCGCTGATGTACACGAGCGCGAGGTCCTGTGCCGCGTACTTGTCGAGGAAGATGGCCTGTGACGCCGTGAGGGTGAACACGCGGGCCACGCCTATGAGGAACGAATAGAGGAAGAGCGCTGCCGCGACGCCCTGCTCCGCCCTGTACACGTTGAGGAGACGGAAAACGCGCTCGATCACTGCAGCGGCTCCGGTACGCTGAACGACGCAAAGCGCAGGTAGGGAACGCCGTCGCGCCGCGTCAACGCAAACCCCCAGCGCCCGGCATCGGTCTGCACTCGGCACCCGGAGATGTCATCGAGCGCGCACACGTGCTCCTCGCCGTCGTCGCGGTCCGGCGTCCCGCGCATGTCCCGGTGTACCAGGAAGTTCGCAAGGTCGAACTCGTCGACGTGGTGCCCTTTGACCAGAAACCCGACCTGCAAGTGATTCTCGAGACTGAGCACATTGCGCGCGTCGACCACCCCGCACAGGTGCCAACGCTCCCGGACGGCACAATAGGCGGCCCTCAGCATCGTGAGCCGCGTCTGCAGCCGGTTACCGCGGTAGTGCCGTTCGACCGCCGACCCGACGAGATGGGTCACGTGCGGGACCTGGCCGGCGGCGAGCCCGAGTGCCACGCCATAGGTGTCATCTTGGGGCGAAGGGAAACGCGCGGCAGCGTACGCCACGACACGACCCTCGACCCACGTGGCCACCAGGCACCCGTCGGGTCCAGCACAGCGTTCGAAGAACTCCGCGTCTCGAGCGTACAGGAGCGGCGCATTCGGCATCCGTGCGCAGACCCGCTGGTTCAGGTCCAGCACGCCGTCGATTGCGTCGGGAGCGACGAATCCGATCCGATAGTCGAACGCCGTCTCCTCGTCCCGAAGGAACCCTGTGCCCCTCAACACCGAGGACCGAAGCGCCTCCGCGGGGAGATCGCGTACCGCGTCGAGCTGGCGCGTCCACTCCTCCAGCGTCACGTCGAGGTCAGCGTCCCGCGAGCAGCGCCCGTCCCGCGGCGCTCTGGACGAACTCCGACCAGATCGGGTCCGCCTGCAGCCACGCCTCCGACACGACTCCCGGCGTCGGAAGCATCGGGGCGAGAATGGCGGCGGCCGAGTCCGCGCTCCCAACCATGGCATGGACGAGCGCGAGGTTGCGGCGCCACCGATGCCCGAGCAACGCGTCCCGCGACGGCGGGTAGAGCTCGGCGGCCCGACGTGCAGATGCCAGCGCGGCGTCGGGCTGATCCAGCAGCGCCAGCGCGATCCCCAGCTCGGAGAGGTATCGTGGGTCGTCCGGTTGGCGCTCCAGCAACGCCGCCAGCGCGGACCGCGCCGCCTCGGCACCCACGCGGGTCCGCGGCGCATCACCTCGGACCCAGGCAAGTTCTGCCTCGGCAAGGCTGCGGAAGGGCGCGTCCACGAACAGCCCCGTCAGCCGCCCGGCGGCCGCCTCGGCGCCCTCGACTGCCCGCACGACCGACCAGTGCATCCACTGCTGCGGATCCAGATCGCGGGGGGCAATGGAGTCTGCCCGCGCGAGCCATCGCCGGGCGCCGGCGGTGTCGGCGCGCTCGCCCAACGCCAGCGCTGCCATCCACACGGCCGGCCGCTGCGCCTCTGGCGCCAGCACCGCAGCCCGCTCGAACAGCTCCGCCGCGGCATCATCTTCACCGGCGAAGAAGTGCGTGATGCCCGCCTGAATTGCCGTGGCCGCACTGCGCGGATCGGCGGCGAGGGCCCGCGCGAAGGTCGCGCTCGAGGCAGCCCAGCGGCCCTGTCGTCTCTGCACCGCTCCCAAGAGGATCAGCGCGTCGGTGTGGAAAGGATCCCTCTCGAGAGCCGCGGTGACATCGCGTATCGCCGCGTCGTAGTCGAGGTTGCCGTAATAGTGTACCGAGGCGCTCGCGAGCTGCGATTCTGGGTCGTCCGGCGCGAGGCGCATCGCACGATCGGCAAAACGCCGCGCATCCTCGAGCCGCTCAGACGACCGATCGAAGTAGTACCAGTAGCGCAGCGCGTGCGCGCGGGCGAGTTGACCCGCCGCCCGCGCGAACAGCGAGTCCTCTTCCAATGCGCGCTCCAGCAGGCGCTGCGCAGCACGATAGCCATCCTCCCGCGTCGTGCCCGAGAGCAGCGCACTGCCGCGCAGGAAGAGTTCGTACGCCGCCACGCTCGTCGTCGGATGGGCACCGAGCCCGCCGCGGTCACCATCCAGGAGCGTCACGCCCAGCGCCTCGACCACGCGCTCGGCCAACCGCGTCTGTACCGCGAACAGCTCGGTCACGTCCTCGTCCAGCACGTCGGACCACACCTGCGTCTGATCGCCGGTCCGCACCAACTGGGACCGCACGCGCACGCGGCGCTCCCCCGTCGCCGCGCTGTCCCAACTCACCGTCGCCTGCAGGAGGTACTCGACGCCGAGCTCGTCGCCGATCTGCGGCACGGTGTGCTCGGACCCCCGATACCGCAGCGCGCTCTGGCGTCCGATCACTGCCAGCCCGCCGACGGCCCCGAGGCGGGTCGTCACCTCGTCCGTGATGCCGTCCGTGAAGTACGCGTCGTCGGCGTCTCCGAGGTGTTCGAACGGCAGCACCGTGAGTCGGATCGCGGCGTCACTCGGCCCCGATATCCGTAGTGCCGCGACCAGGACGATGGCCACGACCGCCAACGTGCCCCCGATCCAGCGCCACGGGACCGTACGGGGCGATCGCTCGGGTGCCTCGTCGATCGCGTCGGACGGCGACAGACCGAGGGGGATGGGTATGCTGCCGGACGAAAGCCGCACGTGCGCCGCCGCGAAGTCGAGGGACTCCACGAACTGGCCGGCCGTGCTGAACCGATCGGCCGGCGTCTTCGCCAAGGCCCGCGAGACGACCGCATCCACTTGGTTCGGCACCGTGCCCCTGATCGAACCTACCGGCTGCGGCTCGATCGTGAGGTGCTGCCGGATGATGCTCTCGAGCGTGGCGCCCGTGAAGGGCGGCTGCCCGACCAGCATCTCGTACAGCACACACCCCAGCGAGTAGACGTCCGTACGACCGTCCAGCGAATCTTCGCCGGCCGCATGCTCCGGACTCATATACGCCGGCGTCCCCACCGACAGCCCGGTTTCCGTCAGCCGTTCATCCCCACCGGCCGCGGCCCGCACCGCCTTGGCGATCCCAAAGTCCGCGACGACCGCCTCCCCCGCCGACAGCAGAATGTTCTCCGGCTTGATGTCCCGATGGATGATCCCACGTTCGTGGGCGTACGCCAGCGCCGCCGCCACCTGTCGCGCGATCACCAGCGCGTCCGGAAGGGGGAGTTGGGGCTCCCGAATGAGTCGATCCTTGAGGGACTCTCCCTCGATGAACGGCATCACGAAGTAGAGCAGTCCGCCCTCGGCCCCCGAGTCGTACATCGGCAGGATGTACGGATGCTGCAACGCCGACAGCACCTCGATCTCGCGGAGGAATCGGTCGGACCCGATCGACGAGGCCAATTCGGGACGCAGCACCTTGATGGCCACCTGACGCTGGTGCTTCGTGTCGTCGGCCAGGAAGACGAACGCCATGCCGCCGTGACCGATCTCGCGCGCCAGCGTGTACCGGTCACCCACCACGGATTGGAGGTGGTTCAGCAGTTCGTCCTTCACGCTGTGTCCCCTTTCGGTCGCAGGCTCGGAAGTATCTACAATACGCCGGACCGGGAGACCGAGCCAGAGCAGCGCTTGGCCTGCGCGTCTCTTTCCGCCATCCTCAGACCATGCACGTGACGCCGTGGCTCGACCGCCTCCGCCCCGTGAAGCGGCCGGTGTTGGGGGCCTACCTCGCCTGGGTGCTGGGGTTGACCCTCCTCCCGCTGCCAGCCGCCGCCGGTGCGCTCCCGCACTGGACGGACAAGCTCGTCCATCTCGGGCTCTTCGTTCCGCTCCCAGTGCTCGTCGGGGTACTGGTTCCCCCGTCGGCGCACGCCCGCGCCGCCGGATGGCTCGCCTCCGTCGGGCTGGCCGCCGCGATCGAGGTCGTGCAGGACCTCCTCGCGTTCCGCACCGGCGATGTGTGGGACTTCGTCTGGGGCGCGGTGGGCGCGACGATCGGGTGGGGCGCGGCCTCGTGCTACGACCGCGTGATTCGCGGAGCGGCCGGGTGACGCGCCCGCCGGTCGACCGACCGCCACGCATCCTGCACATCGACGCCGATGCCTTCTTTGTCCAGGTCGCGCGGCTGGACGACCCCCACGGCGCCGGACGAACGCCGCTGTTGCTGGTCGGTGGATCGCCGCGCGGTCGTGGGGTCGTGACCTCGGCCGCGTACGAGGCGAGGCGATTCGGCGTGCGCTCCGGTATGCCGACGGCCGAAGCTCTCCGGCTTTGCCCAGACGCGACCGTGGTGGGGGTGGCCCGAAACGCCTGCTCCCGGCGGAGCCGTGACATCGTCGACGTGCTGGGCCGATTCACCCCGGTGGTCGAGCCGGCCTCGATCGACGAGATGTACCTCGACCTCTCGGGCACGGAGACGTTGCACGGTAACGCCAGCCTGACCGACGTCGCGCGCCGCATCCGCCGTGAGGTGCTGGACGACACGGGCGTCACGGTATCCGTGGGCGGCGGCACCAACCGGCTCGTCGCCAAGCTGGCTGCGGGACGGGCGAAGCCGCACTGTACGCCGGAATGCGACGGCGTGCTGGTGGTTGAGCCTGGGAGCGAGGCGGACTTCCTGCTGCAATTCGATCTCGCCGCCATTCCGGGTGTCGGACCGCGGTTTCAGCAGCGGTTGGCCCGCCACGGACTCACCTCGGTGGCAGAGGCGCGAAACGTTTCGCCAGCAACGTTGGCCGAGTGGATAGGGACCCGCGCGGCCGAGTGGTTGTCGCCGCGGCTGCACGGGCAAGCGAGTCACACCGTCCACGCGCGCGTACGGGCCAAGTCGCTCTCCCGGGACACGACCTTCCCCGCAGACATCCACGACGACGCCGAGCTCGCTGCAAGACTACTGGCGCTCGTGGATCGCGCGGCAGCCGACCTCCGTCGCCGACGCATGACCGCGCGAACCGTCACCGTGAAGCTGCGGGACCGGGACTTCACGACCCGACAGAAGAGCCGCACGCTCCGCCGAGGAATCGTGGCCGAGCGGGTCGTCGGGGTCGTCGCTCAGGAACTCCTGGGCGCGCTGCGCCGCGAACGCCGCGTTCCCGCGCGCCTGATCGGCGTGACCCTCAGCGGCATCACGAGCGTGGATACGGCCGATCAACTCGAGCTCTTCAGCGACGACGACGCCACGGCCGAAACCGCCCGCGACCGGCTGCTGGCGGAGACGATCGATCGGGTGCGGGCGAAGTTCGGGGACGATGCGGTGCAGCGCGGCGCCGCGTTCGGGGCGCGCCGCAGGCGAGGCGCTTAGCCGCCCCCCGCCGTGGCGCGGCGCAGCGTGGCCTTGATCCGCGCCACGAAGCGCGCCGGGTCGATGGGCTTTCTGATGTAGTCGTCCGCGCCCTGCTCGATGAGCTTGGCCTCGAGTTCGGGGTCTTCCTCGCCGGTGAGCACGATGACGGGTAGGCCAACCGTCGTCGGATCCTCGCGAAGCTCTTTCAGGACCTTGTCACCCTTCATCTTGGGCATCTTGAGATCCAGCACGACGAGAGAGAACTCCTCTTCGGCGACCTTGGACAGCGCCTCCCTGCCGTTCTTGGCTTCCGAGACGTCGATGTCGTTCTTTTCGAGGAGCTCTCGGGCAAGCACGCGATCCACCTTGTCATCGTCGACGATGAGCACGTGTGCCTTCTCATCCTCCGTCATGACGTCTTCGATGGGTTCGCCGAGAACCCGTTCCAGTTCCTCGAGCGACGTGAGACCGTCCTTCACCCGCTCGAGCCCCATGTCGCGAAGCGGCCGCATGCCCGCACTCTTCGCGGCCCGGAACAGCTCCTGGTGCGCCGTCCCTTTGGCCACGTGCTCGCGGAGCTTCGAACCCACCGTCACGATCTCCAACAGCGGGAACCTGCCCCGGTAGCCCGATTCGCCGCACTCCTTGCAGCCGACCGCGCGCTTCGCGGGTTTGACGCCGTACTTCGCGATCAGTCGCTTCTCGTCGTCGGTGAACGAGCCCTTCTTGATCCGCTCGGCGCAGGATTCACACAGCTTGCGAACGAGTCGCTGCGCGATCGAGCCCCGCAGGCTCTCCGCAATCGACGGCCGGTCGAGCCCGAGATCCACCAGACGCTGTACCGACCCCAGCGCGTCGTTCGTGTGGAGCGTGGCCAGCACGAGGTGCCCCGTCATCGCCGCCTGCACGGCGATCTCGGCCGTCTCAAGATCACGGATCTCCCCGACGAATATCACGTCGGGGTCCTGTCGGAGAATCGCACGTAGTGCGATCGCAAACGTGAAGTTGCGCTTGTTCTCGACCTGCATCTGCGTGATACCGCCGAGTTCGTACTCGACGGGATCCTCGACCGTCATCACGTTGACCTCGCCGGTCGCAAGGCGCCGCAGGCACGAATAGAGCGTCGTCGTCTTTCCGGAGCCCGTCGGTCCCGTCACGACCATGACCCCTTCGCGGTTCGACAGCAGCCGGAGCAGCCGGTTGAGCTCGGAATCGGACAGACCGAGGTCTTCCAACTCCACACTCGCCTCCGGATCCAGGATCCGGATCACGACTTTCTCCGACTCCCGGGTCGGGACCGTGGAGATACGCAGATCGTAGTTACTGCGCCCGATGCCGATGCCGACGCGCCCGTCCTGCGGCCGCAACCGGTCCGAGATGTCGAGGTCGCCGATCACCTTGATGCGGGATACCACGCGGTTGAGCGCGGGCATCGGCATCTGCATGTACTTCCGCATCACGCCGTCGACGCGGAATCGCACCACGCCGCCCGTGCGCCCTGGCTCGATGTGAATGTCGCTGGCCCTCTGGTCGACCGCGTCCCGAAGAATGAGGTTGGCCAGCTTGATGACCGGTGCGGTGTCCGCTTCGTCTGCGGCCACGTCCTCGGGCCCGGTCTCCTCGACGAGCCTGACGCCCGCGTCATCCCCGTCCGCCATGTCCATCTCTTCGAGGAAGTCCTGCGGTCGCAGGGTCTGCAGGAGCGACTGCACGGTCCGGTCGGGCGCGTAGTGCGAATCGACCAGCTCGGCGATCGCGGCCGGCGTCGCGACTTCGAAAACCGGCGTCCTCGCCGAGGCGAAGGCCAGCGCGCGCTCCGCCTCGAGATCCCGGGGATCGCTCGCGGCGACGTAGAGAAAGCGATCGTCCTCCCGCAGCGGGAAGATCCCGTAGCGACGGGCCACGCGTTCTTCGACGAGCTTCATGGCACCGGGTTCGAAAACGGTCAGGTCGGCCGTGGGGATCTGATAGTACGAAGCGATGTGCGAGACGAGCGCTTCGTCGTCGATCGACAACTTTTCGACGACTCTCGCCCAGACCGCGTCCATGTCCTCGCTGGCGTCCAGCTCGACGTCCCCCGCCCCCTCAACCTCCGCATGCGCCAACACCCGTCCCAGCCAATGCCTCGGCATCTAGTTCTCGGCCCCTTCGCTCTCGGTACCGTGATGGTCCTGCAAGAACGCCATGACGCGATCGTGCTCCGCGCGGACGTCCGCCGCCAGCGCGCGAGCCTCCTCGATGCCCCCCCGCTCGCCGGCCGCCTCAGTCTGGCGCAGCAACTCCGCGAGCTGCCCGGCGCGGATCGTGGCCGCCGCCGACTTGTACGCGTGGGCCGCGTGGTCGATGGCGACGCCGTCGTCCCCCGCCACCGCCGCTTCGAGGTCGGTCATACGTCCGGGCGCATCGCCCATGAAGGTCTGCAGGAGGCTGCCCAGCACTTCCTCGACACCCGCCTCGCGCAGCGACGCGCGAAACCCCTCGATGTCCACTGGATCCGTCATGGCCCCGGGAGTATACGCGGACGACTCGTCATTGGGAAATGCGGCCCGCTCCACGGCCCGAAACAGGTCCTCCGGAATGAACGGCTTCGATAGGTAGTCCGTCATCCCGCGGGCCAGGCACTGCTCGCGATTCGCGTGCGCCGTCATCGCGATGACCGGCAGGGAGCCGAACTCGGGTCGTTCGCGGATGGCCTCCGTCGCCTCGAATCCGTCCATGCGTGGCATCTGGATGTCCATGACGACCACGTCGTACACCTTGGCCTGCACGGCCTCCACTGCGGCCTGGCCGTCATCCACGATGTCGACGTCGTGGCCGCGTTTCTTCAGCATGGCGGCCGTCACTTGCTGATTGACCGGGTTGTCCTCCGCCAACAAGACCCGTAACGGCCTGACGCTTCCTCCCGTCACTCTTCACCTCCTTCCTGGTTCCCAGCCTCCGCTTCGACCGCTGCGCCGCTGAGGTCACCCTCCAGATAAGCGACCACGGCGTCCAGCTCTTCGTGAATCTGCCCCATCAACTCCGGAGTCTCCCCCAGGGTACCTGAGCGCCCGGAGTCTTCCATGACACTCAGCAACTCGGTCAACTGATCCGCTCGGATCGTCGATGCGCCCGAACGGAGCGCATGAGCCGCCGCCACGATGGCGGTGGCGTCCGCAGCCTCGACCGCCTCGGCCAGCGCATGACGCCGGGCCGGGGTATCCTCGAGGAACAGCCCCAGAATGGCGTCGCCGGTTTCGCCCACCGCCGACTCGCGCATCATCCGCCGAAAGGCCACGAGGTTCACCGGCCCGGTCTCGGGCGAGTCGCCCGTCGGCTTGGTCGGCGCCCGTTTCAGGCCGAACTCCTCGACGACGGCGAAGAGCTCATGCGGCTTGAACGGCTTCGGCAGGTGCCCATTCATGCCCGCTGCCAGGCAGCGCTCTCTCTCCTCTGGCATCGCGTGCGCCGTCATCGCAACGATCGGGAGATCGGCCATCTGCGGATCCTTCCGAATCTCCCGCGAGGCGGTGTACCCGTCCATCTCCGGCAACTGCAGGTCCATGAGCACGAGATCGTACTTCTCCCTGCCCACGGCGTCCACGGCCTCGTGACCGTTCTCGGCCACATCCACGATGTGTCCGCGCTTTCGCAGCATCGCCGTCGCAACCTGCTGGTTCACCGGATTGTCCTCGACCAGGAGGATCTGGAGGCGTCGGCGCGTTTCGTCGATGACGTGGCGCGTGATCAGCGTGTCGGGCGCGCCGGTCGGCTTGTCCGCCAACACCGCCGCAACGCCTTCGATCAACTCGAAACGGGACACTGGCTTCGTGAGATAGGCGTGGATGCCCAGCTCGCGGCAGCGTTGACCGTCACCGCGCTGTCCGGCGGAGGTCAGCATCATCAGTCTCGTCTTCTTGAAGCTCGCATCCTTCCGCAGCGAGCCGGCCAACTCGAACCCGTCGCGCCCGGGCATCCAGGCGTCGATGATGGCGAGCTCGTACGGACGACCCGTGGACAAGCCGAGGTTGAGCATCTCCTTGGCCGAGTCGGCGTCCGCGGCTTCGTGCACCATGATCCCGACGCCGCTCAGCATCTCGCGGACGATGCGACGATTCGACGGATTGTCGTCGACGACGAGCCCCCGCACCCCCACGAGGGAGGCACGCTGAGACGCGGTGACCGGCGATTCCGTCGTGTCGGGCTCGAGCTCGAACCGGGCTGTGAACGAGAACGTGCTGCCCTGCCCCTCGTGGCTCGTGACGTTCACGTCGCCGCCCATCATGCGCACCAGTTTCTGCGAGATGGCAAGCCCCAGCCCGGTCCCGCCGTACTTCCGCGTGGTGGACACGTCGACCTGGCTGAACTCCTCGAAGATGTGCTCGAGCTTGTCGGGCGGAATGCCGATCCCCGTATCGCGGACGTCGAACCGGAGCAGGACGGCGTCGTCATCCTTCTCGACGGGGGTGACCGAGACGACCACTTCACCCTCGTGCGTGAACTTGATGGCATTGCCGATCAGGTTGGTGAGCACTTGCCGGAGACGGCTCGGGTCGCCGCGGAGCATGCGCGGCGTGTCGGACTGCACGTCGTACGCGAGTTCGATCCCCCGGTCGAAGGCCCGAATGGCGAGAAGCCGGACGATGGAATCGACCAGCCCCACGACGTCGAACGGCAGCTCTTCGAGCGTGAAGTAGTCCGTGTCGATCTTCGAGAAATCGAGGATGTCGTTGATGATCTTGAGCAGCGACTCCGCCGAGATCCGGATCAGCTCGGCCGAGCGCTGCTGCTCGGGTGTGAGCTCCGTATCCATGAGCAGTTCCGTCATGCCCAGAATACCGTTCATGGGCGTGCGGATCTCGTGGCTCATATTGGCGAGGAATGCACTCTTGGCCTGTACCGCGCGTTCGGCCGCCTGCTGCGCCGCAATGAGCGCCTGGCGCGCCGCCGCACGTTCCGTCACGTCCCGCGCTGTCCCGTGGGCCCCGATCACATGGCCATCGGCGTTCCGGTTGGGCCGCGCATTGAACGACAGCGTGCGTGGCTCGCCGTCCGTGGTCGAATGTACCGTCTCGTAGTCCGTAAGCTCACGACCCTCGAACACACCGCGGAATGCTTCGAGATCCTCTTCCACGCGATCCGCGGAGACGAGTTCCGTGAACCGACGCCCCAGCAGGGCGTTCGCCGATATGCCGTAGATGCGTTCGGAGGCCTCGTTCACGAAGGTCCAGCAGCCTTCGAGGTCCATCTGCCATACGAGGTCGGAGGCGGACTCCACCAGTTCGCGGTAGTGGCGCTCCGCATCCTCGAGCGCCTGCTGCGCCCGTTTGATGCCTCGCAGGTCTTCGTACACGACGATCGCCGTGCCGTCGAGGTCCCCGCGCACCGGCGCGACCGCCACCTGCACCGGGATCAGTTCACCGTTGCGATGTCGGCGAATCGCCTCGACGCCCGCGGGCCGGCCGCGGCGCACCTCCTGCCACAGGAACTCCGACGTCTCGGACTCCCCATCGGGTAGAATCGCCTCGTCCAGAGAATGCCCGACCAACTCGTCGCGCACGAACCCGAAGAGGTTCTCGAACGACGGGTTCAGACTGCGCACGATGCCTGCGCTGTCGACCGTGGCGAACGCGCTCGGCGCGCTGCTCAGAATCGCATCGAGGAACCCGCGTTCCTTCACGACCTCGTGCTCGCTGAACTCGAGCCGCTTCGCGGTCCGGAGATAGGCCAAGGTCGCGCCGTGCGACCGCTGGTAGAGGACGATCATCGTGGCGCCGAAGAGCGCAATGAGCACGAAGGCCACCAGTTGAACGCGCATGAGCCCGGTGGCAAGCAGCCCGAGACACAGCGGTCCCAGGACGCCGCTCAGGTATCCGTAGAAGCTCGGCTGATCCGCCTGCAGGGTGACCGTGGCACCCGCCACCAACCCACAGAAGATGACCATCATGAAGGTGAAGTCGGCGAACGGCAGGCTCGGCGAGATCACGGCGGCGCCGGCACCCCAGGCCAGCCCGAGCGCCACGACCATGTAGCGCAGGTAGCGGCGCACGATCAGCGGCTCGTCGATTCTTCGCAGCAGACGCCCGCGCAGGAGCCCCGACACCACGTTGGCCCAGACCACCACCACGAGCCACATCGCGAGGGTGACAGGCGGCACCGATCCCCAACCCACGACCCCGATGAGAATCGCGAGGAGGATGTGCACGAACTCCCACGTGCCGAACTCCGTGAGCAGCTTCTCAGCGAGGACCTTCAGTGTGCCGGCCTCGACGTACGCCCGCAGGCGAGCATCACGCTCCCCTGCATCGGACCGGGGGACCATCAACGACTCGCGTCCGCCGCCGCGGCGCGCCTCGTCGGCCTGGTAACTTTCGTTGCTCGTACGCATCGGCATCAGCCTCCCCGTGAAGGGCGCGGTGGAGGAACGATCTCGATTTCGGGGGCCTCGGATCCGGATTCCGCGGTTGAACGCCCAAATATATGCATATCCACGACTTCCAGGGCACCACCGCTGGCGAACTCGGCACCCAAACGGGCCAAATCGAGTGCACAAACCATGCTCGCCGGCCCGACGGTAGCGCCCATGCCCCGGCGGGCGCCGGGTATAGTTATAGTTATCGCGCCCAGACCACGCATCGCGACTTATGACCACTACTCTGCCCGTCATCGAGGCGCGCCAGTACGACGAGCGCGAAATCGCCCAGCTGCACGGCGAGATCCGCGACCTGGCGCGGCGCCGGAACGCGGTCATCCTCGCCCACAACTACCAGCGTCCCGAGGTCCAGGACGTTGCCGATGTGGTCGGGGACTCTCTCGGCCTGTCGCGCCAGGCCGCGAGCACCGACGCCGACGTCATCGTCTTCTGCGGCGTGCACTTCATGGCTGAGACCGCCGCGATCCTCTCGCCGCACAAACGCGTGCTGCTGCCGGATCTCGACGCGGGCTGCTCGCTCGCGGCGTCGATCACGGCCGAGGATGTCCGCCGTTGGCGCGCCGAGTTTCCGGACTACGTCGCGGTCGGGTACGTCAACACATCCGCGGAGGTCAAGGCGGAACTGGACTATTGCTGCACCAGCGGGAACGCCATCGAGGTCGTGGACGCGATTCCGGAGGACGAGGGCATCCTCTTCCTCCCGGACTTCTTCCTCGGCGCCCACCTGAAGCGCCACCGACCGAACCGGCGCATCGAGGTGTGGATGGGCGAGTGCCACGTCCACAAGGAGATCAACGCGCGCAACGTGAACGCTCGGCGTGAAGAATTCCCGGAGGCGGAAGTACTCATCCACCCGGAGTGCGGCTGCGCGGGCCAGGTGATCTATGCCGCAGGAATGGGCGACGTGGAACCGGACGGTCTGCACGTCGCCTCGACCGAGGGGATGATCCGCGTGGCGCAGGAGAGCCAGGCCCCCCAGTTCATCGTCGCAACGGAAATCGGCATCCTGCATCGCATGCGGGAAGTGGCCCCCGACAAGGAGTTCATCGCGGCCGATCCGGAAGCCCAGTGCGGCTTCATGAAGACGATCACCCTGGAGGACGTGCGGGATGCGTTGCGCAACGACGAGCACGCGATCACCGTTCGGCCGGAGATCCGGACGCGCGCTCGGCTGGCGATCGACCGCATGGTCGCAATCGGGTAGTTCCCCGCCATGGACGACGTCCTCGCGTATGCCCGCCG
>JBDHIW010000189.1:0-4227 GCA_039587215.1 Gemmatimonadota bacterium | reverse complement strand
AGGGACTGCGCCGTGAGCGGCGCCGTGGCGACCAGGCACCACGCGAGTGAAAGTACCGGACGGATCACGACGACCTCCCATCGAGAAGGTGTGGGAACGGGGCCGGTCCCGGACGATCGACCGTCGTCACGACGCGTCGCCCACCACTCAGGCCCGGTCGCGCACGGCCACCGAACGCATCGCGGCCACGATCAGCGCAATGGTCGCCAGCGCGACGACCTGCACGGCCCAGTCGGGAATAGCCGGCGGGAATCCCTGAATCGGCTGTCCGCCGCGAGCCACGACCCAAATGGCCAGTACGACGCCGGTCAGCCCGCCGCCGCCCACGAGGCCCGATCCGAAAAGCACCCCGCGCTCGCGGCGCGCCTCGGCCACCTCGGACTCCTGGTTGCGCGTGAGTACATGCCGCAGCATCCCGCCGACGAACACCGCAGCCATCGTGTACAGGGGCAGATACACGCCGACGGCGAACGCCAGCACCGGGATCTTGAAGAACGACGCGGCCACGCCAATGCCCACCCCGATGAGGATCAGGGTCCACGGGAGGTTCTGATCCAGCACCCCGTCGATCACGAGCTTCATGAGCACGGCCTGCGGCGCGGGCAGTTCCGCGCCCCCGAGACCGCCCGGAACGCTCTGGTGCAGCATCATGACCACGAGACACACGACGCCGGCCGAGGTAATGACGCCCACCATCTCGCCCACTTGCTGGAACCTGGGCGTCGCCCCCAGCACGAACCCGGTCTTGAGATCCTGCGAGGTGTCCCCCGCGATCGACGCCGCGATGCACACCGTCGTCCCGACCATCAGCGCGGTCGCCTTCCCTGCCATATCGGTCCAGCCGAGCAGAAAGAAGATCGCGCTCGTCCCGAGCAGCGTGGCGATGGTCATGCCCGACGTCGGATTGGAGGTCACGCCGACCAGGCCGACGATGCGGGAACTCACCGTAACGAAGAAGAAGGCGAAGACCGCAATGAGGATCGAGGCGAGGCCGCGAACGAGTACCGAGTCGAGGTACCCCAGCACGCCCGGTACGAGCGTCAACATGAGCAGCACCGCACCGACCGCCATCAGCACGGTGCGGAAGTTCAGGTCCATATCCGTTCGAGGCACGCTGAGGTTCGCCGCCCCGCGCTCCAAGTGCTTCAGACCGAGCCGAAACGACTCGACCATGGTCGGGATCGACTTGATCAGC
The DNA here is from genome assembly GCA_039587215.1 of Gemmatimonadota bacterium. Classification (GTDB taxonomy): domain Bacteria; phylum Gemmatimonadota; class Gemmatimonadetes; order Gemmatimonadales; family GWC2-71-9; genus CAMYLY01. Next base: position 3,032 of record JBDHIW010000189.1, on the reverse strand, counting down.
GTGATGACGCCGCCGGCAGCGACCGCGCCGGCGCCGATGTACCGCACATAGCGATGCCACAGCTCCTGTGCCGACATGTCGCGGATGAGCTTCTCCGTCTCGGGATACAGCGGCTCGGTGAGCCCGCCGCCCCACAGGTTGATGACCGGGATGATGATCAGCGCGGACAGCGCCGACCCCGCCACCATCACCGTCGCGATCCGCACGCCCAGGATGTACCCCACGCCGATCAGCGGAGGCGACACGCTGAGGGAGAGCTTTGCCTTGAACCCGATCAGGACCTCGAAGCGGCCGGCAACGAGCTTGAGCCCGTCCGTGATCAGCTGGAACAGCATCCCGGCGCCGATTCCGAGAAAGACCGGCCTGGCCTGACTGCCGCCGCCCTCCCCCGCAACGAGCACCTCGGCGCACGCCATACCCTCCGGGTACGGGAGCTTCCCGTGCTCGCGCTTGATCAGATACCGTCTGAGCGGGATCATGGCCAGCACGCCGATGAGTCCACCGGCCATCGCCAGCAGCGTGATCTGCGCCCACGCCGGGCTCATACCCCAGATGAACAGCGCAGGGATGGTAAACAGCACGCCGGAGGCGACCGAGGAACTCGCGGACCCGACGGTCTGCGACATGTTGCTCTCGAGAATGCTGTGTCGCATCCCAAACGCGCTCATGAGCCGGAACGCCACGATCGTGAGCACGGCAACCGGAATCGACGTGCTGATCGTGAGGCCCGCCTTGAGCCCCAAATACGTGTTGGCTGCTCCGAAGAGCATGCCGAGCACCGCACCGGTCAGCACCGCCTTCAGGGTGAACTCGCTCAGGCTCTCGCCGGCCGTGAGCGGGATGTACTCTTGTCCCTCTTCGATTTCGTAGGCGGTGCGCGGAAGTTTCCGGCCGTCCATGGGTGGGGCCCTCCGATGGCGTCGACAGGTGGGAAGCGGTGGAGAAGATGCCCCGCCGTCCGGAGGGCGTCAAACCCCGGCACAACGCGCGAAACCTCCGCCACCCATGGACGTAGGAGAGGGGGAGCCCGACCGTGGAGGCCCGATGCCCCGACGATCCCGCACCCCCCGATCCCGCCAGCGCGACCCCCGGTACACGAAGGTCCTGACGGTCGGGGACGCGCGCGGACGGCGGTTCGTGGTGGCCGGGCGCGTGCGGATCGAATGGACCGAGAACGGGAAGCGTCGCACGAAGACGATCGGGCCGAACGACGCCGCGACACGGCGGCAGGCCGATCACGAACTGACCCTGAAACTCGGGGCGCCCGCCGGGCCCCGCCACGGAGGACCCATGCACGACGAACACGCGGCCGACGCGCCGGAGGAGTCCCCGGACGCCAACGCTCCGGATGTCGAGGAAGTTGAGTTCGAGGTAGCGAACGAGGCCGGCGACGCGAACGAGTACGATCAGATCGCCGACGTCGTCGAGTCCGTCGTCGACGTCGCGCGACGCGGCCTCCTGGCCGTCATGGACCTCGGCGACGCGGCGTACGACAAGCTCCGAGGCCACCGCGCCGACTGACCCCACCGCGGGGCACCGGAGGCGCGCCCCTGCAGTTCGGCGGTCCGGCTGAGTATCGTGTCCATCCGGCCCCGTGCCGGATCACCTTCATCGCTCAGTCAGCCGGAGACCGCCATGTCGTTCGTGCGTCCGTCCGTCGCGCTCCTCCTCCCGTTCGTGTGGGCCTGCGGGCCCCAGCCCGTCGACCTCATTACCGCCGAAGGCATACGGCAGGACGTGTCGGTACTCGCGGCCGACAGCATGGAGGGCCGGGCAGCGGGGACGGCCGGCGAGGACCGGGCCGCCGCCTACATCGCGTCCAGATTCGCAGCCATGGGCCTGGAACCGGCAGGCGAGAGCTACGCGCTTCCCGTCGAACTGGTCGGGCTGCGAAAGCGTGCGGACGCGTCGTCGCTGACGATCCGCGGCCCGATGGGCATCTTGCCGTTCACCGAGGACGAGACGCTGACATTCTGGTCCACCAGCGGCCAGGAGACCGTCGACCTGCGTTCCGTTCCGGTCGTGTTCGTGGGCTACGGGGTCGAGGCCCCGGAATACGGATGGGACGACTTCAAGGGCGAGGACGTGAGCGGCAAGGTCCTGCTCTTCCTGAACAACGATCCCCCGGTCGAGGAAGATGGCGAGACCCTGTTCGGGGGCGAGGCCCGCACGTACTACGGCCGCTGGACCTACAAGTTCGAGCAGGCGATGCGGCACGGTGCCGCCGGCGCAATCGTCGTGCACACGACCCGGTCGGCCTCGTATCCGTTCAGCGTGATCGGCAACTCGGGGTCGCGCGAGAACTGGGCCCGCGACTACCGGCTGGACTTCCTGGCGTGGATCGACTCGACGTCGTCGGAGACCATCGCGGCCGGCATGGGCACGGACCTCGACGGCCTCTTCGCGATGGCCGCCGAGCGCGACTTCCGCCCGCAGGACACCCGGCTGCGGCTCTCGGCCCACATCGAGACCGACATCCGCACCGTCGAAACGAACAACGTGGCGGGCATGCTCCGGGGCTCGGATGCGGAACTCGCCGACGAGTACATCGTCTTCACGGCCCACTACGACCATCTCGGGACGACATCCGACGGTGAGGACAGGGTGTTCAACGGCGCGTGGGACAATGCGGCCGGAACGGCGGCCATCATGAACATGGCCGAGGCCTTCGTTGCGGCTGGACCGGCACGCTCCATGATGTTCGTCGCCATCGCGGCCGAGGAAGGCGGCCTCCTGGGCAGCGGTGGGTTCGTCGAGAACCCGCCCGTGCCGCTGGCCCAGATCGTCGCCAACTACAACGTCGACATGCCGCAGATCTTCGGCGTCACCCACGAGGTGGCCGCGATCGGCCTCGAGACCAACACGCTCGGCGATGCACTCCGCGCCGTTGCCGAGTCCCAGGGGCTCGACGTCGCCGGCGACCCGGATCCCAACGCCGGGAGCTTCTACCGCTCGGATCAGGTGAACTTCGCCAAGGTCGGGGTACCGGCGCTCTACCTGCAGCCCGGCAAGGACTACGTCGAGCCCCTGAG
>JBDHIW010000022.1:0-19508 GCA_039587215.1 Gemmatimonadota bacterium | reverse complement strand
ACTGGTACGCGCTCTTCCCGGTACACGCGGTCATGTTTCGCGGCATGCTGAGGCGTATTCGGGAACGAGCCGTGCGCGACGGAACGGTCGCAGCTCAGGCCGCAACCGCGAGCGCCTGAAGCACGGCACGCAGACTCGGGATGTCCCGGAGGCTGACTGCCCCGGCGGCCCGGATCGCGTCGTCGTACCCCGCGGCGGCCTGGCCGCCCACCAACAGCGCAACTCCATCCCCCGTGAGCGACGCGAGTCGTTCGAGTTCTTTGCTCACGTTCTCCGCCGGCGTCGTCACGCTCACGGCCACCGCGCGGGCACCGGTGAGCTCGGCCACGCGCGCGATCTCCTCCGCGGGAAGATCCCCGGCGAGGAACGTGGTCCTCCACCCCTCGAGGGCAGCCACGGCGGACACCATCATGGCGCCGAGCTCGTGCGCTTGCAGCGCGAGTGTCGCGACGACGATGTGGGGCGCACCCTCGACCGGCTGGGCCAGGGCGGCAAGCTGCGTCAGAATCTGCCGGAGCACGCCGGAAGCCATGTGCTCGTGGCCCGGGGACATCTCCCCAGCGGCCCAGAGGCGCCCGATCTCCCCCATGAGCGGACGGGCCACCTGTTCCAGGAAGCGATCGGGAGAGAGCGTGACCATCGCGCGCTGCAGCACGTGCCGCAGGCGCCCGGCATCGCACGCTTTGACGGCGATCATCGCGCCAACGACGAAGTCCCGCTCCGCCGAATCCGGCGCGGTCGAGGCGTCGCGCGGACGCGAGCCTTCTGCCGCCCTGTCCTCGTCCACGAGCTCGCGCAGGGATGCGAGATCGAGCGCGGCCACCTGCCCGATCCGACGGCCCGCATTGATCGCGAGTCGGATCAACCGCAGCCGTTCCACATCCAGGTCAGAGTAGAGCCGGCGCCCGCTCGAACTTCGACCGGGAGTGACCGCGCCGTATCGTCGCTCCCACGCGCGTAGCACGTCGGCGGACAGGCCCGCTCGCCGCGCGACGACTTGGATTGGATGACGTGGATCCGTCGAGAGTTCTAACCCCATAGTGACGAACAACATAGAGCCATGTCTAAGAGTTGTCAAATAACTAAATGCTACAAAAGATTGACAAAATGCTCTTACAGGCTACCTTTCCTAGACAGGAGTTCGACAGCAGATGCTCCACCGAGCATTGAACGTTGCGCTCTTTCCAAATAGATGGGGCCGCGCCTCGCGGCCCCGCACCTCGACACCTACTCAGTGAAGTCTTAAATCTCAGGAGTCCCAATCATGATCCGCTCGACACTCAGCACTTTGGCCGTCGTCGCCATGCTCGGCGCCTCAGCGCAGCCCGCTCTCGCCCAGTACGAGTCGGCGCAGCCTGACATCGTCGACATCGCGGTCTCGGCTGGATCGTTCAATACCCTCGTGGCCGCGTTGAAGGCCGCCGGCCTGGTCGACGTCTTGAAGGGCGACGGGCCGTTCACGGTATTTGCGCCGACGGACGAAGCCTTCGCCAAGTTGCCCGAGGGCACCGTCGAGAGCCTCCTGCGGCCCGAGAACATCGAGAAGCTGAAGGGCATCCTGACCTACCACGTGGTCGCAGGCAAGGTCCTCGCGGCCGACGTCGCCGGACTCAGCGAGGCGCAGACGGTCCAGGGTCAGTCGCTGACCGTGTCCATCATGAACGGGGTCCCGATGGTCGACAACGCGCACGTCATCAAAACGGACATCATGGCTCGCAATGGTGTCATCCACGTAATCGACACCGTGGTCCTTCCGAAGGCCGACGAGTAATGCCCGAGCCGGGCGGGCGGATTACCCCGCTCGCCCGGCTTGGCATTTGTCCCTCCCCACCGCACTTTACTGACCCCGTCGACCCGACCATCGGGAGAGCTCATGGGTCAGCGCCCATCGATCATCAAGAAGCTGCTACTCTGGTTCGACACCCACGCCGCCGGCGAGGACGCCATGGGGGCAACCGACGTGGTGGACTGGTATCGCGTGATCCCGTTCATCGGGGTGCACGCCGCCTGCCTCGGCGTCATCTGGGTGGGGTGGAGTTGGACCGCGGTGGGGGTCGCGGGGGCCCTCTATGCGGTACGGATGTTCGCAATCACCGGGTTCTACCATCGGTATTTCTCGCACCGGACGTTCAAGACGTCGCGGTTCTTCCAGTTCGCGTTCGCCGTACTCGGGGCGAGCTCGGCCCAGCGGGGGCCGCTGTGGTGGGCCGCGCACCACCGCAAGCACCATCGGCACTCGGATACCGAGCACGATGTCCATTCCCCCCGCCATCACGGGTTTTGGTGGAGCCACATGGGCTGGATCACTGCCCCCGGGAACTTCCCGACGGATCTCGCCGAAGTGCGCGATCTCGCCAAGTACCCCGAGCTCCGCTTCCTAGACCGATTCGACATCCTGGTCCCGGTGCTCCTGGCCACGACGCTGTTCCTCCTCGGCGGGGCGCAGCTGCTGATCTGGGGATTCTTCATCAGTACCGTCGTGCTCTTTCACGGGACGTGCTTCATCAATTCGCTGGCGCATCAGCTCGGGAAGCAGCGGTACGAGACAGGCGACGACAGCGGCAACAGCCTGCTGCTCGCGCTCATCACGTTCGGCGAAGGGTGGCACAACAACCATCACAAGTACCCCGGCTCCGCTCGCCAAGGGTTCTTCTGGTGGGAGATCGATCTGACCTACTACGCGCTGTGGATCCTCGCGCGGCTGCGGATCATCTCGGAGCTCCGGCCCGTCCCGAAACGACTGCTCACCGCCGCATCCTGATGCGGGTCGCGGTGGTCGGCAGCGGGGTGTCCGGCCTCGTCGTCGCGTACCTTCTGGATCGCCGGTTCGACGTCACGCTGTTCGAGGCCGACGCACGGCTCGGCGGTCACGTGCACACGGTCACGACGACGGACGGCGACGCCACGTGGGCGGTGGACACGGGGTTCATCGTCTACAACGAGCGGAACTACCCCCTGTTCACGGATCTCCTCGCGCGATTGGGTGTCGCGACCCAACCGTCCTCGATGAGCTTCAGCGTGCGATGCGATCGCACGGGGCTGGAGTACAACGGGTCGACCCTGCGGCAGCTCTTCGCGCAGCGCCGGAACCTCTTCCGGCCGACGTTCTACCGGATGGTCCGGGACATCCTGCGCTTCAATCGGGAGGCGCCGCGCGCGGTGGCCGAGGGCGATGCCCGCGAGACGCTGGGCGAGTACCTGCGCCGCGCGGGCTATGGTCCCGAGGTGCGCGAGCACTACCTCGTTCCCATGGGGTCCGCGCTCTGGTCGATCCCACGACGCAGCGTCCTCGAGATGCCCACCGCGTTCTTCGTCCAGTTCTTCGAGCACCACGGAATGCTCACGGTGGATGACCGACCGGAGTGGCGCGTCGTTCGCGGCGGCTCGCAACGGTACGTCGAGGCGCTCTTGGCCGGCCTGCGCGCCACCATCCGAATGCGCACGCCGGTCACGTCGGTGCGACGGGTCGAGGATCACGTTCTCGTGGACGGCGAGCGGTTCGACCACGTGGTGTTGGCGTGCCATGCGGACCAGGCGCTGACCGTGCTCGAGGACGCGACGCCGGCGGAATCGGCCATCCTCGGCGCCCTGCCCTATCAAAGCAACGACGTCGTGCTGCACACGGACACGTCCGTGCTTCCGACCCGACGGCGGGCCTGGGGCGCGTGGAACTACCACATTCGGGGCGCCGAGGACGCACCCGTCACCGTCACCTACAACATGAACGTGCTGCAGTCCCTGAATGCCGATCGGACGTACTGCGTGTCCCTGAACGCGGGCGACCTCATCGACCCGTCGACCGTCCTCGCGACGATGCGATACGCGCACCCGCGCACGACGCTCGAGGGCGCGGCCGCACAGGAGCGACACGGGGAGATCAGCGGCGTGGATCGCACGCACTTCTGCGGGGCGTATTGGGGCTTCGGATTCCACGAGGACGGGGTACGGAGCGCCGCGCGCGTGGCCAAGGCGTTCGGGGTGGACTGGTGACGAGCTTCTTGTATCGCGGCACCGTCCGCCACCGGCGACTCGCCCCGGTGCCGCACACGTTCCGCTATGGAGTCTTCCAGTGCTATCTGGACCTCGCGGATCTTCCCGAGTTGTTCGACCGGTACTGGCTCTGGTCGGCGCGTCGGCCGGCGCCGGCGTGGTTCCGCCGCGCCGACTTCCTTGGCGACCCCGCCATCCCGTTGGACGACGCGGTGCGGGACGCGGTGGAGCGCCACGGCGGGACGCGGCCGCGGGGCCCCATCCGGATGCTCGCCCATCTGCGGTACTTCGGATACGTGCAGAACCCCGTCACCCTTTACTACTGCTTCGACGCGGAGGACCGCGCGGTCGAGACGATCGTCGCGGAGATTACGAACACGCCGTGGCGCGAGCGTCACGCATACGTGCTGACGCCCGATGCCGATCAGGGCACGCGCGGGACGCGGCGCTTCGCGTTCGACAAAGCGTTTCACGTCTCGCCGTTCATGGACATGGACCACACGTACGACTGGCGCTTCAACGAGCCGGGGCGGAGGCTCGTCGTGCACATGGAGAACTTCCAAGGAGGAGCGAAGGTGTTCGACGCCACGCTCTCGCTCCGCCGCGGTCCCGTCACCGGCCCAAATCTGGCGGGCGTTCTTGCACGCTACCCCTTCATGACCGCCCAAGTCGTGACCGGCATCTACTGGCAAGCCATGCGGCTCTGGCTCAAGGGGACCCCGTTCTTCGTGCACCCGCGGAAGCGAGTCGCCTGATGATCGGCCAACGCGTCGCCGAAGTCGCCGTGCGGCGACGGCTCCGCACCCTCGCCGAGGGCACCCTGGCGCTGTCGGGCCACGGCGGCGCAGAGCGCTTCGGCCCCGGCGGGGAGCCGGCGGCGGCCATCGAGGTCCGCGACCGCGCGTTCTATCCGGCCGTGGCGTTCGGGGGCCACCTGGGCGCCGCGGAGTCCTACGTCGCGGGGGATTGGTCCACCGACGACCTCACCGCACTCATTCGAGTGTTCCTCCGGAACCGCGACGTGCTGGACGGTCTCGAACAGGGATGGGCCACGTTGGTCCAGCCGCTGCGGAAGCTCCTCCATGCGCTGAACCGCAATACGCGCCAGGGCAGCCGCCGGAACATCCAGGCACACTACGATCTCGGGAACGAGTTCTTTGCGCTGTTCCTCGACGAGACGATGACCTACTCCTGCGGCATCTTCGAGCAGCCGAACAGCACGATGCGCGACGCCTCGATCGCCAAGTACGATCGGCTCTGCCGCCAACTCGAACTGACGGCGCAAGACCACGTCGTGGAAATCGGGACCGGGTGGGGCGGCTTCGCGCTGCACGCCGCGGGGACGTACGGCTGTCGAGTGACGACGACCACGATCTCGGCGGAACAGCACCGCTTGGCCACCGAGCGCGTGGCGGCGGCCGGGTTGGACGACCGCGTCACGGTGATGCTCAGCGACTACCGCGACCTCGAGGGCCGTTTCGACAAGCTCGTGTCGATCGAGATGATCGAAGCGGTCGGCCACCACTACTTCGAGGCGTATTTCGCCCAGTGCGCCCGCCTCCTCGAACCGCATGGGCTCGCAGCGATCCAGGCGATCACGATTCAGGATCGATACTACGAGGCGGCGAGACGCGAGGTGGACTTCATCAAGCGCTACATCTTCCCCGGGAGTTGCATCCCGTCCATCTCGATTCTGTCGGCAGCGGCGGCGACGACCGACCTCCGTCTCGTCGACCTGCACGACATCACCCCCCACTACGCCGAAACGCTGCGCCGGTGGCGCCAGCGCTTCCTCGCCAACTGGCCGCAGATCGCCGCACTCGGGTTCGGTGACGACTTCCGGCGACTCTGGGAGTTCTACTTCTGCTACTGCGAGGGCGGGTTTCGCGAGGCCGTGCTGGGCGACGTCCAGTTCCTGTTCGCGAAGCCTCGGGCCACCCGCTGGCTCGACGTGCCTGCGCTCGCGACTTCGGAGGCTGCGATCGCATGATCGAGATCGTTCTCACCGGCTGGGCCATCCTCGCCGTCGCCCTGACGCTGCTCTGGTACCGGCAACTCGCCACACAGAACGCCACGAGCGTGGACGTGGCGTGGTCGGCCGGCCTGGCGTTTCTCTCGTTGTTCTTCGCGTGGTCCAGCGACGGCGACCTCACCCGACGTATCGTCGTCGGCGGGCTCGGCAGCGTCTGGGCACTCCGACTGGCCTGGTACCTGGTCACCGACCGCGTCCTCCGACATACCGAGGAAGACGGGCGGTATCGCGCACTCCGCGAACACTGGGGAGCGAGCGCCGCGCCCAAGTTCTTCTTCTTCTACCAAGGGCAGGCGGCGGTCGCCGTGCTCTTCTCGCTCCCGATTCTCACCGCCATGCGCGGCGGGCCGGCGGGGGCGTCCCTCTGGATCGGCGCGGCCGTGTGGCTCGTGGCAGTCGGCGGCGAGACCATCGCGGATCGCCAGCTGGCCCGGTTCCGCGCGGATCCGACCACGCGTGGGCAGGTGTGCCAGACCGGGCTGTGGCGGTATTCGCGGCACCCAAACTACTTCTTCGAATGGGTCCACTGGTGGGCCTATGTCGTCATTGGCGGCGGTGCCTGGCTCACCTGGCTCGGCCCCATCGCAATGTGGATCTTCCTCTTCCGCCTCACCGGGATCCCGTACACGGAGCAGCAGGCACTTCGGAGCCGCGGCGACCGGTATCGGGAATATCAGCGGACGACCAGCGTGTTCATTCCCTGGTTTCCCAAAGGCGGGGGCTGAGGATGGGCATCGGACTCGCCCTTGCCGAGCGCGGCCTGGTGCCGCTCCCCGGCCTCCGCGCCGGGATTCGCCGGCTGCTCGCCGACCGGCTCCGTGAGGAATCGACCGCGCCGGACCTCGACGCCTTCGTAACGATGCTGAGCAAGGCACCCATCGCGCTCCAACCGGAGAAGGCGAACGAGCAGCACTACGAAGTGCCGCCCGGCTTCTTCGAACTCACGTTGGGCCCGCACCTCAAATACAGCAGCGCCTATTGGCCGGACGGCGTTGCCACGCTCGCCGACGCCGAGGCGCAGATGCTCGCGCTCTCCAGCGAACGGGCCGAGCTCCGCGACGGCCAGGACGTCCTCGAACTCGGATGCGGCTGGGGGTCACTCACGCTGCACATGGCGCGCACCTATCCCAACAGCCGCATCGTGGCGGTGTCCAACTCCGCCCCGCAGCGGGAGTTCATCCTTGCCCGCGCCCCAGCCAACGTCGACGTCGTGACCGCCGACATGAACGACTTCACGATCGATCGGCAGTTCGATCGCGTGGTGAGCATCGAGATGTTCGAGCACATGCGGAACTACCGGGATCTCTTGGGCCGTGTGGCGGGATGGCTCCGGCCCGATGGCCGGCTCTTCGTGCACGTGTTCTGCCACCGCCGCTACGCGTACCTCTTCGAGACCGAAGGCGATCACAACTGGATGGGGAAGTACTTCTTCACCGCCGGCCTCATGCCGTCACTCGACCTCCTGCCGCGCTTCGACCGGGACCTGGAGGTGGAAGACCAGTGGGCGGTGCATGGGACGCACTACGGCCGCACCGCCGAGGCGTGGCGCCTGAATCTCGAAACGCGGCGCTCCGCCGTGATGGACGTGTTGCGCGCCACCTACGGACGAGACGCGCACCGGTGGTATCACCGGTGGAGGATCTTCTTCCTGGCGTGCGAGGAGCTGTTCAACTATCGGGGCGGCGACGAGTGGCTCGTGGGTCACTACCGCTTCCGCCACACGGGCGGCTGACCGATGCCGTCATACGTGCTCGAGCGCCGCCTCGTGATTCCCAGCACGCTCGACGAGGTCTTCCGATTCTTCAAGGATCCCCACAACCTGAGCACCATCACGCCGCCCTGGCTCAACTTCCGCGTGCGCGACGCGAGCGACGCCTCGGTGCGGCAGGGCACCCGCATCCGGTACACTATCCGCTGGCTGGGTCTGCCGATGCCGTGGGAGTCCCTGATCGCCGAGTACGTCGAGGGGGAGCGGTTCGCGGACGAGATGCTCCGCGGCCCCTACGCCCGCTGGTATCACGTACACACGTTCCGCGCCGTCGACGACGGCGTGGAGGTGGGCGACCATGTTGAGTACGCGTTGCCCTTGGGACCGCTGGGGGCGCTCGCCCACGCCGTCATGGTCCGCCGGCAGCTCGAGGCCATCTTCGACTTTCGCACGCGCGCGCTTCGGGCGCACTTCGGCCCCACGCCCTCGGGCTGAGCACCGCACGGCGGACGCGGATCAACGCCGCGCAGCCTGCATCGCCCGGAAGATCTCGATCCCCATCTGCTCCGCCGTCGGCGGGTCATAGTTCGAGAGGACGATAACGGACAGCGCGCCGTCACTCTCGAGAATGGCGCTCACGCCGGGACCGCCTCCGGCAATCCCCATGTCGTTCATGGCGCGGCGGGCCCCGGTTGCGTGCGACGGCGCTCCCGGATCCTCGGCGCCGAAGTACCAGGCGGTGTACGCCGGGTCGAGCAACACGTGCGTGCGAAGCGCATCGTCGAACTTGCGGAGGTCGGCGGCCGTGGCCTGCGCGCTGCCCGCCGCGTTCCCCTTGATGGGGAGGGCGAACACGTTGCTCCGTCGGCCGCCTTCGGGCGTGCCGCCGGTCCATTCCGTGTACCCCTCCGCCACATTCGGCGTGGGCACGTCTCGCTCGAAGAACCCCGCCCCCATCATGCCGGCGGGTTCGAAGATGTGGCGCGCGACGTACGCATCGTACGGTTCCCCGGACACGGCCTCGATAATGGCGCCCAGTACGATATACCCGGCGTTGGAGTACTGGCGGCCCTCACCGGGTTCGAACAGCAGGGGCTCGTCCGCGAACAGCGGGAAATAGTCCGACGCGGACCGATACAGCGCCCGCGACGACCGCCGGAAGCGCTCCGTGAACATGTCGCCCAGCCCCGAGCGGTGCTGCAGCAAGTGGGCGACCGTGATGCGCTCCGCCACGGACTGGTCGGGGTACTCCGGCAGCAGGTCGCTCATGCGGTCCTGCAGCGACAGTGTGCCTGCCTGCAGCAACTGGCCGATGGCGACCTGGGTGAACGACTTGTTGATCGATCCGAGATCGAACCGCGTGTCCATCCGGTTCGGGATCCCCCACCGCTGGCTCGCCATCCCGTGCGCCGCCGCGAGGAGTTCGACCCCGTCGTGCACGACCAGTACGGTGCCCGAAAAGCGGTCCGCGTCGGCCAGACGCTGCACCCAGGCAGCAATCGCTTGCGCCCCTTCGGCCGGCTCTGCCCCGTCGGGCAGTTCGAGCGGCGGCAGCGGCGGGCCCTCGTCGGGACCGCCACCGGCCTCGAGACCGATGCCGGCGATGCGGTACGGTGCGGCGTCTTCGAATTCGAATCCCATCGTGACCGCACGTTCGCCGTGCCGCTCCAGCACGAGCCGGAGGCGACCGGGCCCCGGCACGACCACTCCACCGAGTTCGAGGTCGCCGACCTGGTCGATCAGGTCGGACGCGACCTGCTGCCAGGCATCGACGTCCCAGCGACCCCATGTGCCCGGCGCGAGGTGATGCTCGAGGTACGCCACGACGGTGTCCGGCGTACCGGACTTGATGGCGCGGAACAGACCGAGTGCCCGTCGTTCGGTCTCCACGTCCACCGACGTCTGCGCCGCAGCGGTCGGCGCAAGCAGGATCGCGAGACCCACGAGTGGGAGGATGAGTCGCTGCATGACCGTTCGCTCCGTCACTGGGGGTGTTCCATCAGGGATGCTCGGGGAGACCCGATCGTCGCAGCCGTCCGCCGACCACCGCCGCTCAGCCGCGGCCCAGCCGACCCACGAGAGCCGCGAACCGCCGGTCGTCGCGAACACGGTCGAACATGGGATCCATCGCGATCCACGTGAGCCATGGCGCCCGCTCCTCGTACGCCCGCTCGAGAAAGGCGAACCCGTCGTCGTCTTGCTCCAGCGCGAAGTGTATCAGCGCGAAGTCGAACGCCGAGACGTAGTGGCTGTTGCTCCATGTCTCGAGCTCGCCCAGCAACGTACGCGCCCGCTCCTGCTCGCCCGCGACCGCGTGCGCGACGGCCAAGTACGCGGTGGTCGTCGGGCGTGACGGCGCCAGCTCCGTCTCGGTCCGAAAGCACTCGATGGCTTCGACATATCGACCCCCTAAGAGATATGCCTGCCCGAGCCAGATGAATGCCGGCGCAAAGGCCGGCTCCATCTCGAGCACCTTGGTGAGCTCCTCGATGGCGTCGTCGAAACGACGCGCGAAGTAGTAGGCCATCCCCAGCAGCACGTGGATGATGAGCCCGAGCGGATCCAGCTGGAGCGCCTCCTTGGAATGCGCGATGGCCTCATCGGGCCGTCCGACGGCCATGAGGAACTCGGCATACCAGTGGTGCGCCGTCGCGTATCCGGGATTGAGTTGCAGCGCACGGCGGAACTCCCGCTCGGCGGCCTCCCACTCCCATTCGTGCATCATGAGGACGAAGGCCAGACTCGTGTGGGCCTCCGCCGACTCATCGTCCAGCGCAACGGCGCGGTCGGCGGCGGCACGGGCCTCCGGGAACGCCTCGACCGGCGCCATGGCACGATACCAGCCGAGGAGACTGTACGTGTCCGCCAGCGCCGAGTACGCCAGAGCGAACTCGGGGTCCTCGCGAATCGCCTTCTGGAAGTACTCCCGTGCTCGGCTGAGCCCGGCACCGCGCAGATTCCAGAAATAGCGGCCCTTCAGGTAGAGATTGTAGGCCTCGATGCTGGCGGTCGGCCGCCGCGCGAGCCGCGCGTCGTCGGCGGCCCCGAACTGGACCTTCAGCTTCTCGACGATGGCCCGCGAAATCTCATCCTGGATCGCGAAGACGTCCTTCATCTCGCGGTCGTACTGCTCGGACCACGTCTGGAATCCCGTCGCGACATCGGTCAGCTGGACGGTGACCCGCAGCCGCCGGCCGGAACGCCGCACGCTGCCCTCGAGGATCGACGACACGCCCAGCTGCCGCCCGATGGACCGGACGTCCTGCGAGGTCTCCTTGAAGGCGAACGACGACGTGCGCGAGGCCACCCGCAGATGCTCGACCCCGCAGAGCGCATTGATGACGTCCTCCGTGATGCCGTCGCTGAAGTACTCGTTCTCCGCATCGGCGCTCATGCTGGCGAACGGTAGGATCGCAATCGACGGGGCTGCCTCAGCCGTCTTGGTGCTGCCCGCCACCGGGCGGCGCTCGCAGGCCTCGCGGACCGCTGCCGCAAAATCACCGGCACTCCCGAACCGTGCGTCCGGATCGAGCGCCAACGCTTGCTCCAGCACCTCGTCCACGGCACTGCTCACATCGTCCCGCACCGTCGTCACGCGCGGGATCGGCTGCGTGAACCGCTTCGACAAGATGGAGAGCGGCGTTGGACCGCTGAACGGCGGTGCGCCGGCGAGCATCTCGAACGTGACGCAGGCCAGGCTGTACACGTCGCTGCGGCCGTCGACGATGCTGGCCGCCTCGATCTGCTCGGGGCTCATGTAGATGGGGGTCCCGATCGAGATCCCCGTTCCCGTGATGTACTCCCGGTCGTCACCGTCGAGCGCCAGGGCCACGCCGAAGTCGGCAACGATCGCATGCCCCCCATCGAGGAGGATGTTGGCCGGCTTCACGTCGCGATGGACGATGCCGTTCGCATGCGCGTGCGCCAGCGCGCCGGCCACCTCCGACGTGATCCCGACCACCGAAGCCACCTCGAGCCGCCCTTCCCGGCGCAGCCGGGCGTGCAGCGACTCACCGCGCACGAGCGGCATCACGTAATAGAGCAGTCCCGCCGCCTCGCCCGAATCGTAGACCGGAAGAATGTGCGGATGCCGCAGCCCCGCGGCCAGCAGGATCTCACGCTTGAAGCGCCCACCGATGACCGCCACTTCGGGGCGCAAGACCTTGAGCGCGACATGCCGACCGTGCTTCACGTCGCGGGCGCGGAACACGGTCGCCATACCGCCCCGACCGACCTCATCCTCGATCAAGTAGACCTGATCCAGCGCCTTCGCAAGCTGCTCCCGAACCGCACTCACCGACACGCCCACCGTCCGGCACACCGCCGGTCGCGGAACACCGGTCCCGCACGCTGAGCGACCCGCATGGTTCGATGCATTCCAGCCTCACGCATGCTTTCGACTCTCCAGGACGAAGTCTCCCGTATTCCCGCCGGCGACTGCCTTGAAAGATGGCGCGTTCCGGCACCACGACCACCCAACCCTACCAGATAAGCGAGCAATCCACTATCTCATGACACCACTGGCGTTCGGACGGCCGACCACGACCACCCACGTACACAACGGGCCAACGCGCTCCGAGGATTCGCCTAACCATGCACAACGCGCCCTCCCACCGACCATTCACGTCCCCTTGGGCCGAGGCGTTCCGGGACGCCATCGCCGCCGACCCGGCGTATCGGGCGGCCGCGAAGCACTGGAGGTGGCCCGTGGCACTCGTGCTGGACCCGGAGCCCGGCCTGGGCTACCCGGCCGCGGTCGTCGTCCGGCTCGACCTGCACGAAGGCGACTGCCGCGGCGTGCGCGTGACCGAGACCGTCCCCACCGACACGCCGTTCGTCATTACCGGGTCCTACGCCGACTGGAAGCGTGTCGTGCGGGGTGAACTGGACCCGGTGCAGGCGATTGTGCGACGCCGGCTGCAGCTGGAGGGGTCGCTGGCCAAACTCATGCTGCACGTGCGCGGAGCGAAAGCGCTGGTGGCGTGCGCCCGGCAAGTGCCGACGGACTTCCCGGACGACCACGCGTCGCCCGAGGCCGCCGCCGCCGCTCCGAGCGGGCGGGCCGCCGGCCTCGAGGGACGCGCGGTCGTGGTGCCCGCACCGCACGACCGTTCGAAGTACTACGAGCTGTACACCACAGCCAAGCGCCAGGCTTGGGATCCCGTCGACATCGATCTCTCGGTGGACGCCGACCAGTGGGAGCGCATCAAGGCGGACCATCCCGACGAACAGTACGGCGAGCAGATTCACCGGCTCTGTGCCTTGTTTTACGAGGGTGAAGGTTCCGTCGCACGCACGCTCACCCCCTTCGTTTCCGCGCTCGCACGCGCGGAGCTGGGGATGGACAAGGAGATGTTTCTCACGTCGCAGCTGTTCGACGAAACGAAGCACTTCGAGTTCTTTGCGCGGTATTTTCGCGAGGTGCTCGGCGACCACCAGACGACCCGCCACTTGGCGCCGGCACCCAAGGCGGTGCTGATCGACGGGCTCGACGCCATTGCAGACGCGCTCCGCGCAACCGACGACCCGCGCGCAGTGCGCGACCTGCTCGTCCCGGGCGTGGCGCACTACATGGGGGTCGTCGAGGCGCTCCTGGCGCGGACGGGGTACCGCGGCGCCCACGAGGCGCTCGCCGACCGCGGTTGGCTGCCCGGCCTGCAAGAGGGATTCCGTCTCATCCGCCGGGACGAGGGACGCCACGTGAGCTTCGGGATCCACTTCCTCCGAGAAATGTTGGAGCGGGAGCCCCGCTACCGCGCAATCGTCGAGCAGGTCTTCGAAGAGCAGTTGCCCAACGTCTTGGACACGGTACGGCACTTCGACTTCCCCGACCCGATCGTCGACGTCGACGGCCTCGTCCAGTTTGCGCTCGACGCGTACGAGCAGTTCGCCGGCGCGATCGGTCTCGCCGAATCGACCGGCGGCAGCGCCGCCGAGCGGCTCATCGAAATCGAGTTGTACTGACGAACCGATTGACTCCGTCCGCCGCCGTAGGGATCGTACGAGCGATGACCTGCCCGACCTGCCACCAAGACGTCGACCTGAACAACCGTTTCTGCCCGGGATGCGGACGTCCCACCGTCGGGCCCCGCGTGTCCAAGGTCGCCGCCATTCTCACCGACGACTTTGACGTCGACGAACTGAGCCGCCTACAGCGCGAGCGACAGCGCCTCACCGAAGAGCTGCAGGCGATCCTGGACGCGGCCAACGACGGAGAGGATGTGTCCGAGGAAGACCAGGAGCGCTATCGCACGCTGCGCCGAGCGTGGGGGTCGCTCACGGACGCGATCTCCATACGAATGGACTATCTCGAGTCCCGCAAAGCGTACGAACGGCGCAACGTGAATCGGCGCCACCGCGACCGTCGCATCGAAGACCTTCCCATCGACTTCCCCGACCGTCGCGCGAGCGACCGGCGCGGCGCCTATCGCCGGAGCGGTGCAGACCGGCGGCTGCCGTTCGACTAGCGTTGCGCCACGCCGCAAAAACGCAAACGGCCCCGGTGGGAAACCACCGGGGCCGTTTGCGTTCGAAGCAAGTCGAGCGCGTTACTTCCGATCGATCGTGATCTTCTTGAAGACGCGGAAATCGGGCCACTCCGTATTGCCCTGGGCCCCCTTGCCCATCTGGACGGCCAGATAGAACCCGACGTCGACGGAGCCTCCCACGGCTGGCGTGGGAATATCGAGGTCGCCCAGCGCGCCCGCGGCGGAGTCACTCGTGAACGCCTTCGCGAACTCGAAGTAGGTCGTCCCCTCGAGTTCCGACACGGCGACGTCCGGATACACGCCGCCAAACACGTCGAACGGCGTCAGCAGATCGTTGCTGCCACCCGCGTCGGTATCCGCCACGCCGCACTCCGACTGCTTATTGCCTTTGCAGTCGAGCGACACGTGCCAGTCCTCGATCTGCCAGGCACCCAACTTATCGCGGAAGATGGTCCACATGTCGTCGTTGCCGGGCTGCGGCACGGTCTCGTAGAAGCCATCGGCGTTCGGCGTGGCCGGGAGACTCTCCGCGAACACGATACGCAGCGAGTTCTGCAGGTCTTCCGCCGCCGGAATGGCGAGGGCGAAGTACGTGTTGAAGCAGTCCGTCGTCCAGTAGAGCGTTGCCGTATCGGCATCCGAACCGGAGATGTTGATCGGGATATCTGCGGAGTTCTCGTAGAAGCTCCCGTCCGCGGACGGGTCGCCCACGGTCTCGACGCCCGTCTCCTTGAGCAGGGACGTCTTGTCGGAGCACGTCGCAGCCACGAAGGGCAGCGTCGGCGTACCGAGCTCCCGGATGCCGGGATCCGTCCCGTTGCTGTAGTGCACCGCGAACTCTTGGTCGACGCCGATGCCGAGCCCGTAGGCATTCACCGTGTACTCACCGGGGTCTTCCGGCAACAGCCAGGGCACGGCCACGCGGCCAGCCTTGTCCGTGCGGCGCACCACCGTGCTCCCGTACGTGCCGGTCACGTCGTCGTAGAGCTGACCGTCGGCGGCCGACGCGACCTCGAACGTCACCTCGGCCCCGGGGACGGGTAGCGCCTCAGGCCCATTCGGGCACGCACTCTCGAGACAGGCATCCACCGAGTTGGTCAGCTGCACCACCGGGACGATCGTGCCACCGCTCGTCCCATCCTCGTTGTTCACCCACGGCGTGTCGATCGGATCCTCGAACCGGAAGCCATCCATCTTGGCCGGCATCGCCCACACGAAGGGGCTGAACGCACCGCCGAACCCGCCGCCGAAGCCGCGGTCCGCCGCAAACGCCCGCTTGGGCGCCGTCCACGGCGCGACGACGCGTCGGATGCCGCGCGTCGCCGACGCGAGACGCCCCAGCACGCCGGACGACGCCTGGCTGTCGAAGAAGTCGTGCAGCTGCTGGTCGCAGGCGTTGTCGATCACGCTCGGGAAGTTCGGGAGCGCCTCGATCTTGCCGTCGGTGGAGCGCTGGTGATGCAGCTGCAGCCGTGAGATCATGTCCGACCGCAACAGGCCATTCTCGTCCGTCAGCTTCTGGAGCGACGGAATCAGGTTACCTGCGGAGTCCGTGAGGGTGATGCAGGCGCCGACGATGATCAGGTTACTGGTATCGGGATCCGCCACAGCGGCGTTCGTGGTCACGCGCACGCACCCCGGGAACTGCGGGAGCGCCATGTCGATGAACGTCGGGTCGACATCGATCGACTCGTTGCACTCGTCGTTCTCGATCCGCTGAATCGTGAAGAAGCCGCCTGAGTCGAGTGCGCCAGGAGGCACCTGGAGCGAACAGGTGGAGTTCTCGCAGATGGCCGTTCCACCCGTGGGATCGATATAGGTCTCGGTGCAGTCGACGATCTCGCCTTCCTGCGTGTAACAGCCGAGCGCACCGACCTCGATGCGGAATTTGATCGGGAGGTTGCTTCCGACCTTGAACTCGTACACCGGGGTCTGCGCCGTCGAACGGTTGTCGTCGTTCGACTCTTCCGGCTTCACGTCGCGGTAGCCGAGCAAGCGCGTCGTGATCTGGCCGTCGACGAATCCCTCACTCGTCACGCAAATCCGGTAGCCCTTGTCCGGCGTCACCTGCGTTCCGGGCTTGCCGCCCTTCACGCGCGGCTGCCAGCTCGTGGAATAGACCTGCTGGTCCAACGATTCCGTAACGTCGAATCCGTCGGCGAAGAGCGTCGACGCGCTGCAGCTTGCGGCAAGCGGGTGATCGTCCGGATACGTATCGAGGATCGGCGTGCCCGCCGCCGACGTGTCGACTTGCCGGAGCTCGAACGGGCCGTGCACCGTCACGCTGGGCCGCAGCCCCGGATTGAACGTCCCATCGAACTCGGGTGTCGGCACCATCGGCGGCTGGAAATAGAACCCGTCGATGAGCGTCGTGTCCGCGAAGCCCGAAGCGTCCGCCAGGCGAAACTCCGGCGGCGCGACACCCGTGTTGTGATCGGAACAGGCGACGAGGCCGACGAACGCGGCCGCAATGAATACCCCGGAGCGCTTCAACGATGACGACATGGCAACGACCCTCCCCGTACCACGCCC
This sequence comes from Gemmatimonadota bacterium, assembly GCA_039587215.1. Classification (GTDB taxonomy): domain Bacteria; phylum Gemmatimonadota; class Gemmatimonadetes; order Gemmatimonadales; family GWC2-71-9; genus CAMYLY01. The sequence goes on along the minus strand of JBDHIW010000022.1, from coordinate 2,758 downwards.
AGGAAGCGCACTCGGTCGAGTGCACCAAACCCTTGGGAGGTCACGGGTCTTGGAGAACGAAGTTCAACTTAGCCTTCTAGTTAACGCGCGGACCGACCCCGAAGCTAGCCCCCGTTGCACCGCCCGCCGTTTGGAATGCCGTTGGAAAGGGCAAGGAGCGGGCCAGGGTACTGCCCGCCACTGGACCGAATCTGGCCCCCAATGACCCCGTTTCAGCTGGACTGTTTCCTATCTAAACAGTCGTAATGTTGCGGGACCGCAACACGTACGCCGTTCAGCGCGTTATCGCCTCGATCTCGCTCCACCGGGGATGGTTCCGGACGGGTCGCCACCACCAGACGGTCCCCGCCGTCTCGGCAAACCCGTGGTGCGGGTTGGCCGCGACATACTGCTTGAGCAGGTCGATGGCCGTGTCGAAGTCACCGATGGTCGTGTAGGCGTAGGCCACGCGCGGAATGAGCTCCTGCTCGGGGTCGATCTCGAACGTGATCATGTCACGGGCACGCTGAATCTGCGCACGAGCACTGTCGGCCAGCCCCGCGCGGCCGAGCACCGCCGCCAGGACAATCTGGAACTCCGCCCGCCGGTAGGCGCCGCCGGGCCCGTCCGGGTACAGCGGATCGAGGGCCGCGATCAGTTCCCGCGCCCGCGCCAGATCGGGTTCGGCCGCTGGCGTTGCCATGAGCCAGAGCTGGCACCGCAGGAACTCGGGGTGTCCCTCGAATCGCTCTCCGCCCTGCGCGCACCAGCGCCGCGACTCGTTGAGCTGTTCGAGGTCGAGCGTCGCCCAGAAGGCGCGGGAAATGAGGACGTCGGCCCGCTGCAGGAAGGCGTCCTCGTCCAGCCCCCGCCTTGCCGCCAGCAGCGCCCCCGGTACCTCGTCCACCTGCGGCTCGTACAGGACGAAGCTCAAGACCTCGTACGCCTCCGCGAGACTCGGATCGATCGCCGTCGCCTGTTCGAGGTCTTCGCGTGCGCCGAAGAGCAGCGCGTTCCACTCCTCTTCGTCTTCCGTGACGCGCTGCAGGTAGAGCCGGTAGCGCAGCGTCCCCCGCAACAGCAGCGCCTCGGCGTTCTCTTCGTCCATTGCCAGGGCACGCTCCGCGTGTCCGAGACCGCTGCGCAGCAGGTCTGGTGCCCTGTTCCGCTCGTAGAGCGACCCGTCGTTGGCGACCCACCCGCGCATCACGACGGGGTCCGACCACTCCGGGTCCTGGGACTCCGCCGCCGCGAGCAGGGAGTCGGCCCCAGCAAGGAGCCCGACCGCGGCGTCCAGCTCGCCGTGCCCGGCCGCATCCTCCGCGTCCTTCCGCGCCCGCTCCGCCCGCTGGACCGCCGCCCACGCCGCGACGCTCGTCGTCGCCGCACGGCGCTCGCGCAGTTCGACCTCTTCCCCGAGCCACTCGCGTAGCGTGTTGGACACGTCGTGGGCGACGGAATCGGTTGCGGCGAGCATCCCGACCTCGGGGAGCGTGAAGCTGGTGCGGCGCCCCACGTCGGCGCCCGACGTTCCATCCACGAGGCGCGTCGTTACCCGAACGCGCTCACCACCCTCCCGCTCGACACTCCCGACGACGACGGTGCCGGCCGACAGAATCCGGGCGACGCTGTCCCGTGCGAGCTCCGTGGCGCGGAACTGCGCCACGCCGTTCTGCGACACGACATCGAGCCCACGGACCTGCGCGAGTTCGTCGATGAGCCCCTCGGTGAGTCCGTCGGCCGCGTAGGCGAGCGACCGGTCGCTCGTGAGATCCTGGAAATACAGCACCGCGACGCGTCGCGGATCGAGACCGCCGTCGCCCACGCCCGCCCCGGCCACGCTGCCGCCCCCACCACTACCCAGCACGACCGCCACGAGCGCTCCGACCGTGATGACGAGCGCACCGAACACGCCGACGAGCACGGGCGTGCGCCGCCACCACGGCAACTCGGGGAGGAACTCGCCCGAGACCATTCGCGACGTTCGTCCCGACGGACGCGCCATCATGCCCGACTGCCGCATGGCCACCGACGGGCGCCGGTGCATGGCGGTGTGCACGTCCACCATATCGAGCGCCTCGGCCATCTCCATGCCGGTCTGATACCGATCGGCCTGCGTCTTGGCCATCGACGTCATGATGACGTCTTCGAGCTCGTCGGGAACCGCGTCGCGCATGATCGTCGGCGGGGGCACGTTGTCCATGGTGTGCCGCGCCATGATCGCCATGGGCGTTGGGCCGGTGAACGGCACCTGACCGATCAGCATCTCGTAGAGGACGCACCCCAAGCTGTACAGGTCGCTGCGCCCATCGACCGACTCCCCCGACGCCTGCTCCGGGCTCATGTACGCCGGCGTGCCGACCGCCATGCCCGTCTGCGTGATCTTCTCTCCGCCCGCCGCGTCCATGGCGCGTGCGATGCCGAAGTCCGCCACGACCGCGTGTCCGCCGGTCAGCATGATGTTGTCCGGCTTGATGTCCCGATGAACGAGGCCCATGCTGTGCGCGTAGCCCAGCGCCTGCGCCACTTCCTTGCAGATCAGCACGGCCTCTTTGACCGGGAGCTGCTTCTCCCGATCGATGCGGTCGCCGAGCGACTCCCCTTCGATGAAGGGCATCACGTAGTAGAGCTTGCCTTCGGCCGCGCCCGAGTCGTAGAGCGGCAGGATGTGCGGGTGCTGGAGCTTGGCGGTGATCTGGACTTCCCGAAGGAATCGGTCCGCGCCGAGGGACTGCGCCAGATCCGGCAGGATCACCTTGATGGCGACGTGGCGATCGTG
>JBDHIW010000188.1:0-7482 GCA_039587215.1 Gemmatimonadota bacterium | reverse complement strand
GATGGCGTACAGGGCTTCCACGGCGTGCGCGATCGCGTTCACGCCGCTGGGGCCCGCCACCTCCGGTGGCAGCACTCGTGTTAGTGCGGGGTCATAGACGACGAGCTGCGGTGCGACACGTGCGTCGCGGCCCGTCGTCTTCCTGTCGCCGTCCGTCGTGCCCCAGATGGTGGTCATCTCGGAGCCGGCGTAGGTCGTGGGGACGGCGGTCAGCGGCACAGCGATGCGAAGGACGAGCGCTTTGCCCAGCCCGATGGCCGATCCGCCGCCGATCGCGAGGATGGCGTCGACCCGATTCGCTTCCGCCTCTTCGAGTGCTTCGGTCACGAGTGCGGTGGGCACGTGCGCCGCGGCGCGATCAAACGTCGCAACGACGCGATCCCCGAAGAGCTCGCGCGCGCGGTCCACAGTGGACGCTCGGCCGGGTGTCGACATGATCATCACGCGTCGCGCGCCAAATGCGTCGTCCATCGCTTGCCGCACGCTCCCGAGCGCACCGGCCGCGAAGACGACGCGGACCCGGCCCAGCGTGTCCGCGAACGGCGGGAGATCAGTCACGACGCGGTCGAGTGCGCTCGGGGGCGCGTGTCTGGTCAGGCGCCTACGGACGCCACGAGAGAACGAGCATAGGCCAGCTCGTCGTCGTTGATGAGGTGCCCCATGCCGGGATAGAGGCGCAGCTCGACGTCGGCCCCCATACGCGTGAACACCTCGGCGCTCTCTTCGACGCGTTCCTTGGGCACGTGTCCGTCCACGTCGCTGCAGCCGAGGAACACGGGCGTCCCCCCGAAAACGCCGGCCTCGTCCCACGTCGTTCCTGGGGGACCGATCAACCCCCCGCTGAATGCGAGTACGGCGCCGTACCGCGAGGCGTGGCGAACGGCGAACTCGGACATAAGGCACGCGCCCTGGGAGAAGCCGGCGAGTACGATCCGATCGCGTGGGATGCCGGTGTCGAGCACGTTTTTTAATGATCCGGCGACCACCGAGAGTCCCGACGAGATACCCGGCTCGTTGGCCGGGATGTTGGCCATGAACGACAGCGGGTACCAGGTATTGCCGGCGGCCGCAGGCGCGAGATACGCGAAGGCGGGATGCGACAGCTGTGTCGCGAGGTCCAGGATGTTCTCCGGGGCTGCGTTGCGCCCGTGCACCAAGATCATCGCGGCCGACGCTTCGCGCAGCGGGACGCCACGCATTTCAACGCGTTGACTGCCGTGCGGTTCCATGCAGCCCCCTCTTAGAGCGTCACGGGCGCCAGGCCCTGCTCGATGGTGGCACGGTGTTGCTCCTCCCACGGCGGGAGCTTGAGGTCCACCCCGAGGGTGTCGAGGTCTTCGTCGACTGTGAATCCCGGTGGGATGGTCGCGGCTTCGTAGAGCACGCCGCCGGGCTCGCGGAAGTAGATGGATTTGAAATACTGTCGGTCGCGCACCGGGGTCACCTGGATGCCGAGTCGGACGAGTTCGTCGCGCAGCTTGAGCTGCTCGTCCTCATCCGAGACGGCCATCGCGACGTGATGAACCGTCCCCAAGCCGTTCACCGCCGTTGGTCCTTCAGGCGTGTGTCGGATGTCGAGCCGGTGGCCAGGTAGGTCGCCGTCGGCGGCGAGTCGCGTGAGCCCTTCCGCCTCGTTCACCACGTCCCACCCCAGGATCTCGGTGAGGAACCTGATGGTCGGCTGCGGATCCCGCACGGCGAGGGTCGCACTGTGCAGGCCACGGATCGCGCGGTCGTCCGTGAGCCCCTGGGCAACCCACGGCGAGCGTTGGTCGTCCGCGTTTGCGATCAACTCGAGCGCGAGGCCCGATGGATCGCGAAACTGGAGCACTTCCTCGCCGAAACGCTCGTGGATGTCGGACGACTCGTATCCCAGTTCCCGCAAGCGATCGAGCCACCCGGACAGAGAACCCGCGGGAACGGAGAAGGCCGTCACCGTCACTTGGCCGGCTCCCTGCGTTCCGCCGGGCACACCCCAGCCGCCGTAGGGAAACGTCGTCATGAGCGTGTTGGGACTGCCCTGCCGGTCGCCGTAGTAGAAGTGGTACACGTTGTTGTTGTCGAAATTCACCGTCTTCTTGACCAGGCGCATGCCGAGTGCCTTGACGTAGCAGTCCAGGTCGGGCTGTGCTTGGTCGACGGTGGCCGTGACGTGATGGAGACTGCGAATGATACTGTCCATGGATGTGTCGCCTTCTACGTCGTCAGCTGCATGTGTCTCGTGAGCGGTTTCTGTTCGAGCGCGCTAGCACGCGCCCGAAGCACCCTCCACATGGTCCCACGTGGCATGCCGCGCGTCGACGGATTCCGCCTCCCCGATGCGTACTCGCTCGAGTCCTGCCGGGCCTGGTGTGCTCAATGCGTTTCCAACGCCCACTCCAGCCGCAACTTCCGGAGCAGATCCTGGAATCGCGGTTCGTCGCGCACGAACGCGAGAGCACCCGAGGCGGCGGCCGGAGCCATGTAGACCACGTCGGGGTGCCGTTCCTCGTACTGGCGTTCGAGCCACGTGAGCGTACCCTCAACATCTTGAGCCATTGTGTACCAGCTAGCGACTGCTGCGCTCGGTACGAGCCCCTCCTCGTACCGAGCGGCAGACCAATCTCCGAGGGCGTGCATGGCTGCTCTGTACCCGTGCGTGCCGTATGCGAGTCGGAGGCTGTCCGCCCAGGCCGCCATGCCTTGGGCAGTGAGTTGCTCGGACACCATGTCGATGACGTCGTCGTACCGGCCCGTCGCGTGGCTCATGCCCGTTAGTCCGCGCTGATAGAACACGTTGTCGGGCTCGGCCCGTGCCAAGCTCTCGAATACCTCCCTCGCTAGCTCCGACCGTCCGGTCGCGTTGTAGATTACCGCCCGAAAGGCCCTGAGCCGCCCGTTGAACGGATCGAGCGCCACGCCTGAGTCGGCATAGGCTTCCGCTTCCTCGAACCGCCCCTGCACCAGAAGCACGTGCGAATAATCCGCCCGCAGCGCACCGCTCGAAGGATCGAGTTCCAGTGCCCGTCGGAACTCCCGTTCGATGAGTTCCCAGTTCTGGACACCCCAACCCTCGGCAAATGCCCTCGCCTCGTGGGCCTGCGCCAAGAGGCTGTCGAACTGCAGTGCCCGTGCGGCCGCCTCGATGGCCTTCGGCGTGGCCTCCCAGGGGGGGGACAGCGACATCTGCCGCTTTGCCACCCACACCCAGGAGACTCCCGGCCGGCGCGTAGGTCGAATCGATCGCGAGGGCCCGCTCGAAGTAGGCAAGCCCGCTATCGAGACTTCCGGGGAAAAGCTGGTTGGCGAAGAACTGCCCGCGGAGGTAGGCCTCCTGCGCGGCCGGGTCGACCGGCTTGGCCGCGGTGAGCCGTGCCTCGCCCGCCGGCGTCAGCGCGACTTGAATCTCGCCGGCGATTGCCCGGGTGACCTCCCGGTACAGCGCGATCAGGTTTCTGGCGTCGGCGTCGTACGATTGTGACCAGAGGGATTCCTCTGTGTGCCCATCGATGAGGCGCACGCTGATCCCGACACTGTCGCCTACCCAGAACACCGACGGCTCGATGACCGCGTCGACCCCCAGCTCTATCGCGATCTGGGGAACCGTCATAGCAGTTCCCTGATACCGCAGCATCGACTGCAGGCTGCCGATCACGCGCACGCCCGCCTGGCCGAGTTCGGTCAGCAGTCCGTTGTACATCCCCTGCACGATCGGCGCCTGGTCCGGGTCGGCGCCGAGCTCGATCGGCGGCAACACCGCGATGCGCTCGATGGCTGCACCGGCGGATCGCGCGGTTGCCCACCACCCGCCCACCACCGCGACCACCACGGCGAGCGTACCGATGGCCCACGCGGCGCCGGACCGCGGTTTCCTGCTGGCCGGTGCGTCGACCGCGGCCGTGGCGGCCTGCTCGAGCGCTTCGGCAAACTGCACCGCCGTGGTGTAGCGGTCCGCCGGGACCTTGGCCAGCGCCTTCGCCACTGCCTGATCGATGCCAATCGGGACGGTCGACCGGACCGTCGACAGCGGCGACACCGGATCGATCGCGTGTCGTGCCATCACCGCCTGTGCGCTCGGGCCCGTGAACGGCGGCTCGCCGACGATCATGTGGTAGAACACGCACCCCAGGCTGTAGACGTCCGTCCGCCCGTCGATGTCCTTGCGGCCGGTCGTCTGCTCGGGACTCATGTACGCCGGTGTCCCTACGGCGAGCCCCGTTTCCGTCAGGGTCTCGCCGCCGGACTCCGTCACCGCCTTGGCGATGCCGAAGTCGGCCACGATCGTGCGCTCACCCGAGAGCAGGATGTTCCCCGGCTTGATGTCGCGGTGCACGATGCCGAGGCTGTGCGCGTGGCTCAGTGCGCTCGCGACGTCGCGCGTGATGCGCAGGGCGTCATCGAGCGGCAGCTGCGCTTCCCGCGCCAGACGATCGCCCAGCGAGCCTCCCTCCACATGCGGCATGACGTAGAACAGGAGTCCGTCTGCCTCGCCGGAGTCGAGGACGGCGAGGATGTTCGGGTGGTCCATCTTGGCGGCGAGGGCGATCTCTCGGCGAAACCGCTCGTATCCGACCGCCGCGCCGAGCTCCAGATCGAGGACCTTGAGGGCGACCGGTCGGTCATGCTTGAGATCGCGGGCAAGGTAGACCGTGGCCATTCCGCCACGACCCAACTCACGCTCGATCGTGTAGCGACCAGCAAGCGCGGTGGAAAGGCGTTCGATGATCACGGTCACAGGCGTCGGACTCCGAGCTTGGCCAAGGCCTAAGAATGCAGCGGCTCGGCTGGATCGGCCAGGTTCTTCGGTGACTCCGACCTGCAGACCATCGCGTCCTGTCGTTGCGTGCCGTCGGGCGGCGTTGAAATGGAGTGGTGCACGGCGTCACGGACTCTGGCGATTACTCGTCGCGGTGCTCTCGGGTGGGAATACTGAGAAGCCAAAGGATGATCGTGAGGAGACCCGCACCCATCGCCAGGCGGACCCAGCGGTTCTCCACGAAGAGTATGACGGAACTGCCGCCCACCAGCACGATCAGTGATACTGCCCAGATCTTCGCGCGAAGCGGAATTGTGCGGGTCTCGCGCCACTCCACGATCATCGGGCCGACGCCGGGTTGCCTGCTCAACCACCTCTCCAGGCGGGGTGACGACCTGGCGAAGCACGCGGCTGCGAGCAACAGAAACGGCGTCGTCGGCACCAGCGGCAGGACGACCCCGATTGCTCCGAGGCCCGTGAACACGAACCCGAGTGTCAGGAAGACCCAGCGGGTCGGCCCGGAGCGCACCCGCTCCGGCGTCGCGCGGATTGGCTCGGGGTCAGGCGCAGACGAGTTCATGCGTCCCGTATCCTCGGAATTCTACTGTCCGCGAGTTCGTCAGAAGAGCTTACTGCCGAGCGAGGGCTCCTTGTCGGTGCGTGTGCCGAGTTTCACCGCCGTCGACAGTCGTTGGACGCCCTCCGCGTGCAGCGTTTCGTGTACCATCTGGACCGCCTCGAGGATTGCGCCCAGTTCTCCCTCGACATTCGTACCGTAGGCGTGCAGTGCGACCGTGAGCCCAGAGTCTTGGAGCAGCTCATGGGCGCGCTTGACCTCCGCCCGCACTGAGACGCCCGCTCCGATAGGGATGACCTGAATCTCTGCCGTTGCCTTCATGCTGTTGCCTCCATGCGCCCGTAAGCGCCAGTCATTCACCCGCGTGCCACAACGTGATGCACGTCTCATTGCCGCATGGCAGCGTCACCCGCACCCGACTCGACGTCTCGTGTCTGCGATGGCAACGATGATCCAGCCGCTCGTCGTGCGTACGAGTTGGAACGCGTCCTCCCCGCAGTGCGAGATCTCCCCGTCGACGTAGAACGTGTAGGACACCCACGCGGTGGCCAGGTTGTCGCGGACGACGATCAGGGGGTCAGTGTACTCCTCGCGAATCGCTGGGCCGTCTGACGCGATGCCGCCGAGGAACTGCGGCATCGGCACCGCGCGGAACACGGGTACGCCGTCTTGCGTCGCTGTGACGATGAGCCGCGCGTCGGGCTCGAGCACGGAGGCCATCGTCGACGTGTCGCGGGCGGCCAGGCCCTCGAACATGAGGTCGATCGTCTCGAGGATTGCGACCTCGTCTTCGGTTTGCGCCAGGCCTGTGGCGGGGAGCGCCATCACGAGCGCCGCGGCGAGGTAGTGGAGGAGTCGTTGCATGCGTCTCGGTCTCTGTTCGCGAACGAACGGTTGGCATAGCGGGCGGCTGATCCCCAGCGGCGGGTCAGGGCCCTTCGATCACCAGCTGCTTCTGGTGGTGCTGTGTGTGCAGCTGCTGAAACCGGACGTAGTCGCTGGTCGGGATGGTCCCGAACACACCGCTCGTCACCGTGTCACCGCGTTCCCGACAGGCACGCTCAAACAGTGCGACCGCCTGTTCGAGACGGTCCCGGCCCGCCGCGGGCGAGGCGGCGCCGACGTCCGGGTCGAAGTGCCGGAAGGTGCGCGCCCGCATGAACTCGCCCTTGGCGAGAATGCGGCGAAAGAAGAAGCGCCGCATCAGCGGCCGGAGAAACCCCGGTATCGTGGGAAAGGCCGAGGGCTCGCCGCGTACGAGCTTGGCGCCTTCTTCATGCGTGCGGGCGACGTGCTCGATAACCTGCGAGGCCGACCACTTGCCCGGTGCGCGGGGCGTGGTCCATTGGTCCTCCATCGCGTCGGCCGCCTCGAGGAACGCGTCGATGGCGGTCCGGTTGGCGTTCAGCGCGTGCTCGATGCTGCTCATGATCGTCCTCCCGACTGGCGTCCGTGCGGACGGGGCGGCCCCCGGTCCTTCTCGATGTGCAAGATGATCCGGCACCAGCCACCAACCAAGGGGGGATCACGCCGCACTCGATCGACGCACGATGCGCGGCGCAGGGCTCTCGGCTGTTGATCGGGACCGTGCCCGGGGGGCCGGCTCCGAACCCGGATTGCCGAAGGGTGTTCCGAGACATATCGTTGAACGCGTCCCCCTCCCGCATTCGACTCGCCTCAGTAGAATCCCGCCGCCCCATCAGGGGCGACGCAATCCGGAGGACACATGATCCGACGAAGTCTGGTGTGGACGGCCGCGTTCGCCGTCGTTGCCACGAGCGCCCATGCGCAGCTCACGCAGCCGATCGACGCGATCGCACCCGATGCGTTCCGCTGGCGTTCGATCGGTCCCGCCAACATGGGTGGACGCATCACCGACGTTGAGGGGCTGCCTAGCCCATCGAAGACGTTCTACGTGGCTGCGGCCTCCGGAGGCGTGTGGAAGACGACCAACAACGGCGTGACGTTCCAGTCGATCTGGACCGACGACCGCGTGGTCGCGATGGGCGATCTGGCGATTGCACCGACGGATCCGATGCAGATCTGGGCGGGCACCGGCGAGGAGGATTCTCGGAACTCGATTTCGGCGGGCGGCGGGATCTTCAAGTCCACCGATGCCGGCGCGACATGGGAGCGGAAAGGCCTGGAGGCCACGCAGGTGATCGGGAGG
>JBDHIW010000187.1:0-4317 GCA_039587215.1 Gemmatimonadota bacterium | reverse complement strand
TACGGCCACGCACTCGAAACCGTGCGGCATGCCTTCGCGTCGTTCCGCCCCATCCCGTGGCCGGTGCGTCTCTCGAACGCGGTGATGGCGACGCGCGGGGTGCGGAGGATCCTCCTGGGGGCGTCGCGGCTCGTTCGCCCCCTTGCCCGCAAACTCGCCCATCCGTCGCGTGCCGGGTTCCTGCTCGGAATGCTCGGGGCCACGCGTGCCGACGCCGCGCCGACACCGACGATCACGCACACCACGGGAACGCGCGGGCGCGTCGCGCTCTTCACCGGCTGCGTCATGGACGACCTCTTCGGTCACGTCCACGCGGCGACCGAACGTGTGCTCCGCGCCAACGGCCTCACCGTCGAGCGGCCCGCACGCCAGGGCTGCTGTGGCGCGCTCCACGCGCACGCCGGCGACCGCGAGGCCGCCCGCCGCCTCGCCCGCGACAACGTCCGTGCCTTCGCGAGCCTGCCGGACGACACGCCCATCGTCGTGAACAGCGCGGGATGCGGCGCGATGCTCCGCGAGTACGCCGCCGTGCTCGCCGACGACGAATTGGGCGCCGCGGCCGCGGCCCTGGCCGACCGTGTGCGCGACGTGACGGAGACCCTGGCTGCGCTGGGACCGCGACCGGGCGGGCCGCTCGCCCGGCGCATCGTCTACGACGCCCCGTGCCACCTGCTGCACGCGCAGCGAGTCGCCGACCCGCCGCTCCAGGTACTCGGTGCCATCCCCGAGCTCGAGATCGTGCCGCACGCCGAGGCGGACCTCTGCTGCGGGAGCGCGGGGAGCTACACGCTGGCCGAGCCGGAACTCTCGCGCGCGGTGCTGGCCCGCAAGCTCGACGCGATCCTAGCCGTGTCGCCCGATGCCGTCGTGACGGGGAACCCCGGTTGTATCATGCAGATCGGCGGGGGCCTGCTCGCGGCACGGACCCCGATCCCGGTACTGCACCCGGTCGAACTGCTCGACCGCTCTTACGCCGCCGCGGGTCTGTACGAGGACACCCATGACGACTGAGTCCCCCATGCTGGCGATCGCCCCCGACGCCCTAACCGCGGCACAGGAGCAGGCCTGCGTCCAGGGAGCGGCACACGCATCGGCCGATGCCTACGTCGTGCGCCTCGAGGGACCGGCGACCGTGGCCTGCGTACAGGGGCTCCTCACCAACGACGTCGAGGCGCCGGGCGACGGCAGCATCGTGTACGGTGCCGTGCTGACGCCCAAGGGCATGATCCTCACCGACCTGTGGACGCTGCGGACCGATCCGGCCATGACCCTGATCGCGCCGCCGGCCGGCGCCGCGTCGTTGGGCGACATCCTCGCCCGGTACGTCCCGCCCCGTCTCGCGCGGGCGACCGACGCCACCGCGGACCTCGGCGTGGTGCACGTCCTCGGTGCGCAGGCGCTCGAGGCGGCCGGCGCCGCCGGTCTGCCCGTTCCCGACGCGGGACGGGTCACGCACGGGGAGCTCGACGGCGTCGGGTGCGCGGTGGCGCGTCCCCCCGACGGCATGCCGTTCGCGTTGGTGTGTCTCACCCCCGAACCGGATGCGCTCCGTGCGACCCTCACGGCCGCCGGTGCCCTGGACGTGCCGTCCGTCGCGCTCGATTTCGCGCGCATCGTGTGCGGCTGGCCGGCCGTCGGGTACGAGATCGGTGAGAAGACATTGCCGCAGGAAGTACGATTCGACGAACTGGGCGGCGTGTCGTATTCGAAGGGGTGCTACACGGGGCAGGAAACGGTGGCCCGGCTCCACTTTCGCGGACACGCCAACCGCCGGGTCGTGGGGCTCACGTGGGCACCCGATGCGGTGCCCGCCGACGCGTCGATCACCGCGGACGACCGCTCCGTCGGGCGGCTCACGAGCGCCGCGTGGGCGCACACGCTCGACCGTCCGATCGGGCTGGGCATCCTGCGCCGCGAAGTCGAGGAAGGCGCGCGCGTGACGGCGGGCGGTGTCGAGGCGATCGTGTGCCCCCTCCCGCTGGACGACTTTACTTCGTGAGGTGGCGCGGCGTCGGCCCCGGCGTGATCGTCGCGGCGGCGTTCATCGGCCCCGGAACCGTCACCACGGCCACGCTCGCCGGCGCGCGACACGGCACGACGCTTCTCTGGGCGCTGCTGTTCGCCACCGTCGCTACGATTGTCCTGCAGGAGATGGCCGCGCGCCTCGGTCTCGCGACCGGCGCGGGGCTGGGACACGCTCTCCGGGCCGTCCGCGGGCCCCGCTGGCTCGGGATCGGGCTCGCGACCCTCGCGGCCACCGCCATCGTGAGCGGCGTCGCGGCCTACGAAGCCGGCAACCTCACGGGGGCGTCGCTCGGGCTCGAATCGGCGACCGGCCTGCCGCTCCGGTTCTGGATCGGCAGCGGGACCGTCGTCGCGGGCGTGCTCCTCTGGAGCGGCAGGTACGCGTGGCTCGAACGCGTGCTCGCCGGATGCGTCGCCGTCATGGGTGTGGTATTCCTCACGACCGGCGTCATGGTCGCGCCCCATCTCGGCGACATCGTCGCGGGCGCCTTCGTCCCCACGTTGCCCACCGGGGCCGAACTCACCGCGCTGGGACTCGTCGGCACGACGATCGTGCCGTACAACCTGTTCCTGCATGCCGCCGTCGTGCGCGAGCGATTCGAAGGGCCCGACGATCTGGCGCAGGCACGATGGGACCTCGTCCTCGCCATCGGCCTGGGTGGCCTCGTGTCCGCGGCGGTCGTGGTCACCGCGAGCGCCGGACTCGGCGGCGGCGCCGTCGCGTCGGCCACCGACATGGCGACGCAGCTCGAGCCGCTGCTCGGCTCGTGGGCGCGGGTGGCGTTCGCCATCGGCCTGGCGGCGGCCGGGGTATCCTCGGCCATCACGGCTCCGCTCGCGGCGGCCTACACGGTGCTCGACGCACGCGAACAGGGACGCGATCTCCGCCGACCCGAAGCACGGATCGTGTGGGCCGGATGCGTGCTCCTGGGCGGCGTCATTGCGCTCGCTGCGGTGCGACCGGTGCCGCTGATTCTCTTCGCGCAGGTCGTGAACGGGCTCATCCTGCCGCTCGTGACGGTGGTGCTGCTCGTCGCGATGAACGACCGCGCGCGCCTGGGTGCGCACGTGAACGGGTGGAAGGGCAACCTCGCCGGCGGCGTGGTCGCAGTCCTGACGTTCGTGCTGGGCTTTCGCGCCGTGGCCGGCGCGCTCTCGTAGCGCGCGCTACTCGTCGGGGTTGCCGATGTCGGCGACCGCCTTCCACACCCCGTCCGCCTGGCGCCGCCACAGGGTGAGGTACGAACCGGTCGACTCCACGACCGCACCGTCGGCGTCGCGCCGACGCGACGTGTACCGCCCGATCGTGTAGCCCAACTGCCCGTCCGGCGAGGCGAACGCCTCCACCGGGTCCCAGGTCAGCCGGAACGACGTGTCGGCGAAGGCCGGCGCCATCATCTCGCGGATCGCGTCGTGCCCGCGGATCGTCCCGCCTGGCCGAAACATCGTCCCGCTGTCGGCGAAGGCCTCGACCCACGCGTCGGTTCCGCGCTCGGCGACGTCGGCCGCAAACACACGGTCCGCCTCCATGAGTTCGGCGACGACCGTCGCGGCATCGGGCAGGTCCGCCGGCGGCGCACAGGCTGCTCCGACGACCGCGAGCAGCGCGGCCGCCCAATGCACGACCGGGTGAGCCGCCTGACGGCGACCCACCCGATCGGTTCTGTCTTTGCCCGTCGTCATGTTCCGCCCCGCCGGGGTCCTACCTCCCACGAATGAACGGGGCCTCGAGCATGCGGTCGATCCGCTCCTTCGACTCGTCGTAGTGCGCACGGGACATCATATCGAGCCCCGTCGACCCGAGTGCCGTGCCGAGCTGCGCGGAGATCCGCTTGAGCTCGTAGCGGGCCACCGAACGCACGTCCTCCGGCACCGCGGTCGATCCCGCGTTGAGCACGCTCGACACCTGGTTGATGTAAAGCCGCTGGAGATTCCGCCGATACGAATTGGCGGAGCGTGCGCCGTTGCCGCCGATACCGGTCTCGGCCATGATCTCGTCGGTCAGCGTCGTCATCAGTTCGGCGACCGTGTAGGCCGTGCCCGACGGCACCCGCGTCTCGTTGTCGATCATCCGTTGGAGCCGGCTCATCGACGTGAGGTTGAAGAGCAGCGCCTCGTGGACCACCGACACCCATTCGTGCACCGGGAAGTCCAGCGGCACGACAAAGAATGGTGCCGACCAGTCGCCATGGCGGGCGGGGGCCAGCTTGTTCAGCATCTCCGCATCGAAGGTGAGCGCGTCCTCGGCGAAGGCTTCCTCGATCAGCATGTCGACCGCCGCCCGCTGCTCCG
>JBDHIW010000186.1:0-4337 GCA_039587215.1 Gemmatimonadota bacterium | reverse complement strand
GGCAGTCAGCCTCCGGGACATCCCGAGTCTGCGCGCCGTGCTTCAGGCGCTCGCGGTTGCGGCCTGAGCTGCGACCGTTCCGTCGCGTACGGCTCGTTCCCGAATACGCCTCAGCATGCCGCGAAACATGACCGCGTGAACCGGGAAGAGCGCGTACCAGTACAGCAGGCCCTGCAGTCCGACGGGATCGTACAAGGCCGTCTGTCGCACCGTGCTTCCATCCTCTGCCGGATCCACTTCGAATTGGAGCCACGCGCGCCCCGGTAGCCGCATTTCGGCGCGAAGCAACAGGCGCTGCCCCGGTTGGATGTCCTCGACCCGCCACCAGTCGACGGTGTCCCCGGGGACGAGCGTGAGCGGGTCGCGTCGTCCACGGCGCACACCGACGCCACCGACGAGCAGGTCCAGGAAGCCCCGGATCGTCCAGAGGAGATTCCCGAAATACCATCCGTTCGCCCCGCCGATGCGCTCGATCGGTCCGAAGGCGATTGCGGGCGCAACGGGCACATGGATGGATCGCGAGTCGACCTTCCGACGGCCGAAGGACGTACCGCCGTAGGGTGTCGACGGTAGCCCTGACGAGGAGACCGCGTCCGACCATCGTGTCTCCGCGAACTCGCGATCCTCGTTGAGCAGCGCGCGGTTGATTGCCTCCCGCATGCCGAGCGGTTGGATGGCGAAGACCCGCCGCGCCCCGTCGTCTGTGACCACGGTGTCGTGGCGGATGGAGTCGACGAGCTTGCGACCGACGCGAGCGTACAGTGGTGTGACGAGTGCGAGCCACAGGCTCGACAGGTGCGGCGTGAGAACGGGAACGGGGATGAGGAGGCGGAGCAGCCCTCGCTGGCGGGCGTATTCGCGCAGGAGGTCCGCGTAGGAGACCTGATCGGCTCCCCCAATCTCGAACACGCCGGCGTGCGCATCGCCGAGTTCGATGGACGTCGTGAGGTAGGCGAGCACGTCCTCGATCCCGATCGGCTGGGCTTTGCGGCTCACCCAGCGAGGGGTCACCATCACGGGCAGCCGCTCGACGAGTGAGCGGATCATCTCGAACGACAGGCTCCCCGAGCCAATGATGACCGAGGCGCGGAGTTCGACGGTGGAGACCCCCGAGTCGCGCAGGATCTCCCCCACGCGATGCCGAGATGCAAGGTGCGGGGAGTCGGCGTCGTCGCCGCCCAGTCCTCCCAGATACACGATGCGGCGAACGCCGGCCGCGCGGGCCTCCTCGGCAAAGACCGTCGCCATGTCCGCCTCTTCGGCCGCGAAGTCCTCGGCGCGGCCCATCGAGTGCACGAGGTAGAACGCCGTATCCACGCTGTCGAGAGCCGCGCTGACGGCGGTGCGATCCAGCAGATCGCCACCGACCGCCTCGATCGCGTCGCCGTGACGTTCTCGCAAGCCATCAGGGCGGCGCGACATGCAGCGCACGTGATAGCCCGCGTCGACCAGGCGCAGTGTCAGGCGCCCGCCGACGTAGCCGGAAGCTCCGGTGACGAGGATCGTCCTGTGTTCGGTCTCTACCGACATTGCTTGTCCATGCTTTGTATGAAATAAATCTATACAAACGCTTGACAGTTGTCCATCCTCAACCTACATTCTCATCGTCCTGGAACGGATGCGTTCACCGCTTTGGCAGCGCTGTCGGCCAACAGCCTGCCGGCGCAACGAAGGTAGGTCGCAGCCGGTCCGAGGGAAGCTGTCTCCGGCCATCAGGAACAGGCAACCGCGCGGAGCATGTGCACGGTCGGGTCCCGAGCGGGTCAGCGGGGGAGAGGCGGACTTCGGTCCCCTCTCCCTTTTCCTGTAGGTTTGGGAGACCAAGGGAGGCATCGGTGGTCCCAGCTGGGCGCATCAGAGTCGTGAGTTCGGAGGATGCCGTTCGTCCGGACGGAACGTTCGTGCTGTACTGGATGATTGCTGCCAGGCGCTGCCGATCGAACTTTGGTCTCCAGCGCGCCGTCGAGTGGGCGCGCGAACTCGACCGGCCGCTCCTCGTGTTCGAGGCGCTGCGTGCCGGGTACCCATGGGCGAGTGATCGCCTGCATGCCTTCGTGGCCCAGGGGATGGCGGACAACGCGGCGGCACTTGGGCCCACGCCGGTCGGGTACTACCCGTACGTCGAACCCGAGCCGGGGGCGGGCTCGGGGTTGCTCGCGGCGCTCGCCAGCGAGGCGGCGGTGGTGGTGACCGATGACTTCCCGGCCTTCTTCCTCCCGCGAATGATCGCCGCGGCAGGGCGCACACTCTCGGTGCGGCTCGAAGCCGTCGACGGCAACGGGCTCCTGCCCATGGCGAGCCTCGAGCAGGTCTTCCCGACGGCCTACGCCCTTCGACGCGTCGTCCACCGGGTGCTCGGCGACGATCTCTCCGCGTCACCGGACACGGACCCGTTGGCCGGTCCGCCACTCCGTCCCTTTGCCGGCGTCCCGACGTCGGTTGCGGCGCAGTGGCCAGTGGCGTCGGCGGAGATCTTGGACGGGGAGCCATCGGCGCTTGGGGCGCTCCCGATCGATCATGCGGTCGGCGTCGTCGAGGACCGCGGCGGCAGCGCCGCGGCCGCCCGGTGTCTCGACCGCTTCATTCGCGATCGCCTGCCGCGGTACGCCGAGTCCCGGAACGTGCCCGACGAGCAGGTGACCAGCGAGCTCTCTCCCTATCTGCATTTCGGCCACATCAGTGCGCATGAGGTGTTTTGGCAGGTGGCGGACTGGGCGAACTGGACGCCGGAACGGCTGCGCCCGGAAGACCGCGGAAGCCGATCGGGGTGGGGCATGCGCGAAGGTGCGGCGGACTTTGCGGACCAGATCGTGACGTGGCGCGAACTCGGCTACAACATGTGCCATCATCGGGACGACTACATGTCCTACGCGTCGCTGCCGGACTGGGCGCGTGTCACGCTGGCGGAGCACGCCGCGGACCCGCGCCCGCATCGTTACGATCTGGACACGTTTGCGGCCGGCGAGACACACGACCGGCTGTGGAATGCCGCGCAGAATCAGCTGCGCACCGAGGGTCGGCTGCACAACTATCTCAGAATGCTGTGGGCCAAGAAGATCCTGGAGTGGTCGGACGACCCCGAGACCGCGCTGTCCACGATGATCGCGCTGAACGATCGCTATGCGTTGGACGGACGGAACCCGAACTCCTACAGCGGAATCTGCTGGACGCTCGGTCGCTATGATCGCGCGTGGGGTCCCGAGCGTCCGATCTTCGGCAAGATCCGCTACATGAGCTCGGCCAACACGGCACGCAAGGTCCGCGTGAAGGACTACCTGGAGCGGTACGCGCCGGAGGGAGGATGAACGCGCGGGCCATGACGCTCGCGGCCGCGCTCGCTGCCGTGATGGCGGGAGCGCCCGCCGCGCTGCCGGCGCAGGTGACCGGGACGATTACCGGACGGGTCGTGGGCGGCACCGCAGGGAGGCCGGTCGCCGGCGCATCCATCGAGGTGGTCGAGACCGGCGCCACCACGGCGACCGACTCGCTCGGCGACTTCCGCGTCGAAGAGGTCCCGGTCGGGGTGTATCGCGTACGCGTGCGTGCCATCGGGTTCGCTCCCGTCGTGCGTGCGAACGTCGTCGTGAGCAGTGGGAAGCCGGTGACGGTCGCCATCCGTGTGAGTCCGGTGGCCGTGGTGCTGGAGGGGGTCGAAGTCCGGCCCACGTTCTTCGAGGCGCCCGTCGACGCCGCCACGAGTACGCGATCGCTCGGCACCGAGGAAGTGCGGCGCGCCCCCGGCGTCCAGGAGGACGTCGTGCGTTCGGTGGCGCTCCTCCCGGGCGTCGGCATCACGACGGGCGGCCGGAACGATCTCATCGTCCGCGGCGGCGCCCCGTTCGAGAATCTCTTCGTGGTCGATGGGATCGAGGTACCGAACATCAACCACTTCGGCTCCCAGGGATCGACCGGCGGGCCGCTCTCGCTCATCAACGTCGACTTCGTCGAGCGCGCGGACTTCTCGGCGGGCGGCTTCGGCGCGAAGTGGGGCGACCGCACGGCCTCCATGACCAACATCACGCTGCGTGACGGCGGCGGGGAGCGCCTGGCCGGCGAACTGAACCTCTCGGCGACCGGCGCCGGGGCGATTCTCGAAGGTCCGCTCACCGGGAATACGACGTTTCTCCTGTCGGCGCGCCGGAGCTACCTCGACCTCATCTTCAAAGCGGCCGGGTTCAGCTTCGTGCCCGCCTACTGGGACGTGCAGTTCAAGTCGACGACGCGCATCGACGCAAGCAACTCGGTCTCGTTCGTGGCCATCGGCGCGCTCAACACCGTCGAGTTCTTCAACGACGACGCCGATGACCGCTACGACAACAGTCGGATCATCTCCCCGG
>JBDHIW010000185.1:0-4431 GCA_039587215.1 Gemmatimonadota bacterium | reverse complement strand
GATCGTCGCGCGACCGCCGACGTACTTTTCCTTGCCCGACGCGTCGTTGATGCCGTAACCAAAGTCACCACTCAGGGTGACACCCATGCCGTCACCACCCACGTAGTGAGGGTTCAGCACCTGGGCGGCCAACGGCGAGGCCAGGAGCCCCAGCGCCAACACGACGGCGGCAAGGCGACCAAAGAGTCCCTTCATAGCAATCTCCTGCAACAGGTTAGCGGTCACGCCGACGCCCACCCCTGGACGTGCGGCATCCTCAAAGAGGCCTAAATATCGGCCCTATTTCTATATACCGAAAGGGGTTCCGTCAATACCAGCTCCCCAAGAGAGCAAAATCGGCCGGGCCAAAGGTACCACCCCGCCCCTAGCGAATCCAGACCAAGCTGACCCCCAATCCCTCGGGGCCGTCGAGCACACCGAACGATACCCGGAGATCGAGGGCGTCCTGCACCCGGAAATCCGCGCCGAACCCCAGCCCGAAGTTGACCTGCAGGTCAGCGCCGGACGGGATGTCCAGGAACATGGTCGGCTGCGTGTAGACGATGAAACTGAACCCCTCGAGGTCGACCCGGCGACCCAGCGAAATCCCTGCCGGGATGGTCCAGTTGTCGAACTTGAACGTCCCCACCCCGACCACGGCCGCGAGATCGACGGGGATGCTCTCCGTGTGCTGGAGCACCCGGGTCCGACCCTCGATGCCTAGGATGAAATCGGTCGACGAGAATCCGCCGTCAACCGTGCGGATCACTCCACCGCGTGCGCCGATGTCGAAGCGCTTGTACCCGAACCGGAATTGGCCTTCCGCGGTCCAGTCGGGAATCCCGTTGGGCAGCGTAAACGTCCCGCCGAATTCGTACTGATTGAACGCACGATAGGGCGCGTTGAATGACGGCGTTCGGGTCGCCTGCCCCAGCAGCGGCGTCGTGAACGCCGCTAGCACGAGTCCCACCATGATGAATCTGAGCTTCATCGCACTCCCCCCTCACACTGTGGTTGCTCGCTAGGCGGTGGACGCCTCCGACGCCGCTTCGGCGACCACACTCACCATATTGTCTGCGACCTGCAGAAACCCGCCCCGAACGTCGAACCGGCGGTCTCCTCCGTCGGTCGACACCGTCAGCACTCCCTCACCCAACAGCGTCATGAACGGGGCGTGGCGCTGGAGGATGCCCACCTGACCGTCGTGCGCCGGGGCAACCACGCCGGTCGCCTCACCGTCGTAGACGGCGCGTTCGGGGGAGATGATCCGAACCTGCATCAGCTCCCCGCCTCCATCTTCTTGGCTTTTTCGAGCACCTCGTCGATGCCGCCCACCATGTAGAACGCCTGCTCCGGGAGATGGTCGAACTCGCCCTCGACGACGCGCGTGAAGCTCTCGATCGTGTCCTCGAGCTTGACGTAGCGCCCCGGCGTCCCGGTGAATGCCTCGGCGACATGGAACGGCTGCGACAGGAACCGCTGGACTCGCCGCGCCCGGGCCACGATGAGCTTGTCGTCCTCCGACAGCTCGTCCATGCCGAGAATCGCGATGATGTCCTGCAAGTCCTTGTACCGCTGCAGAATCCGCTGCGTCTCGAGCGCCGCCTTGTAGTGCGCGTCGCCCAGATACTGCGGGTCGAGAATCCGGCTCGACGAGTCGAGCGGATCGACGGCGGGGTAGATCCCGATTTCGGTCAGGGCACGCGACAACACGACGGTCGCGTCCAGGTGGCTGAACGCCGTGGCCGGCGCCGGGTCCGTCAGGTCGTCGGCGGGCACGTAGATGGCCTGCACCGACGTGATCGAGCCTTTCCGGGTCGACGTGATGCGCTCCTGGAGGTCTCCCATCTCGGTGCCGAGCGTCGGCTGATACCCGGCGGCACTCGGCATGCGCCCCAGCAAGGCCGACACTTCGGATCCGGCCTGCGTGAACCGGAAGATGTTGTCGATGAAAACCAGAACGTCCTGCCCCTCGGTGTCGCGGAAGTACTCGGCGACGGTGAGTCCGGACAGGCCGACACGGAGACGCGCGCCCGGCGGCTCGTTCATCTGCCCATAGATCAGCGCCACCGAGTTCAGAACCCCGCTCTCCTCCATCTCGAGATAGAGGTCGTTGCCCTCACGGGTCCGCTCACCCACGCCGCAGAACACCGAGCGGCCGCCGTGCCCCTTCTGCACGTTGTTGATGAGCTCCATGATGATGACGGTCTTGCCCACACCCGCACCTCCGAAGAGCCCGATCTTTCCGCCCTTCACGAACGGTGCGATGAGGTCGACGACCTTGATGCCGGTTTCGAAGACCTCGGTCTTGGGCTCGAGGCTCGTGAACTTGGGCGGCTCGCGATGGATCGGCCACCGCTCGGCATCCGCCGGAATCGGCGCCCCGTCGTCCACCGGCTCGCCGAGCACGTTGAGGATGCGGCCGAGCGCCGCCTCGCCGACCGGGACCGTGATGGGCCCGCCGGTGTCCAGCGCGTCCATCCCGCGGACCAAGCCGTCCGTGGAACTCATGGCCACGGCGCGCACCTGGTTCCGACCGATGTGCTGCTGTACCTCGGCCACCACGTGCACCGGCTCCTGGCCCTCGACTTCGCCGGTGATCTCGAGCGCCGCATACAGGTCCGGCAGCTTCTCGGGGTCGAACTCCACGTCAACCACCGGCCCGATAATCTGGACGATTTTCCCGATGTTCTGATCTGCCATTACTCGTCGTTCCTCAAGGAGTGTCGGTCCCGTCTCAGCCGCTCAGGGCCTCGGCACCACCCACGATCTCGGCGATCTCCTGGGTGATCTGGGCCTGGCGGGCTCGGTTGTACGTGCGACGCAGGGCGTCGATCATGTCGCCCGCGCTGTCCGTCGCGCTCTTCATGGCCGTGCGTCGCGCGCCGTGCTCCGACGCCGCGGTCTCCACGAGCGCTCGGTACATCTGATTGCGGACATACAGGGGCAGCATAGCCTCCAGAATGGCGTCGGCGGAGGGCCGCAAGATGAAGTTGGCGGCCGACGGCGGCGTTCCCCCGGTAGCGACGTCCCCACCGTGGCCCGACCCCGGGGCCGCGATCGGCAGAATCGCCAGCGTTGCCGGCGGCGTGGAAATCGGGTTGTTGAACTTCGCGAACACAACCTCGACCCAGTCGAGGTCGCCATCGGCGAACCGACGCGTCAGCGGGTCCACCACGTCCCGCGCATGGGCGCTGTCGGGACGATCGCCGATGTCGTCGCGGGCCGTCGCGAACGTCCGGCCGAGGTAGCGGAAGAATCCAATACCCTTGCGCCCGATCCCGTGAAGCTCGACGTCGACCCCCTGCGCTTCCAGTTCCCCGATCCGGTGCTGGGCCAGCTTGATGAGGTTCGAGTTGAACGCGCCGCACAGACCGCGGTTGGACGTGATCAGCACGAGCGCCGCCCGCTTGGGGGCGCCCTGCAGCTGCCGCAGGAGCGGGAAGCGCTCCTCGAACGCCGGATCGTAGAGCCGGGCGATCACGTCGGCGAGGGCCTGGGCGTACGGACGGGCGGCCACGACCCGGTCCTGCGCCTTCTTGAGGCGCGAGGTCGCGACCATCTCCATGGTCTTGGTGATCTGGCGCGTGTTCTCGACGGAACGGATGCGCCGACGGAGTTCTCGGGTCTTCGCCATATCCCGCTAGGAGAGGGCCTTGAACTCGTCGATCGCCGTCCGCACCGCCTGCTCCACCTCGTCGTCCATGACCTTGTGCGTCCGGATCGTGGTCAGGAGCTTCTCGTGCTTCGCGTCGAGAAACGAGTGGAAGTCGCTCTCCCACTGCCGGACCTTGCCGGGCTCCACGTCGTCCAGATACCCGTTGGTCACGGCGAAGATGATGCAGATCTGCTTCTCGACCGACATCGGCACGTACTGCGGCTGCTTCAACACCTCCACGATCCGCTGCCCGCGCGCCAGCTGCCGCTGCGTCGCCTGATCGAGGTCCGACCCGAACTGCGCGAACGCCTCGAGCTCGCGGTACTGCGCGTACTCGAGCCGCAGCCGTCCCGCCACCTGCTTCATCGCCTTGATCTGCGCGTTGCCGCCGACACGGGACACCGAGATGCCCGGGTTGATGGCCGGACGCACGTTCGAGTAGAAGAGGTCGCTCTCGAGGTAGATCTGCCCGTCCGTGATCGAGATGACGTTCGTCGGGATGTACGCCGAAACGTCACCGGCCTGCGTCTCGATCACCGGCAGCGCCGTCAAGGAGCCGCCGCCCTGGGCCGCGCTCAGCTTGGCCGCGCGCTCCAGGAGCCGGGAGTGGAGGTAGAACACGTCACCGGGGTACGCCTCGCGGCCCGGGGGGCGCCGCAGCACCAGCGAGAGCTGGCGGTAGGCCTGCGCGTGCTTCGACAGGTCGTCGTACACGCAAAGCGTCGCCCCCTTCTTGTCGTACATGAAGTACTCGGCGATCGCCGCGCCCGCGTACGGCGCGATGAACTGCAGGG
>JBDHIW010000021.1:0-20639 GCA_039587215.1 Gemmatimonadota bacterium | reverse complement strand
TCACGGGTCCGCCGTTTTCAGGAATGACGCTCCAGAGCGCGTGTGCCTGCGCGCGGTCGCTCGGTACCGCGCGATACATCCACGGAACGTACGACGCGGTGAGTGACGGATCGCTCGCCCATGGCGACACCAGGGGCATCCGGCGCTTCGCCACGAGCTGTTCAATGACGTGCGCGGCCCGGCCATCGACACCCCCGATCACCGCGTGCACGCCGTCGTCGAAGGCCATCTGTACCACGGTGCGACCGGCACTCCATCCCGTCTCGAGCGTACGGACCACGAGCCGCACACGGAGCGTGTCTCCATTAGTCGCAGCATCGTCGACGCGCAAACGAATACCCGCCGCGAGGTCCGACGCGGCCCGGGCGTCGTTCGCGGGAAGCAAGACTCCAATGACGACGGAGTCCGGCCGGTGCCCGGGCCCGGTCTCCGCTGGCAGGGAGACGGCCCCGAGCGCCAGCGCGCACAAAACCGCTGGGATCACGGCGTTCCCGCGAGCGGGGCCGGGGTTCGCGGAGTGCGCAGCACCGTCCGTCCGACCGCAACGGCCACCGCCTCAACGTCTTCCATGAGCGCATCGAAGATTGGCGGGCGCAGCGACTGGGATCCGTCGCAGAGCGCCGAGTCGGGATCGTAGTGCACTTCGACCAGCAGGCCGTCCGCACCCACGGCCACGGCGCCTCGACTCATGACGGGTACGAGCTGCCAGTCTCCGGTGCCGTGGCTCGGGTCGATGATCACCGGCAGGTGCGTGCGACGCTGCACGACCGGTACGGCCGACAGGTCGAGCGTGTTGCGTGTCGCCGTCTCGAAGGTGCGGATGCCGCGTTCGCACAGGACGACGTTTTCGTTGCCTTGCTGAAGCACGTACTCCGCCGCCAGCAGCCACTCGTCGACGGTCGCACTCATCCCGCGCTTGAGCAGCACGGGCTTGCCGCTTCGACCCACGGCCTCGAGCAGCGGGGTCTGATGCATGCTCCGCGATCCGATCTGGTACATGTCGACGAAGGGCTCGGCGATCGTGACCTGCGTCGTGTCCATCACCTCCGTGACGACCGGCATGCCGAACTCCTGGCCTGCCTCCGCCAGAAGCTGAAGCCCCTGCTTCTTGAGTCCCTGAAACGCATACGGCGACGTGCGCGGTTTATAGGCACCGCCACGGAGCATCACGGCTCCGCCGCGCTGCACGGCTGCTGCCGTCTCGAACAACTGGGTCCGGCTCTCGATTGAACACGGGCCGGCGATCACGGCCACGCCGGGGCCCCCGAACTGCACCGTCCCGACGTGCACCACCGATCCTTCGGGACGGGTGCTTCGGTCGACAAGTGGCGTGGAGTGCTGGGCGCTAGTGCGAGTTGATGCCATCGTCTGTTGCCGTCGTTGGAGACGTGAAGAAGCGCCGGCGTCCCTCGCGGATATCGACCATCCACACGGGACCGACGTCGTTCCAGGTGGCGTCGAAGGGGATTGTCCCCGTGACGCCGGGAAAGCGATCGAGACCGGTGAGCGCATCTCGAATGCGTACGTGGTTGAGTCCGGCGCGCCTGATGGCGTCGACGACCATGGACATCCCGTCGTAGGCGTGTGCGGCGTAGAGGTCGGGCGGTGTGCCGAAACGCGCTTCGTACCGCGAGGCGAAGGCACGGTAGCGTGCGTCCTCGGACGACGGGTCGAACGGGTACACCGCCGTCACGCCCTCGGCCGACGCCCCCGCGGAGCGCAGAAAGTCCAACGAGCCCAACGGGTCGGGGCCGAAGACCGGCTGGTCGAGTCCCACCGCCCTGAGGCGCTGGACGACGGCCGCGGCATCCTCCGCGTCGCCCCACACGACGATCCCGTCGGCTCCGCTCTGCCGAATCCGCTCGAGTTGCACGTCGACGTCGGGCCGTCCGGGGGCGAACCGCAATTCGAGCACCATCGGCGCGCCCAGGCGCTTCATCGCGTCGACGAGTTCCCCGGTGCCCACCCGTCCATACCGGTCGTTCGAACGCAGCAGTGCGACCCGCCGCAGTCCGCGATCACGGTACATGTGGAGCGCCAACGCGTAGCTGATCTGCCGATCGTCGGCGATGCAGCGGACGATCCATGGAACCGCGGTCTCGGTGAGCGTCGGGTCGGTGGTCGCGGTGTTCACGATCGGCATATCGAGTTTGAGCGCCAGCCGGACCATAATGTGCGAGTTGGCGCCGTCGAGCGAACCCACGGTCGCCCAGACCCCCTGCTCGTACAGTGCGACGAGCTCGTTGCTTGAGGCTCCCCAGAGCCCGAGATCGTTCCGAGCCACCGCCTCGAAGGGAATGCCGCCGAAGCCGCCCGCGTCGTTCGCGTCTTCGAGTGCGAGCATCGCTCCCTGCTCGATCCGACGGCCATACGTGGCCGCGCGCGAACCGTCGAGGGGCGCCAGGATACCGATCTTGACGCTCGAGACCGACGGCGCCGCGTCGTCGCGTCCCGGCCCCCGAAACGCCTGCTCCTCCGTGAAGAACCGACGGTAGGCGCGCTCGAACAGACGGTACGGGCGCAGGACCTCGGGCGTCTTGGCATACCGCGTCGTGTCCTCCTGCGCCGGGAGGACACCCGCACCCACCACGCCCAATACCAGCAGGCAACCGACGACCCGCACGGTGGTCACCGCGAGCCGCCGAACTTCGCCACCGCGATCGCTTCGATCTCGATGAGCAGATCTTCGCGGCAGAGCCGCGTCTGGATACCGGTGCTCGCGGGCAGCGGATCCAGCTGCTGCCAATCGAAGAACGCCGTGCGTACTTCGTTGAACGCCGCGTAGTCGCGTTCGATATCCCGGAGATAGCACGTCGTCCGGACGATGTCGTGCCAGCTCATGTCGTTGGCCTCGAGGATCGCCGTGATGTTCCGGTACGTGCGCCAGCACTGCGCCCGGAAGTCTCCGGTGTACAGCGTCCGCCCTTCGTCGTCGACGCTGGCGGTTCCCGAAATGAGCAGCACCGTGGCATCCGCAATCGTGAACGACAGTGCCCGCGCGAAGGACGACGGCTTGGCATAGTCGTATGCCTCGTTGAGCACCTGTGGCACGGAGGTCGCCTCGCGAGCCATCGGGGGCCTGCTCGTGTGACACAGCGGCTCGGGACGCGCCACGATTTCTCCGGCATCGGACAGCAGACCCATGCGCTGGAGCTCGACGCGCTCTCCATCGGTCAACCGTTCGAGATTCAGTGCCAGCGTCGGCTGCTGTGGGCTCATCACTTGAGTCATGGTCGTTCCTCGTTTCACTCGTTGCCTGTTGAAGTCGTGAAGTGGGCCACCGTCGTCGCCCCCGACGCGTGCCCGCGGCTGACGCCGTCCGCCGTCGCCACCCACACGGTGTCACCCGCGAAGTCGACGCCGAGGACGTAGTTGTGCGCGATCGCGGACGGCGTCGTGCGGGCCGGCGCGTCTGCCTCACGCCGAACGGTGACCGAGCCGCGGCCGTCATCTCGACGGGCGTACGACACCCAGACCTCCCCGTCGAACTCGGCGAGACCCGCGTCCGTACAGATCCACACCTGCGTCCCGCGAACGCGCACGGCGTTGATGAAGTTGCTGGGGAGTCCGCTGTCGTGATCGAAATACCCCGACCAGCGCAGTCCGTCGTAGCGGGACAGCCCGAAATAGGTGCCGACCCAGAGCACGCCGCTGCCGTATGCCACCCCGGTCGTCACGTCGTGCACGAGCCCGTCGTCCGGAAAGAGGTCGATTTCCATCTCCTCGTCCGGGTCGCGGTAGTCGCGCCACTGGTCCGTTGCCAAGTCGTACTCGAGCACCCCGCCGCCCCACGCGGCGATATAGACCAATCCGTCCGCGGCGTGCACACCGTAGGTCCACGGCTCGTGCATCGGTGCGTTCTGCTCGGTGAAGATCTCCCAGTGCCTGGCGGTGACGTCGTACCGGCTCACTCCCGCCGCCGTCGCGGCCCACACCCGCGCTCCCTCGACCGCCACGCCGTAGACGACGTCGTTCACGAGTCCGCTGTTGAACTGATCGAACGAGTCGATCCGGCCGGCCGACCACCGACTGAGACCAGCGAGCGTTCCGAGCCACACGTCGCCGGTACGCGGATCGACGTCGATGGCCAGCACCACGCGATGCGCCAGGCCGTCGCTCGTATCCACCGTATGCCAGCGGTCATTCTCCCAGTAGCTCGCGCCACGGTCCGTGCCGACCCAGACGCGCCCGTCGCCCGCCCGGACGGTGAAGACCTTTGAAGACGGTAGCCCGTCACGCTCCGTGAACGTCCGCCACCGATCGACGATCACGCGGGCTGCGGGCACGGGCGCCGCGACGACGGGCGTCTCGACCCCAACCGGGCGCCGTGACGCCGCGGCATCGGGTTCGTCCACCGCCGGGCGTCCCGCCAGCACCCCGGCGACGACCAGCGCTGAGACGCCGATCACACCATACGCGTATCCGCGACCTTGATCAGTCACGCGCCCCTCCAAGGGTCATCAGGTACACCACGAGATCGTTCAGTTGCGCCTTCGTCAGATCGTTGGCGACCCCGTGACGGTCGTCGGGGTTGAACCGCGTCCATAGCTCCTCGAGCGAGTTCGCCCGGCCGTCGTGCAGATAAGGCCCGGACCCGGCAAGGTTCGTGAGTACCGGCGTGTCGAACTCGTGTTGCGTGTCGGTGTCGGCGCCCGTGCCGACGTCCGCCATGCGCCCATCCGTGAACAACGGTGGCGGATGACATGTGACGCACCGGTCGCGCTCGTCGATCGTGCGTCCGTCGTTCGTCGCGGCCCGCTCGAAAATCGTCCGCCCCCGCTCGGCGGCGACGGCCAGAGGGCCGTCGGCCGTAGCGTATGGATTCGGCATGTGCTCGAGCGACATGATGTACGCGACCAGCGCCTGGAGATCCCGCTGCGAATAGGGCGCGGTCCGCGTGAGCCACTTCGCGAAGCGGAAACCGCATTGGCGGTAGAGACTCACGTTCTTCCCCGTCCACTTGTATGGCGCGGTCGTGGACAGCTCGCGCAACGAGATGTTGTTGACGATGTTGCGCCCCAGTCCGTCGGGCTCGAGGTCGTAGTTGAGCGCGTCCGTGTGCCCCTCCGGGTGACAGGAGCGGCAGCTGAACTGTCCCTGCGCCGTGTGCCCGGCGCTGTTGAAGAGGCGCTCCCCGCGACGTACGAACGACTCTCGCTGCGGAGAACCGAGCGGAATGACTCCGCGATCGCGGCCGGTCGCCACGTCGATCATGCGGATCTGGTCCGCCACGCGTTCGGCGACGTACAGGGTGCCCCCATCAGCACTGACAGCAAGGCCCATCGGATTGGGACCCGTCGGGATGCGCGCAACGACGTACTGCCGACTCGCGGAGAGGTCGTTGGCGTACCGCGCGAGGCTGTCGTCGGGAATCGCGGCCGCGAGAGCGCGAAGCGCCGGCACGTCGATCACCGACACCACGTCCGCGCCGGCATGGCTCACGAATGCGCGGCGACCGTCCGGCGACAGGACGACGTCGTAGGGGTCGGCGTACGACTGATTGACGTCGTCGAGCAGCAGCTGCACGACCCGCCCGCTGGTCATGTCGAGCAGCGCGACGCCGTAGGTGATCATCCATCCGCGCGCGATCTGTGTAGCCGGCAATAGGTTCTTCGGCCGCGCGATCGTCAGAAGCGCCGTCGCCCCGTCGGGGGTGACCGCCAGCCCCTCCGCCATGTGGGCGGCGTCGAGGCGCACCCGCCGGACCACCCGGCGCGTCGCAGCGTCCACCAGAGTCACCTCGGTGACTGGTGGTGCGCGATGCTCGACGGGGCTGGTGAGTCGGTTGAGCACCACGATCGTCTCGTCGATCGGTGACCCGCGCACGCTGTACGGGTGCGACCCCGCCGGGAGTCGCTGCACAGCCCGGCCGCTCGGCAGGTCGACGACGCTGATGTCGTTCGTGCCCGAGTTGGCGACGAAGAGCGTCCGCTCCGACGCGTCGAGGCTCATGCCGCCCGGCTGCGCGCCGACCGGAATCGTGGACACCCGTGTCCGCGTCGCGAGGTCGATCACCGACACGCGATTGCCCCACCGGTCGGTCACGTAGGCCGTGCGTCCACGGGCGTCGGTGATGACCGAATGCGGCTGACCGCCGACGGCTATCTGATCGAGTACCGCCCGTCGCTCTGGATCGACCACGAACAGCGCCCCGCCCTCCTCGGCGGTGACCAGGAGCGTCCCGTCCGGAACCACCGCGAGCCGGAGTGGCGACGCATACTCGGCATTCCACAGCGACGCGAGTGGGCCGCTTACCCGGGGAAGGACGTGACACGGAATGCAGTTGATGCTCGCGACCTCCGTGCCGGACATCTTGCGCGCGTGGTGCGACAGGCCGCGGTGTCCCGCCGCGACGCCGACGATGCCCACCAGCGCCATGACGCTCATCGCGCGGCCCGACATGCGAGGCACGCCGCGCATCACCGGCTGCCGCCCGGGAGCTGCACCGGGCCCTCTTCGAGTGCGAGCGGGACGCGGTTGGGCGGCGCCAACGTGCGCGGCTCATGACATCCGACGCATCCACGGCTCTCGTTGGGCCGAACCCAGAGCCAGTCGGACGGCCCCCGGACGATCTGCCCGGACGCGTCGAGCGTCTCGAGCCGCAGTGGCCGATCGGCGGGCACCTCCACGAAGTACGATCCGTCTGCCGCGAGCGGCAGGGTGCCGAGTTGACCGTCGGTCGACACGACCCGTAGCGCCACCGCGGGTCCCGCGGAGGGATTCGGAGTTCGGTCGGACAGGCCCGCGTCGATCCCGAAGAGCACGCCCTTCGCCTTGGCGGGGTCCACGACGCTGATCGGCGCTGGAGGCACGGGTCGGGCGGACACGGTCACGGCGTCCACCACCCGATCCGCGCCGGCAAGCAGGCCGACCTGCGGGGCCGCCGGAGGTTCCATGCGTTGCCCCGCATCCAACCGCGCGATGTCGACGACACGCGCGGCCACCGTTCCGTCTTCTGCTCGCTCCAGAAACCGGACCGTGTTGGGCGCCACTTCCCTGACAGGACCGACCAGATGCGTACCCGGCGTCCCGGCGATCAGCAATTCGGCACCCGTGCCGTCCTGCTGCATCCACAGATAGCGCCGCGGCGCGTCGTCCTCCGGGCCGCGATCCGCGAAAACGATGCGCCCGGTCGCGAGAACGGCCGGCCAGCGTTGATCCCCAGGACGATACGTCAGTCGATCGGTGCCCGACGGCCCGCGGACGAACAGCGCCCAGCCGTCGTCGACGCGACCCGAATAGACCACGCGCCCGTGGTCGGCGTACGCCGGCTCCCTTGCTTCGCGGTCCGTCGCGATCTCGTGGAGACCGTCACCCGTGACATCCACCTCCCAGAGGGACCAGGGATCCTCGTCGGCTTGCCGTCCCGCAAAGACCACCCGACGACCGTCGGGTGCCGGGCTGGGGCCGCGCGCCTCCACCAGCCCCTCGGACAACTCGACCAGCGGCTCGCCCACCGCGGACTGTGCGACGACCCGTGTCCGCACCGGCGATGTCGCGCCGCGCTCCACCGTCAGCAGCACCCACTCCGCTTGTGCCTCGGAGTCGCCTCGTCCGACAATGACCGCGGCGCCCACCGCAGCGACCAGGAGCAGACTCGCTAGGAGTCGGGTCATCGCGCCTCGCCCGGCTCGGTCACGGTGAGGATCTGGTTGGCCTGTATCCCCTCCAGTACCTGCCGGGCGCCGCCCGGCCAGCGGATCTCGATGCGATCGACGGTGTCGCGCGCGCCGAGTCCGAAGTGCAGGCGTGGGTCGCTCTGCGACAGGTATCCGGACGCTCCCGTGCGCTGCGCGACCTGAACGACGTCACCTGCCGTGAGCGTCACGCGTGCGCCGATCGCGTCGCGGTTGCCGGTCGTGCCGACCAGTGCGAGGAGCAGCCAGTTCGCGCGATTGCCGTGCTGATTGCGGAGCAGTACCGGGCGGTCGTTCAGATTCATCACGAACGCGTCGACGTCGCCGTCGTTGTCGTAATCTCCGAACGCCGCTCCGCGACCGACGAGTTCGCGGTGAAAGTACGCCCCACGCTCACCGGACACGTCGGTAAAGCGGCCACCGACATTCTCGAACAACTGGTCTTCCTGCCCGTACAGGTGTTGCAGGTCCCCGTTGACCTTGAAGATGTCGGGATCGCCGTCGTTGTCGTAGTCGATGAACGCCGTGCCCCACCCGACGAACTGCCCGCTCGGAATCGCAATGCCCGACGCATAGGTCACGTCCTGGAACGTGCCGTTGCCCTGATTGCGATAGAGCGCGCTGTACGACATGTCCGACACGAACAGATCGAGCAGCAGGTCTCCGTCCGCGTCGGCGAACACGACGGCCATGCTCGACGTCGCGTCGCCCTGGTGGTTGTAGGCCACGCCCGCCTCGCGCCCCGCCTCGCGGAAAGTCCGGCCCTCGACGTTCAGGAACAGGTAGTTCTCCATCGCGTCGTTGGCGACGTAGATGTCCGTGAACCCGTCGTCGTTCACGTCGGCTACGCCGACCCCCATCGCCCGGCCGCCGGGACGGTGAGCTCCCGCCTCCACCGTCACGTCCTGGAACGTGCCGTCTCCGCGGTTGCGGAACAGGACGTCGGGCTGGCCGCCGTACGCCAGCGGGCCGGGAAATCCGTCCGGCGCGTAGTAGAAGCGGTAGTTCGGATCGAACTCGACGTAGTTTCCCACGTACAGATCGAGGTATCCGTCGCGGTCGTAGTCCAGCCACACCGCGCCCACGCTGCAGGCGTCACCCGCGATGCCCGCCCGCGCGCTCACGTTCGTGAACGTCCCGTCACCGTCGTTGCGGTAGAGCACGTTGGGCCCGACGTTGCTCACGAAGAGATCCGCATCGCCGTCGTTGTCGAAGTCGCCGACCGCGACACCCATGCCGTATCCGGCATCCCCCACGCCCGCCGCATCGGTCCGATCCTCGTACGTGCCGTCACCGCGGTTGCGGTACAGGCGATTCGTGAGTCGCGCGGGCGGGCGCGGGCCTTCGCTCACCAGATCGACATGGGCACCATTCGTGACATAGAGGTCCAGATATCCGTCACCGTCGTAGTCGAGGAAGGCCGCCCCACCGGCCGACGACTCCACCAGATTGGACAGCGCCGAATCGCCGATCGAATGCACAAAGTCGATCCCCGCCTGCGCCGTGACGTCCGCGAAGTAGTCGGCGGGATCGGTCACCGCGATCCCGACATCGTCCGGGCGCACGGATTCCGTCTCGACGGTGCACCCGGTGATGACGAGGCACGCGAAGAAGCTCGAGTACGACCAACGCAGATGTTTCCCGGAGCAACCGACTCGCACCGGATATCTCCATGCAAAAGTCCTGTGATCCTTGTGCGCGACAGCTTTGGGTGTCGCGTGCCCCCTGTGGGAGGAAGGGAAGGGGGCCAACGCGTTCTGGGGACGAACGCGCGTTCCATGACGGATACCTAACCGTGCAGCGGCAGGGTCCGCTTGTAAACACGTTTTGACGGCGGCTCACTCTTCCTTCATTCGAAATTCACATGCTCGGAAAAAGAGGATATGCTCGTCCGAAACTCGTGACGCTGTCGATGCTGCTCGTGCGCGCCCACAGGCACGTACATTGACCGGTGGATCCCTTCGCGCATTCTCCATCATGGCCGGACGGTGACCATGGGCAGCAAGCAACGCATCCATGCCGATCCCGTCGCGTCGGTCGAGCGCCGCCTACGCCAGATCGGCGATCCGGTGATCGCCACACATGCTCAGACGTACTTCAAGACTGGCCCGGGGCAGTACGGCGAGGGTGATCGCTTCGTCGGCATTCGCGCCGCGGCACTACGCGCCGAGGTCCGCGCGTTCCGCGGGCTCGCGCTACACGACACCGTGCAGCTCCTCTCCTCACCCATCCACGAGGCGCGCATGCTCGGGGTCCTGCTCATGGTCGAGCGCTACCGCCGCGGACCAGCGAGTGCGCGAGGGGCGGTCTACCGCGCGTATCTCGACCATGCGGACCGGGTCAACAATTGGGACTTGGTCGACGCGTCGGCGGGCCACATCGTGGGCGCGCACTTGGTCGACCGCAGCCGGCGCGTTCTCGATCGCCTCGCGCGTTCCCGCAACCTGTGGCGCCGTCGGATTGCGATCGTGGCGACATCGCACTTCATCGGTCGCGACGATTTCACGGACACGCTTCGGCTCTCGGCCCTCCTCCTCGACGATCGAGAAGATCTGATCCACAAGGCGGTGGGTTGGATGCTCCGCGAGATCTGGAAGCGCGATGCGCGAACGGCGGAGACGTTTCTTACGCGGTACTACGCCGCCATCCCGCGTACGACGCTCCGATACGCCATCGAGCGCATGCCGGACACGCGCCGTCGCGCGTTTCTCGAAGGAACGATGTGAGGGAGATGGGCCGCGGGCGCCCTCCGACGCCCGCGGCCCGTGTGTTCACTCAGACGATGCGGCGGGCCACGGGATCCCACGTCACCCGGCGGCCCTCGAGCAGCGATCGCGTCGCCATGTGACACGTGATCGCCTCTTCGAAGCCCCGCTCGATGTTGCAGCTGGGCGTGCCGCCGTGGCGGATACAGTCCAGCCAGTCCTTGATCATCAGGTGGTACGCCGAGACCCGGCGACCCCCACGGTAGGTGTAGAGCAGGCCGCGACTCGCGAAGTACTGCTCCGTGGCCGACGTCACCGCATCGATGCCGCGGAATCCCGGCCGGTAGGTGAACATCGGCCGACTCGGATCGATGATGTTGCTCTCGATCTTGTCGGCGTAACGCGTCGAATCCCGCTCCGCCGACACCGAGAGCGTGCCGCTCACCCGCATCGTCGCGTCATGGCCCATGAATTGGAGTCCACGATCCGCCCCGTTGGCCAGCGTAGAGCTGTACACGAGCGTCATGTCCCTGTCGGGGTACTCGTAGACCACCTGAAAGACGTCGGGCACGTCCCGCCCGTCCTTGTAGTAGTAGATGCCGCCCGACGCGACTGCCGTGTGGGGAATGCCGCAGTCGAGGATCTGATTCACGGCATCGTAGTCGTGGGACAGCAGATCGCCGGCCAGGCCGGTGCCGTAATCGTACCAGCAGCGCCATCGGAAGAAGCGCTCAGGCGTGTACGCCATCTTGGTCGGCGCGGGCTCCTGAAACTGCTCCCAGTCGATGGTCTCCGGGCTGGCATCTTCGTGAATGTCCCATACCCACGCACCCCACGGCGTGTTGCGATTCGTGGTGCCCTCGACGAGCGTGATCGGCCCAAGAATGTCGGCTGCAATGACCTCTCGCGCCTTGTTGTGGCTCTCGGACTGCCGATTCTGATGCCCCAACTGGAAGACGATGCCCGAATCGCGCACCGCATCGTACATCGCGTGCGCTTCACTCTCCGTTCGGGTCATGCACTTTTCGCAGTAGACGTGAATGCCGCGTTCGGCGGCGTCCAGCGTCATGCGCGTGTGCCAGTGATCCGGTGTCGCGATGATGACCGCGTCCACCTGTCCACTGTCGAGCATGTCCGTATAGCGATGGTATCGCGTCGCGGGCGGGCGTGGCGTGCTCTCCCCGGACGTCACTTCCGTCTGAGACGCGGCGATGGCGCGCTGTGCGCGGACGTCGAACAGGTCGCACACGCCCGTGAACTCGATGTTCAGGTCTTCCTGATTCAGGTACGTCTCGAGGCGCCGGTCGCCCGGATTGTCGCGCAACGCATCGCGCGATTCCTGTATCCAGTCCGGGTGCGCGTATCCGGCGTTGCGGACGAGGGCTTCGCCTTCGTAGCCGAACCCGACGATGCCCACGCGCACGCGATCGCTGGGCGGGCGGGAGACCGCGTCCGGAATGATCGCCGGACCACGCTCCACGACCCCCAACTCGTCGAGGATTGCGCGCTGCACCTGGTCGTCTTTCGCCTTCTTCTTCAAGAAGTTGTAGAAGAACACCCCGACGACCGGCAGCGACGCCAACGTCTTGAGCCAGCTCCGCCGAGTGATGTTCGCCCATCCCGAACTGCCGTGTTCGTCTGCGCTCATGATGGTCTCCTCACACGGTCACGCGAGCGGCCGTATCCAGGGTTTGGCCACGCAGGGCCGACATGAGCCGATCGAGACCGAACAGCCCGCGGGTGGGGAACACGAGTAGCACCGTCAGGGCGAACGCCTCGATCATCACCTTGTTGACGACGAGATAGCTGCCCTCGCTCGGCATCGCGTAGGTGAGTCCCGCGAACGGCGGAGCGGCGATGTAGTAGAGCGCGAGGGCCACGATGCCCGCGACGGCGGCGTAGCGTGTCAGCAATCCCAGCATGAGTCCCGCACCAACCGCCACGAGCCCCCAGCTGTTGAGGACGTCGACGACACCCAGCAGCCCCGGAGACGTCGCCAGCTTCTCGAACAGACTCTGGAACCACCACTGTGACGCCGCCAGGTATCCCGCCGCCGTCCAATGCTCGTTGAGGATCTTGGCGAGCCCTTCGTACAGGAAGTGCCAGCCGATCGCCAGCTGCAGCGCGATCAGCACCGCGGCCTGCCCGCGTGAGTACGGTCGATCAATCATCGTTGCCGTCGCTTTCATTCGGCACCGGCTGCATCCGCGGCCAGCGTCGTGAGACAGTGCGACTTCCCTGCCCGTCGATGACCAGACAGGCGCACTTGGGTATGCGGTCCGCCAACGCAAGCGCGCCACGCGGGCCGAGCACGAACATTCCGGTGGCCAGCGCGTCCGCCCAGCGGACGGTCGGGGCCATGACCGAGACGCTCTGGCATGTAGCCGGCGACCGTCCCGAATCGCGATTCACGATGTGGTGGTTGGTTGCTGACGGGCCGAGGGGACGAGCGTACCCGCCGGAGGTCGCGACGGCTCCGCCCCGGAGCGCGACGACCTCGCGCACCGCGGTGCTGGTGGGGTCACGGACGCCGATGCTCCACGCCCACCCCTGGGGATTCCGACCGCGCAGGCGGATGTCTCCCCCGCCGTCCACGAGGAAGTGGCGCACGCCGGCCTTGGTCAGTGCTTCGGCCATCGCGTCGACGATCGCGCCCTTGGCGATCCCATCCAGCGTGATGCGGACCCCGTCGCGCTGCACCCGCAGCCGGCAGCGGTCCCCTATGACGTAGTCGGAGTCCACGAACGCTCGAGCGTCGGCAAGCTCGCCGGCCGACGGTTCCCGCCCGGCGGCCGCCGCCGCCGTGAGGAGCTCTACGAGCGGCCCGACGGTAACGTCGAACGCGCCCCCCGTGAGGCGGCTCGCTTCCCGCGCCGTGTCGAGAACCGAGCGGAGCGGCGCCGGGGGATTGTCGAGGCGGCCGGCATCATTGAACGTGCTGACGGCCGACTGCGCGTCGTGGCGATCAAAGACGGAGACCAGGCGATCCATCTCTGCGCGGGCGGACTCCACCGCATCCTCGGCGAGCTGCCGGGAGGACGTGACCGTGGTGACGGCGACACGCGTCCCCATCGCCGGAATCACCGCCTCCGTCCGCCAAGAGCGGACACCGACGCGCTCCGCGTCGAAGGCGGTGGCCTCCCGTACCCGGTGAAAGCCCAAATCTGCCAGCGCCTCGATTCCCATCCCGCCCTTCCGCCTGTGCGAGCACACCACCCCGCGCCGGCCCCGCTGCCGCGGTAGCCGGACTCGGCCAGCAGGTGCATCTTCGACCGTCGATCCTGAAGGGGGGCTGAAGAGGGGCTGAAGGACTCTGGGCAGTCCGCGGGCCTCCCACCCAGCCACCGTTTCCCTCCGACCGGGAGCCCTCGTGCCTCTGATGCGACGCCTCATCCTTCTGCTTGCCGCCGCGGTCCTCGTGGCCCCTGCCGCCCACGCGCAGTCCGACCGCCTGGTCATCCTGGTGCGTCACGCAGAAGCCGACGGGGAACCCTCCTCCGATCCGCCCCTGACGGAGGCGGGAACGGCGCGCGCCGGAGCACTCGCTCGTGCGCTCCGCGCAACCAACATCGGCACGGTCATCGTGAGTCCGCGGGCGCGCACCCGACTCACCGCCGGACCACTGCTCGCGAACCAGGGGCTCGAGCCCAACGTCGTGGGCTTCGACGGCGGGCGTGAGCGCCACATCCAAGCGGTGGCGGAAGCCGTCGCGGCTGCGCCAGGTACCCGAGCGGTCCTCGTAGTGGGTCACAGCAACACGATCCCGGCGATCGTCGGCGCACTCGGAGGGCCCGACCTGCCCGACCTCTGTCACGGGCAGTACTCGTCACTCTTCGTCATGCACATCGGTGACGGGAGCGCCAAGCTGGTTCGCGGAACCTACGGCACCCCGGACGCGCCCGATGCGGGCGAGTGCGAACGATCCTGATCGACGCGGTCGAACGGGGCGCGTACCGGCTCCCAAAACGCCGCGTGACCGACTAGCTTGCAGCTCCGACTACACGGAGCAGTTGTGGCGAAGGTCTTGATCATCGAAGACGATGCCGTCGCGCGCGGCGCTTACGCCGCCGGCCTTACTGCCGCGGGGCACGACGTCGACCAGGCACAGGATGGCGCGGAAGGCATCCTGGCGTTCCAACGGACCCGGCACGCGGTTGTGATCGTGGACCTCGTGATGCCCGTCATGAACGGGTTCAAGACCATCGACGAGCTGTTCGGGGTCGAGCCGGAAGCGAACGTCATCGCCATCTCGGGTGCGAGCCCAGAGCAGCTGTATCGCGCGGAAGAGTTGGG
This sequence comes from Gemmatimonadota bacterium, assembly GCA_039587215.1. Lineage (GTDB taxonomy): Bacteria > Gemmatimonadota > Gemmatimonadetes > Gemmatimonadales > GWC2-71-9 > CAMYLY01. Next base: position 6,004 of record JBDHIW010000021.1, on the reverse strand, counting down.
GGCCGCCCACATCATGGTCAAGCCGGTGGAACCCGCCCAGCTCGTCGAGACCGTCGGCGCGCTCGCCAATGGTCAGCGGGATCCATCCCGCGCGAGTGCGATGAAGAAGCCGACGGACCTCCCGCTGCTCTAGCTGCCCGGCCGGACCGTCGGCGGCGGCGGTGTGTCCGTCGCCAGCGCCTCCACGAACTTCACAGCCTCGGTCAGCCCATCGGTGCCCCGCATCGAGCTCGCGACATCGCGCGCTCGACCGGCGTAGGTGGCGGACCGTGCGAGCGTCCGGAGCCCGCGCTCTACCGCCGGCACCCTCCGAACCCGCCCGATGGGAATCGGCCGGGGACCGAGTTGGAGTGCGTGGACGCGGTGCGCCCAGTAGAACTGATCCAGAAGATGCGGCAGGATCCACTGGGGGCGGCCGGCCCTGGCTACGGCCGTCGTGGTACCTGCCCCGCCGTGATGCACCACCGCGCGGACCCGAGGGAGGAGCGCGTGGTGGGGAACGGGGCCGGTTGCTAGGCACGCGTCGGAAGACGGACCCTCCCCTACATCCGACCACCCTGCCTGGATCAGCAAGCGAAGCCCTGCCCGCTCGGCCGCGCGGGCGAATACCCGCGCAATGCTGGGCGCGCGATCGGTCACCATGCTCCCGAACCCGAGCAGGACCGGCGGGTCGCCGGCCGACAGAAAGTCTTCCACTTCGGCCGGAACCGCTCCCTGCTCCTGAAGTGCCAGACCCCCTGCGACGCGCACGTTACCGCGCATACCGACCGGCGTCGGCGCCAGGACCGGATCCGCCGCCACGAGGATTCTCTGTCCCTGGAGGTAGGTCTCGACGCTCGTGATCGGTCGGAGATCCAACGTCTGTCGCGCTCGATCGATCGGTCCGCGCAGCAGCACGTCCGAGGCGGCACCGAACAGCGTCCACCACAACCGATTGACGATCGGAGGCCAGCGCTGCCCGCGCACGAACGGCGGCGCATGCACCGCGGCACGGATGACCGAAGGCACATACGCCACGAACCCATAGGGAATGCCGTGCCGCTCCGCGACCGACGGTCCGGCGATCTGCACCCCTGCGCCAACGACGGCATCGGCCCCCTCGCAGACTCTGGCGAGCTGCGCGAACTGTGCGGGGATGAGGGTCCGTCGAAGGAAGTTCATCTGATAGCGGACCGACTGCGCCCGGTCGCCGGCTCGCCGAAGCTCCGCCGCGATGTCGTCCCCGCCCACAGCGAAGTCCAGACCAAAGCCGCGGACCCAGTCGGCGAAGTTCCGCGGAGCGGCGATGGTCACCGCGTGGCCGCGCTCCTGCAGACCGAGGCCGAGCACGACCATCGGCTGGACGTCTCCGCGGGTCCCGTACGGCGCGAGGACGATCTTCACGCCGCATGCCCTCCCGCCGGACGGCGCCGGCTTGCCGCCCATGCGTCGGTGACCGAAACTGCAGACAGGAGAGTCGCGCGGGCACGGCAGGCGTGGACGCGCCTCACGACCACGCGGGTACCGCCGGGGACGCGGTGGCTGGTGCTGGCCGCTCTCTTGGTCGTGGCGTTCATCGTGATCGTGATCGCCGCGCCGACACATCGTCGCTGACGCCGCGCCCCGCTCTGCCGCGAGGCCCATATCCAGGAGCCGCACCGTGGAACCCGTTCGCCTCTCCGACAAACTCGCCCAGATCGACGATCACTGGCATCCTCGTATCATCGCCTCGCTGAACGGGCAGGACGTCAAGCTCGCGAAACTCCGCGGCGAGTTCGTCTGGCATCACCACGCAGACGCCGACGAGCTCTTCCTGGTCCTCGACGGCGACCTCCTGATGCGACTGCGCGACGGCGACGTCGAGCTCCACGCGGGAGATCTGTTCGTCGTCCCTCGAGGCGTGGAGCATCAACCCGTGGCCGACGGCGAAGTGGCAGTCCTCCTGTTCGAGCCCTCCGGAACGCTCAACACCGGGAACGTCCGCACCCGCCAGACGGTGGATCGCCCGGAGCGCCTCTGACCGCCTACGGCTGATCGGGAACGGGCGGCGTGATCATCACGTGCGCCCCCGGCGTACCGGCGAACATGAGCCACGGCATGCCCGGCTCGGTTGGGCGAGTCGGCAGCCCCACCGCCTCCGGGGTCGCCCCCGGCATGTACAAGACATACCGCAGGAAGCGATTGGCCACTTCGCCCGCCTCCGCGTCAAAACCCGAACCGTGCAGGATGTACAGTGCCGCAGAAGGCTCGGGTAGCGGGAGCGTACCCTCCTCCATCTCCCGCCACCGAATCGCATTCCGCTCACGCCCCTCTACGCCCTGTGCGCTCAGCTCACGCCCTCGGGCCATGTATGGGTCGACTGACACGTGGTAGCAGGCGACGCTGTAATCTTCGTCGCCCGGACGGTCTGCGATGCACACCATCTCGTTGCTTCCCGCGCGCAGCTCCACCGACGCACCTGACGCCGTCCATCCCAGCACCCGGGCACCCTCGCGCAGCGGTTCGGGTGCCGCAAGTACGGCGGACGCGAGCTGCGCGTCATGGTCGGGCACCTCCTGCGCGATCGCGGTGGACGGGACGAGCGCGGCAACGAGCAGGAAACAGGGGATCCGCATGGAGGCTCCTCGAGGACGAGAGGGGAACACGCTGGCAACGGCCTGCTACGATGCTCCAGTGGAGCGGGCGGCGCAAGCGTTTCCGTCGACCTTTCATCCCTTTCGACAAGCGGGCAGATTCCCGTCTCACCTCCCTCGTCTGGAGTTCGTCGTGGCGAAGTACCTCACCGAGTTCCTCGGCACCTTCTTTCTCGTCCTGACAATCGGGCTGTCCAGCCTCCGTGGCTCCCCGATGGCACCATTCGCGATCGGTCTGGGGCTCATGGCCCTGGTGTACATGGGAGGCCACGTCTCGGGGGCACACTACAACCCCGCGGTGAGCCTGAGCTTCCTCATTCGCGGCAGGATGGACGCGCGGGACCTGGTGCCATACTGGATGGCCCAGCTCGTGGGGGCCGGAGCCGCCGCACTCACGGTCTGGATCGTGACCGGCGGGACCTACGCGCCGGTCCCGGGTGCCGAGGCGAGCACGATCGGCGCTCTCCTGGTCGAGGTCCTGTTCACCTTCGCCCTGGTCCTCGTCATCCTGCACGTCGCAACGACCAAGGCCACGGAAGGAAACGCCTACTACGGACTCGCCATCGGAGTCGTCATCGCCGCCGCAGCCTTCGCCGGCGGTCCGATCTCGGGGGGGGCATTCAATCCGGCGGTCGGCCTCGGACCCACGGTGATCGCCGCTGTTCTCGGAAACGGTACGTGGGACAGTCTCTGGCTGTATCTCGTGGGGCCCTTCACCGGTGCCGCAGCGGCCGTCTGGGTGTTCACCCTCCAGGGAGTCGAATAGACATGCGTGAGTACCCGCGCCGCGCACCACTCGTGGTTCTGCTCGCATGGATCGCCGCTCCGGCACTCGTAGCCCAGGAACCCGAACGGCTCGGGGAGCGGATAGACTCCCTTTTCGCCTCCTGGATGGAACCGGGGCATCCGGGCGGCGCCGTCGCGGTCATGCGCGGGAGGCATGTCGTCTTCCGCCGAGCGTACGGGCTTGCGAGCCTTGAATACGGCATCCCGAACGCTCCGTCGACGGCGTTCAACACGGCGTCCGTTTCCAAGCAGTTCACGGCGTACGCGATCACGTCGCTCGCCTCGCAGGGCAAGCTGTCGCTCGAGGACGACATCCGCACCCATCTGCCCGAGGTTCCCGACTTCGGCGAGACGATCACGCTGCGTCACATGCTGTCCCACACGAGTGGTCTGCGCAGCTTCCAGTCGCTGCTCCAGCTGGCAGGGTGGCGCGAAACGGACCACATGACGAACGACGACCTGCTGCGATACGTGCAGCGACAGCGGGAGCTCAACTTCCCCGTCGGGTCCGAATACCTGTATAGCAACACCGGCTTCAACCTCATGGCGGAGGTCGTCGAGCGGGTGACGGGGACGCCCTTCATCGAGTGGACCCGCGCGAACATCTTCCAGCCCCTCGGTATGCACGACTCGGAGTTCCGCGGCGACGTGACGGCGATCCACCCCGGAACGGCGACGTCGTACGACGGCTCCGCCTCCCGCGGGTTCCGGTACGCCGTTCCCTGGTGGACGTACGTCGGGAACGGCAACCTGTACTCGACGGTGGACGACCTGGCGACGTGGCTCGCTTTCCTTCAGGCGCCGGGAGACGCGCGTGACGCCGTGGAACCGCTCTTCGAGCGTACCGTGCTGACGTCCGGCGATACGATCGACTACGCCCTGGGCATCCGCGTGAACGAGCACCGGGGCCTTCGGCGCATCTACCACACGGGCTCCATCGGCGGCTACCGTGCGTTCGCGGGCTTCTTTCCCGACCACGATCTCGGTGTCGTGGTGCTCACCAACTTCTCCACCGCGGATCCCCTCGGGAAGGCGATGGGGATCGCAGAGGTGTACTACGGGGAGCGAATGACTCCCGCGAGACCGTCACGGACGCCGACGCCGGAAGCGGCCTCGTGGTTCCCTGCAGTGGCCGACCTGACGGGTGTCGCAGGCACGTACTACAGCCCGGAACTCGACACTGCGTATCGGCTGTACGTAGATGCGGACGGGGTGGTCGCCGTGCACCGGCGGCAGGGTGAACGCCGGCTCACACCGTTTCATGAGGATGAATTTCGGGGCCCCGCCGAACTCGGTACCGTACGGCTCGAGCGTGCACCGGATGGCGCGGTCACCGGGCTACGCGTAACCACGGGAGACCGTCGGGTGCGCGACCTGCTGTTCGAACGACGATCTGACCCGTCAGGAACCGGCGAGAGTTGACCTCGAGCCGGATACACACGGCGCGCCCTGACGACGGCGCGGGAAAGGGCGATCAATGAGCGATTCCGACTGGATCGTCGTCGCGACCTACGGCGACTCCACCGAAGCCGACATCGCGGCAGGCCGCCTCGAGGCGAGCGGCATCCCCGCGCGGATCGACCGCCACGGAGCCGTCGGGCTCTTCGGTCCGGGGCACAGCGGCATGACCGTACGCGGCGTCGACGTGCGCGTGCCGGCCGAGCAGCTAGACGCGGCGCGGGTCGCGCTCGACTTGGAGGAGTGAGCGGCACGGTGGCGCCCGCGCAAACGCACTGGGTGGAGACTCCAGTGCGGTGCGATCCGTGGTTTACCCCGTCGAGCCGAACCCGCCGCGCGTTCGCGCACCGTCGACATCGTCGACGATCTCCATGGCGGGAAACGCCACGCGCACGAACAGCGCCTGCGCAATGCGGGTGCCCGCCGTGAGCGTCACCGGATCGTCCCGCAGGTTGTGGACGATGATCCCGATCGGTTCCGCGTAGTCGGCGTCGATGAGCCCGGGTGCGTTGGGAAGAATGAGACCGTACTTCAGGGGAAGACTGGAGCGCGGGAGGATGAGCATCGCCAGTCCCTCGTGTTCATCGTGCGGCAAGTCCCGCGCAAGGCGGAACCCACACGACAGGATCCGCGTCTCGCGGGCACCTACGGTCTCGTCGGCGACGGTCGCAAGGTCGTACCCGAACGAGCCGCGCGTGGCCCGATCGGGCGGTGACGCGGCGGCCCCGTCGGCGGGGTGGAGGAACACGGTGGTCATATGCTTCTCGTCGGAAGGGCGGTTGGCGAGGTGCGAGCGGCGCAAAGGTACCGTGAGGACCTTGCAGGGGCTACGGCGTAGCACGACCCTGGCCTTCGCACCCGGCAACGCCCTATCTTGGGAGGCACGATGCGGGAGGGGGGTCATGTACAGCGTTCTGGTCGTGGACGACGACGAGGTCACGCGAGCGAGCTACGGTGAGGTCCTCGCCGCCAAGGGGTACGAGGTGGCGTACGCGAAGGACGGCGAGCTCGCCGTCGACCTCTACAAGCAACACCCCTTTTCGGTGGTCATCGTCGATCTCGTGATGCCCAAGAAGAACGGATTTCAGGTCATCGAGGACATCCGGAAGATGGACTCGAACGCCCGCATCGTGGCGATCTCCGGCAAG
>JBDHIW010000184.1:0-4523 GCA_039587215.1 Gemmatimonadota bacterium | reverse complement strand
GGCGTGGGTGGTCTTCCTCGTCATCTGGTCGGTGCCGCTCATCCTCGTGGAGTTCGGCGCCGGGCGGATGACCCGCACCGGCCCCGTAGGCGCGTTCATTCAGCTGATGGGCCCCCGGTGGGCGTGGATGGGGGCGTTCGTCGCATTCGTCGCCACGGCGATCATGTTCTACTACTCCGTCGTGGCGGGGTGGACGCTCCGCTACGTCGCGGCGTCCGCCATGGGCGAGCTGCCGGGCGCCGAACCCGGCGCCTTCTGGGAGCAGTACACGACCTCGTGGTGGCCGGTCCTGACGCACGGGATCGCGATCGGCCTCGGGACGCTGGTCGTCGCGCGCGGTGTGCGCGCGATCGAGCGCGTCGCGAAGGTGCTGATGCCGGCACTGTTGCTGCTCGTGGTGCTGCTGGCGGCACGAGCCGTGACGCTACCCGGGGCGGACGGCGGCCTCGCCTACCTGTTCTCCGTCGACTGGAGCCAGCTGGCGCGGGCCGACATCTGGCTCAGCGCGCTCACCCAGAACGCGTGGGACACCGGCGCGGGGTGGGGACTCGTGCTCTCGTACGCGGCCTACCTACGGGCCAACGAGGACACGGCGCTCAACGCGTTCGTGCTGCCGGCAGCCAACAACGTCGTGTCGCTTCTCGCCGGCGTAATGGTGCTCTGCACGGTCTTCTCGGTCGTGCCCCAGCTGGTCGCCAACCTGGCCAGCGACCCGGACGCGCTGCGGGCGTACCCTGGACTGGCCGAGGCGGTGCAGGGCGGGGCGGCACTCACCCCCGACCTGATTCAGAACACCATCTTCAGCGCCAACAACGAGGGACTGACGTTCATCTGGATGCCGCAGCTCTTCGCAAGCATCCCGTTTGGGCAGGCGTTCATGGTGCTGTTCTTCCTCGCGCTCGCATTCGCGGCCTTCACCAGCCTCATGGCGATGATCGAGCTGGCGACACGCGTGCTTCTCGACGCCGGCATCGAACGATCGCGGGCCATCAGGATCGTCGGTGTCGTGGGCTTCGTCCTGGGTCTGCCGTCCGCGATCTCGCTGCGGGTCCTGCACAACCAGGACTGGGTGTGGGGCGTGGCCCTCATGCTCTCGGGACTGTTCTTCGCGATCGCGGTGATCGTGCACGGGGTGACGCGGTTCCGCCGGGAACAGCTCAACCACGAGCACTCCGACATCCGGATCGGTCGCTGGTGGGACATCGTGATCGCGGGTCTCGTCCCGCTGCAGGCGGTCATCCTGCTCGTCTGGTGGCTGTGGCAGGCGCGCGGGTGGAATCCTACGGGCTGGCTGGCACCGTTCGGAGAGGACAGTGTCGGTACCATCCTGCTGCAGTGGGGAGTCGTACTCGTGGGGCTGTTGCTGGCCAACCGGTGGCTCGCCACGCATACGCACGGCGTACGCGCCGCGGATGGCGACTGACGGGCTCGGGCAATGGATCTCCGGCGCTTCCGTGCGATGGTGACGGGCATGACCGAGGAGATTCCCGACGAGTACTTCGACGGGATCGCGGCCATCGAGGCCGTCCCCGCGGCGCGCCGCGATCCGCGGCGAAATGAGACCCTCGTGCTGGGGGAGTGCATCCCCCTCGAATCGGGCGACGGGCTGCAGCTCTCCCGCATCGTGCTGTACCACGGTTCCTTCCAGGCGCTGGCGCAGGACGATCCCAGTTTCGACTGGCGGGAAGAAGCGTGGGAGACCCTCTGGCATGAAGTTCGTCACCACATCGAGTGGCGAGCCGGCTCGGCGGCGCTCGAGGACTACGACTGGGCGGCGGAACAGAACCACGCCCGCCGTGACGGAGACCCGTTCGACGCGGTGTTCTATCGGGCGGGTGAACGGCTGGAGGAGCGCGTGTATCGCGTCGAGGACGACGTGTTCGTCGAGATCCCGGTGAGCGAACCCCATCCGGCCGAGGTGCGATGGGAGTGGCGCGGCGTCTCGTACGGGGTGGCGATGCCCATGGGGACCCTTCCCCTTTTCGTCACCGTCGACGGACTACCCGTCGGCGAGCCCGGCGACGTCGTGCTGGTCCTCCGCCGCCGCCCGCGGATGCTGGATCTCTTTCGGAGGCCCGCCCCGCCGGTCTCCGTACATGCGGAGGCGCACCGTGCCCGCTGACCTCACAGTGACCGTGCATACGCGCGACCTCTTCTTCCGTTCGCGCCTGGAGGCGGTCGTGCGCGCCGGGGGCGGCGTGCCGGCGCGACCGGGGACCGACGCGCCGATGGCCGTCGTGGAACTGGTCGACCAGGCGGCCGTCGAGACCTGTGCGTCGCTCGTGGCCCGGGGATGCCGCGTGCTCGCATTCGGCCCGCACGTCGAGGCGGAGCGGCTGCGGGCCGCCCGCGCGGCCGGTGCCGAGGCGGTGACCAACAGCCAGGTCGAAGCGCACCTCGGACGGATGCTCGCCGATGCGTGACAGTGTATCTTTCCCGCGGCTTACCGGACGGGGATCATGACGCACGAACTGCTGACTTCACTGGCTCCCGCGGACGTGATCGCACGCGCGAAGGTGTTCTTCGCGGAGCGCATTCCGCATCAGAGCGCATTCCTCGAGCAGGAAGGACCGGCCCACGCGACGTTTCGCGGCCAGGGCGGCGAGGAATTGACGATCGGACTGACCGCCGCGGACGGCGGTACCCGGGTCCGCGCGTCCACGCTCTTCTTCGATCAGGCCATCGGACGGTTTCTGTCGACCCTCCCGCCTGCCGGGGGGACCGCGTGAACGCGTTCGGCGATGTGACGCTGCGGGTATCGGTCCCGGACGTGTGGGACACCGTCCAGTTGCGCGCACCGGGGAACTGGACGGTCGCGCGCGTGAAGGCCGAGGCCCTGTCGAGCGCGCTCGGGCAGGCGTCTATCGCGGCCGACGCCTACGCGGTGAAGTACCGCGGCGCGCTGGTCGTCGACGAAACGCAGACGGTGGAGGCCCTCGGCGTGCCCGACGGCGCCCCGCTGATCGTCCTGCGCGGACACCGCCGGCCGGTACGCTGATCCAGCCACCGAGGTAGGGCGGCGTGTCGGTCCGCATCTTCTGGCACCCCACTTCGCGCGAGCACGACACCGGCCGCGGACACCCCGAGTCGCCCGCTCGCATCGATGCGGTGCTCGCGGGTCTCCATGCTTCGGCGGCGGCCGAGCACTTCGCATTCATCGAAGCCGACCCCGCACCCGACGACGCGCTGCTGCGGGCCCACGCCGAGTCGCACATCCGGAACCTGGAGGCGCTCGACGCAGAGGGCGGCGGGCGGCTCGACAGCGAGACGGTCCTGTCGCCCGCGAGTTGGGAGGCGGCTCGGCGGGGGGCCGGTGCCGCCGTGGCCGCCGCGCGATCGGCGCTCGACGGCACGCCGGCGTTCGCCGCCGTCCGACCTCCCGGACACCACGCGACGCGTCATCGTGCGATGGGCTTCTGTTTGCTGAACAGCGTGGCCATCGCCGCCTATACGGCCATTGCGGAGGTGGGGCTCGAGCGCGTGCTCATCGTCGACTGGGACGTGCACCACGGGAACGGGACGCAGGACATCGTGGAGCGGGACCCCCGCGTGCGGTACGTGTCACTCCACGAATGGCCGCTCTATCCCGGCACGGGCCGGGCCGACGAACGCGGCGTGGGCAACGTGTTCAACCTTCCCATGCCCGCGGGACTCGACCGCGCGGTCTATGTGGACGCGCTGCGCGAGGGCGTGGAGCGCGCGGTCGACGGATGGGCGCCGCAGTTGGTGCTCGTCTCCGCGGGTTTCGACGCGCTGGCCGGCGATCCGCTGGCCGGCTTCACCCTCGAACCCGAGGACTATGCAGCGTGGATTACCGCGTGGCGCGGACTCGCGCCGCTGGCGTCGGTGCTCGAGGGTGGATATGTCCCGTCGCGGATCGCCACCGCCGCCGAGGCGCACGTGCGGGCCATGCTGCCCGGCGTCGCCTAGTCGCCCCCGGCGCCGGGCCGTAACTTCCGCGGATGCTGTCCCCCACACAGCTCCTCGCGGTCTTCCAGCCGTGGTCCGAGATCGCCGAGGGCATCCACCGCCGCCTGGCCAGCCTGGTCGACGAGACGGAGGGCCAGGAGGTCCTCTGGGTCGGATCGGGGTCGGGCCGGTCGGTGTTGTGGTGGGGGGAACGGTTCGGTGGTCACACGATCGGGGTGGACCCCGATCCGGGACGGGTCGACGAGGCTGACGCTGCCGCGCGAACGGAGGGCATGGACGGGCGGGTGGGCTTTCAGCTGGGGGACCCCGCCGATCTGCCGTTCGAGGAGAACGTCTTCGACGTGGTGATCGCCGACTTCCTTCACCTGCATGCGCTGGACGGGGACGCGGTCGTCGGAGAGCTCGGTCGCGTGGCGCGGCCCATGGGGACCGTGGCGGCGATGGTACCCGTCTGGCTGGCGACGCCAGAGCCCCGCCACGCCTCGGCGATGGGGGCTCTCGGGATCCGTCCGAAGCTGCTCATGGAGTGGAAGCAGCGCTTTCGGGAGGCGGGTGTCGTCGAGATCGCGGTCGAGAGCGCCGCGCAGGACGGC
>JBDHIW010000183.1:0-5068 GCA_039587215.1 Gemmatimonadota bacterium | reverse complement strand
TCCCCGTCCACCGTCGGCACGATTCTCGGAAGGGCGATGTCCGGCACCCGGTCCGCGAGGTGGTCGAGCGCGCCGATCTCCATGAGGAACTCGTCCAGCGACACGGCGGCGCGCGCGGTCTTGCTCACCCACTGCCGGCCGTCGTCCGCCGACACGAGGATGTTGAGGTCGCGTTCACCGGGTAGGCGCGTCAGGTGTCCCACGATGCCCCAGCGGTGTTGGAGCGCTGCCAGGATCGCGTCGTCCGAGCGCCGGATCGGGGTGAGGTCGAGGTCGTCGGTCATGGCGTCTCCCCCAATGTGCCGCGGACGGAGCGGACGAGCCAGCGGCGGGTGCGGCTGCGCTTGAAAGTCCGACCCCCAGGCGTAGCTTGCGTCGAGGCAGATGCATCACGCCGATACTACCTCAACAGCGTGGGTCCTCCGATGAACCGAGTTACGCGTTGGTGCCTCGTGGTCGCAGTCATGGCCGTGACGGCGGTGCCCGGGTGGGCACAAGTGAACCTCGAAACGGTGCTCGATGGCATGACGTGGCGCGAGATCGGCCCCACGATTATGGGCGGCCGCGTTGCCGACCTCGCCGTGGTGGAGTCGAACCCATCCGTCTTCTATGTCGCGACGGCCACCGGCGGCCTCTGGAAGACCACGAATCACGGCACGACCTTCACGCCGCTGTTCGACGATCAGCCCACGCCGTCGATCGGGGACGTGACGCTCGCACCGTCGAATCCCAACGTGATCTGGGTGGGGAGCGGCGAGCCCCAGAACCGGCAGAGCTCTCCGTGGGGGATGGGCGTCTTCCGGTCGGTCGACGCCGGCCGGACGTGGGAACACCTCGGGCTCGACAACACGCACCACATCGCCCGCATCGTCGTGCATCCGGACGATCCCGACGTCGCCTTCGTGGCCGCGATGGGGCATCTCTGGGGCCCGAATCCCGAGCGCGGCGTGTACCGGACGCAGGACGGGGGCGCGTCATGGGAGCGCGTGCTGTTCATCGACGACAACACCGGCGCGATCGATCTCGCCATGGACCCGCACGACCCCAACACGCTGCTGGCCGCGATGTACCAGCGGCAGCGGACCGGCTTCGGCTTCAACGGAGGCGGGCCGGGCAGCGGGGTCTATCGGACCGTGGACGGCGGCGCCACGTGGCAGGAGATGACCGACGGGCTGCCGGACAGGGATATGGGCCGCATCGGTCTCGATTTCTACCGCGGCAACAGCGATGTCGTCTATGCCATCGTCGAGGCCGACCCCCGCGACCCGAGGTTTCGCTTCACGGAGCAACCGCTGGAGTTCGGAGGCGTGTTCCGCTCGCTCGATCGCGGTGTGACGTGGGAGCGCATGAGCGGGACGAACAACCGCCCGATGTACTACTCGCAGGTTCGCGTCGACCCGTCGGATCCCGAACGCATCTACCTCGGGGGCGCCAGCCTCTATCGATCGTCGGACGGCGGTAAGACGTTCACCGCCGATGCGGCGGGCGCGCGGGGATCGCGCGGTGAAGTGCACCTTGACCATCACGCGCTGTGGATCGACCCGGCCAACTCGGATCACATGATCCTCGGCGGGGACGGCGGCGTGTCGGTGACGTGGGATCGCGGCGAGCACTGGCGCCAGCTCAGGAATCTCCCAATCGCGCAGTTCTATGAGATCGGCTTCGACATGCGTGATCCGTACTACGTGTGCGGTGGGCTGCAGGACAACGGGTCGTGGTGCGCGCCGAGCAACACGCAGACGACGTCCGGCATCCGAACGAAGGACTGGTACAACATCGGTGGTGGCGACGGGTTCTTCACGGTTATCGACCCCGACGATCCGATGATGGTGTACCACGAGTCCCAGACCGGCAACCTCGCGCTGCGCAATCTCGCGACGATGGAGCGCCTCTCCATGCGGCCGGCGCTGCGCAATCCGTCGGAGGCGGCCGAGCAGGGAGGGTTCTTCGGTCCGAGCTATCGATTCAACTGGAACGCGCCGATCGTCCTGTCGGTACACGATCGCAATACCGTCTACATCGGCGCCAATCACCTGATGCGCTCGCGTGACCGCGGGTGGACCTGGGAAGAGGCCAGCGGGGACCTGACCAAGGCCATCGACCGGAACGCGCTCGAGATCATGGGCCGCCCGCTCAGCGACCAGCTTCTGTCGAAGAACGACGGCATCAGCAACTACGGCAACATCACGTCCCTCTCCGAGTCCCCGCGCACGCCGGACCTGCTGTACGTCGGAACCGACGACGGCAACGTGCACGTGACGCGCGACGGCGGTGCCACCTGGACCGATATCACCGGCAACTTCCGCGGCGTCCCCGAGCGGACCTATGTGAGTCACCTTGCGGCGTCACGATTCGACGAAGGAACCGTCTACGCGGCGTTCGATGGACACCGGAACGACGATTTTGCACCGTACGTCTTCGTGAGTACGGACTACGGGCGACGCTGGCGTGCGATCACGGCCGGGCTGCCGGACGGCTCGTCGATCAATGTCGTCACGGAGCATCATCGCAACGCCAATCTCCTGTTCGTCGGGAACGAACACGGCGTATGGCTATCGATCGACCGGGGCGAGCAGTGGCTCCAGTTGGACGGCAACCTGCCGACGGTGCCGGTCGACGACATCCAGGTGCACCCACGCGACAACGATCTGGTCATCGGCACCCACGGTCGCGGCATCTGGATCATGGACGACATTGGGGTACTCGAAGAGCTGGCGACGGCCGCGGCGTCGGACGTGCACCTCTTCGCGCCGCGCCGGGCCACGCTGACCAACGTGTTCTCGCCGCAGGAGTGGACGCCCGGCGTGTGGCAGGCACGGAACCCGCAGACGGGCGCTCGGATCAGCTACCATCTCACCGAAGCGGCGCCCGAGGGTGAGGTGACGATCACGATCCGCGGCGCCGACGGTGAGGTCGTCCGCGAGCTCGACGGCGGCGGCGACGCCGGTCTGCATCACGTCCGCTGGGATCTTCGGTACCCGCGTCCGTACGTGCCGGCGCGCGGGCAAGCCGGAGGGTTCTTCGGACCGCCGCGAGGTCCGCGCGTGCTCCCGGGGACGTACCGGGTCGCACTCACGGCCGGCGATGTCACGAGGGAAGCCGCACTCGACGTGCGCCTCGATCCGCGCGTGGAGATCACGGACGACGACCTTCAGGCACGGCAGGATGCCCTCATGAGTGCGCACCGGCTCGCCAAGCCGGTCTACGACGCGGGCCGCGCGCTCGCGACGCTGCGCGAGCAGGTGGGCGAGGTGCGCGAACTGCTGGAGAATCATCCGGACGCCACCGACGAGCTCGTCGCCGACGTCCGTGATCTATCGGAAGCTCTGGGGACGCTGGCCAGCGGCATGCAGCGCGCCTCCACCCGCGCGGGGTCCAGCATCGAGAGCTATCATGCCCGCCCGACGGCAGACCAGCTGTGGTCGATCGAGCGGGCGTGGGAGGCGGCACCGGGGCTGATCGAGCAGCTCAACGTGTTCATCACCGAGCGACTCCCGGCCCTGAACACCCGTCTCAACGAACTCGGGATCCGCCCGCCCGTGGGCGAACCGGTGGAGGTGCCCACGCGGCCGTGACTTCGGTGCGCGAACGCGGCGGGTCGGACGCGGCCCGCCGCGCGGCCGGATGACGGAGCGGCACGTGGCGCTCGCGCTCTCGGACGGCGATCGCGCGGTGCTCGCGGGTGACGCGGGTACGGGCGCACAGCTCGCGATGCGGGTCGTCGTGCGCATGGCCGAGATCCAGCAGGCCGAAGCGCTTCTCGACATCTCGGGGGCACACATCGACAGCGCGCTCTTCATGGGCGACGCCACGCTCGAGTTCATGGAGCGGCTCGCCGACGGCGACGCCCGCGTGCGGGTCCCCGCCACATGCAATGTCGGTGGTGTGGACGAAGACGGCTGGCGGCGCTGGGCCGTCCCGGCCGAGTGGGCCCAGCGGTCGCGCCGACAGATGACGGCGCTCGAGACCATGGGGTGCCGCCCGACGTGGACGTGCGCGCCGTACCAGATCGAGCGCCGGCCCGAGTTCGGCGAGCAGATCGCCTGGGGCGAGTCGAACGCGGTGGTGTTCGCGAACTCGGTGCTGGGTGCGCGGACCGAGCGGTATCCTGACCTGCTCGACATCTGTGCAGCGGTCACGGGACGCGTGCCGGCCATCGGTCTCCACCTGGACGCCAACCGTCGCGGGCGCGTCGTGATCGATCTCGGCGGTCTCCCCGATGCGCTACAAGCCCGCAGCGACTTCTATCCCGTGCTGGGCCACTGGGTCGGACGCCGGGTGGGCGATGCCGTGCCCGTGCTCGACGGGCTCGGTGTCACACCGACGGAGGACGACCTCAAGGCGCTCGGGGCCGGGATGGCCTCGTCGGGCGGCGTCGCACTTTTCCACGCGGTCGGCGTCACGCCTGAGGCCGCCACGGTGGAGCACGCGTGTCAGGCGCGCGCGCCCGACGAGCGGGTCGCGGCAGGAGTTCCAGCGGCTGGCGCCGCTCCTCGCGGGACGGAGGCGGCATCCGGACGTGCGTCTCCTCGTGACGACCGGGCGCGGTGTGCGCGCGATGGCCGAGCGGGCGGGCCTGCTCGAGCCCCTCGAGACGTTCGGTGGGGAGCTCACGGTCGACACGTGCATCCTGACGTCGCCGATGCTGCCCGCGGAGCTGCGCACCCTGATGACCAATTCGGCCAAGTATGCCTACTACTCGCCGGGCCTGCTCGAGAAGGGCGTCGTGTTCGGGAGTCTGGAAGACTGCGTCGAGTCCGCCGTGCGCGGACGCGTCGTGCGAGACGAGGGCCCGTGGGCGTCGTGATCCGAGGGCGGCCGCTCGTGGCGGGCGAGGGGCGTGGACGCGTCCTGCGGACGGAGGAGGCGCTCTCGTTCTGGGGCGGGTACGACGCGGCGACCGGAGAGATCATCGACCGGCGGCATCCGCTGTCCGGTGCGAACGCCCGCGGGGCCGTACTCGTTCTGCCGGCGTCCCGCGGTTCGAGCACAACCTCAGCGGTGCTGCTCGAGGCGATCCGACGGGACACGGCCCCGGCCGCCATCGTACTGAGCACTGCGGACGCCG
>JBDHIW010000182.1:0-4584 GCA_039587215.1 Gemmatimonadota bacterium | reverse complement strand
GGGGTGGCTAGCAGCACAGCGGCGGCCGTGAGGTACGGCAGTCGCCGCCGTGACGGCCTCGACCGCACGGGGACCATCACACTGCCGATGGCGACGTGACGCTGACGCATGTCTGAGTACCTCCAACCTGATGTGGGGTCGCGTTCGAGCGTCATCGCCGCTCGCCTCGTCTACCGCATCTCCTACGGCGCTCCGCGCCGCGAAGTGTCAACACCGTGCTGAGAACACCGCGCTCAATCCGATCCGCTCACGAGTCGACTGAGACGCTCGAGCAGCGCGTTCAACTGCTTGCGACGCTTGGCCAGAATGCGCGTCAACACGACTCGCGCGATGACCCCCGCCCCGGTTGCGCCACCCGCCGCCATCGGCACGATGATCTCCCGCATGTCGAGCAATGCAGCGATCATCATGGCGCCGACGCCACCCATCGCGGCCCCGGCCGCGAGGAACGCCGCCTGCTGCCCACCGCCTTCGGTAATGCGGATGCGCGTTTCACCGTTCCCCGGCTTGACCATCACGTGGGTCAATCGCCCGGATCCTTCGATCGTGTTCTGATAGGTGAGCGAATTCCAACTGAGGGACTTGCCCAGCGTTTGATTGAGCCGACCGACCTCACCCAATTCGCCGCGGATTTCGGCGAGCAGGTCCTCATACTCGTCCTCAGTGATGGCGCGCCCGATGGCCGTCTCGATATCGACCACGGTGTTCCGGCCGAGGAGCAGGTCAGGCTTCGCCCGGTCATGGACCGGGCTGTCGAGCGATGCCGCAGCGTCACGAATGCGTTCCGGGCGGATGCCCGCCTCCGCACCGATCCGCTGCACGGCACCGATCGTGACCGGTGCGGCGTCCGTCGGATGCTGGGCTTCATCCTCGGTCGCGCGCTTCACGATCTCCCGTACTTGCGCGGTGTCGTAGGTGGCGCCCTCGCCCGGCTGCGCGCGCAGCGCCTTGGCGAACTCCCCCGGCGTGTCGAATCGCTTGGCCGGCCGCATGGCCATGGCCCTGGTGAGCGCCTGCTCCACCGTGACGGGATAGCGATCGAGTATTGCCCGGTGCTCGGCCGGTGCCTCGAGGAATCGCCCAACCCGGACCTCGTCGTCGGTCGGCCACCAGCGGGGCGTCGCGCCCGTCAGCATCTCGTACACCACGCACGCCAGGCTGAACACGTCGTTTCGGGCGTCCAGGTCGGGACTGCCGGTCGCTTGCTCGGGGCTCATGTACCCGGGCGTGCCGAGCGCCCACCCCGTCATCGTCAGATTCTCGCCGCCGGCGGTCGTGATGGCCTTCGCAATCCCGAAGTCCGCGACCACCGCGTGCCCTTCCGACAAGAGAATGTTCTCGGGCTTGATGTCCCGGTGCAGCACCCCTTGCCGGTGCGCATAGTCCAATGCGCCCGCGACTTCGCTCGCAATCTGGAGGGTGTAGGGCAGCTCGAGCGGCGATCGCGCTTGCATGACGCCGCGTAGGGACGCGCTGTCCACGAACGGCATGACGTAGAAGAGGAACGCGTCCGCCTCACCGGAGTCGTGCAGCGGGAGAATGTGCGGGTGCTGCAGGTTGGCCGTGACTTCGATTTCCTTGAGGAACCGCTCCGCGCCGATGACGTCCGCGAGATCGGGTCGGAGCACTTTGATCGCGACCCGACGCCGGTGCTTGAGATCATCGGCGAGATACACCGTCGCCATCCCACCCGCGCCAATTTCCCGCTCGATGGCATACCGCTCGGCGAGCGCGGTGGAGAGTCGGCCGGTGATTCGAGACATGGTTGGCAAAGATAGAGTGTCGCGCACCGGCGGGCGACCGCAATTCGGCACCCGAGCGCAGAGCACCACACGGCCCTCGCACAAAGGCCGTCTCGTAACTACCGGTGCCGTCGTTGTTTAGCCGAGCGCGCCGGAGGGCTCGGGAATGCAGAGGAGCGCGAGCACGGTGAAGCGGCGCGGACATGCGCTCGCGTCGTGACCCGACATCGAAGTCGAGGTCGAAGCCGTCACCCCCGCTCGGCGTCCGCTCCGCCTTCCTCTCGAGACACGGGCTGGCCTGCGCCATCCGTACGTCTGCATCCTCGCCGACCCTTGCGGGTGACACGCGGCTCGTCATGGAGACGAAGATCGGTCACCGAGTCGCCACGTCGGGACCCGGGTGCCGCGTGGACGCGCGCCGAGGGCGACGCTATGTCGAGGCCGCGATCGCCGTCTCCAGCTCGAGGCGAGCCCTGGACAGCTCTCGGCAATCCACGAACTCGGCGCATCGCCGACAATGGTCCCACGCGTCGACATCGATGCTCACCTGCCGGCCGTTCACGAGGTGCGTCCCGCCAGCTGTGTCCACGCGATACCCGAACACAACACCGCGCTTCGTCTTGTTGTACTCATGGTGGAGCGTGTCGGGGAACATCGCGCCGTAACAGTCTCGGTGTTCGTTGCTCATGGGTCCCTCCGGGACAAGGCAGTGTTGGGGTACGGGCCCGCCGCATCGGGATCGCCCAGTCGGCCCGTTGCCGCCCTGGCGTCGGACTCGGGATCGGTGAACCAGTGTTTCGTGGCCACGCACACGCGGCAGACGGACAACATCACCGGAACTTCAACGAGCACTCCCACGACCGTGGCAAGCGCCGCGCCCGACCCTGGACCGTACAGGGCGATGGCCGTCGCCACAGCCAGCTCGAAGAAGTTCGATGCCCCGATCAGGGCTCCGGGAGCGGCCACGGCATACGGCACTCTGAACACGCGCATGAGCCCGTACGTGAGCGACGAATTGAAGTACACCTGAAGGAGGATAGGAACGGCAATGAGCAGCACATGGAACCAGCGCGTCGTAATGTTTTCGGCCTGAAACGCGAAGATGAGGACGAGCGTCGCCAACAGCGCGATCACCGTCATCGGCGCGAGGATCGGGAGGTAGCGCTCTTCGAACCATTGGGAGCCGTATCGGGCCAGCAACGTGCGACGACTGAGCGACCCTGCCACCAGGGGAATGACGACGAAGATGATGACGGAGTACACAAGGACCTCGAACGGGACCTCCAGTCCCGACGTGCCCGACACGAGGAAGGTCACGATGGGGACGAAGGCCACGAGCATGATGAGGTCGTTCACCGAGACTTGCACCAGCGTGTACGCGGGATCGCCGTCGGACAGATAGGACCACACAAACACCATGGCGGTACAGGGGGCTGCCGCGAGGATGATGACGCCCGCGATGTACTGGCTCGCAAGTTCTTCACCGATCAGCGGCAGGAACAGGTGGCGGAAAAAGAGCCACCCAAAGAACGCCATGGAGAACGGTTTCACGAGCCAGTTCACGAACAACGTGATGACGAGGCCCGTGGGCCGTCTGCGAACGTCCCGAATCGACTTGAAGTCGATCTTGAGCATCATCGGGTAGATCATGAGCCAGATCAGCACCGCGATTGGCACGTTGATATGGCTTCCCTCGCCAAACTCCAAGCGCCGCAACACCCCGACGAGCTCCGGAAACGCCTTACCGACCACGACCCCCAACACCATACAGAGTGCCACCCAGCCACTCAGGTAGCGCTCGAAAACGTTCATGCGTTTCCCGGGATCAGCCGTCATCGTTCTATCCGTCTCCCACAGCTAGCCCGTCTGGGTGACCGCTAACTGTGTCAGGTCCAGATTGACGGCGCACAGGTCCTCCACGGAGAATTTCCGCAGCTGCCGCAGGACTCGCTTGTCACGGCGAATCTCTGCATCGCGCCGTACTCGCCGAGACAGCCATTCGGTGATCTCGACCGCGTCCGCCGATTCTCCGAGCCGGTAGTGGACCCAGCGGCCCTCCTTGCGCTCCGCGACCAGCCCGGCCCGCCGCAACTGGGCCAGGTGGGCAGACACCGTCGAGGCGGCAAGGCCAAGCACGGCGGTGATCTGACAGGCACAGAGTTCGTCGTCTTCGAGCATGGAGACGATGCGCAACCGGGAAGGATGCCCAAGGGCCTTGAATATCCGCGCGAGGTCCGGCATGGCTTCACATTTCGTTGTTTCGCGAAATATAGTACTGGTGCCGACGGGGGACGAGACCGCAATTCGGACCGCCTCCTGGCGCAGTCGGCGCGCAATTCGCGCCGCGCGCACGTCCGGGTCCTGGCGAGCGCTGATAGCAGGCGGCTCGCAATCGCGGTGCAGGTCGTTCGGCTACCGTCTGCCACATGTGCGTGGGTCGTGTGGCGTGCCGCGGCTCGGCCCGGACGGCCCGCCGCGTTGCGTCGAAGACGGCTGAGTGAACGGCGGCTCGATACCGGAGCCTCGACAGCTCGCGATCTGCGCGACGCCCCTATCGAGCGCCCCCCGGCGCCGTTAGCTTCGTATTGACACGGCGGATATCGTGTCGAGAACACACCGGCGAGTACGAGAGGGGGATCTGGCCACTGCGCAGATCCCCTTTTGCATTGGTGGTCGTGTCTACCCACCTGACCACGAGGTCGGAGCCACAAGAATGACGCGCATCCTTCAGACGCACCGAGCCATCAGGGCGACGGGCCGTCCGTGCGCATAACGAGGTCGTTGACGCGGCCGACCGCCCCCTATGTCGGGGCCGATGAGGTCATCGCGGTCAGTACGGCCT
>JBDHIW010000181.1:0-6959 GCA_039587215.1 Gemmatimonadota bacterium | reverse complement strand
GGCCAGGTCACGATCGACCGCGACGACCTCGCCGCGAGCGCCGACAGTGCGGAACTGGATACCGGCGTCGGCACGGGACTCCTGCTGGGCAATGCCCGCGCCGCTGGGAAGGACTCGGCCGACTACGAGCTCACCGGAGCCCGGATCGACTTCCGGCTGGAGAACGACGAGCTGCGCTGGCTCCGGTCGCAGCGGGAAGCGAACGCCCGTTCCGCGGAGTGGAGGCTGGTGGGCGATGCGATCGAGTTCGACGTCGCGCGCGACCGCATTCAGGGTGGGCGCGTGTGGGGGTCCACCGTGCGGCCGCGGGCCGTGTCGGAGGAGCACACGATCATCGCGGACAGCCTCGCGATCGACGCGCCGGATCAGGTTCTCACGGAAGTGCGCGGCTACGGGGCGGCCCGAGCGGAGTCGGCCGGCGACTCGGCACTGGCGGAGCCCGACTGGCTGGTGGGCGACACGTTGGTGGCGCGCTTCGACGATACGGACGCCGGCGGACGCGTGTTGCGGCAGATGGAGTCGACCGGGAACGCGCGGTCGTTCTACCACATCTACCCGGACACCGGTGAGGCCGCTCCGGCGATCAACTATGCGCGCGGCCGCATCATTACCGTCCGCTTCACGGATGATGCCCTCGATCGCGTGGACGTCATCGACGGAGCCGACGGCATCTACCTCGAACCGCCGCGGCGCCGACCATGACGATCGACATCCTGACGCAGCTCGACGGCAAGCACCCGTCGATCCCGCTCGCGGTGGCGAGCCTGATGGCCAAGGCCGATTCGCACGGTGGCGTGCGGTTCGGCGATCTCGCCGTGACCTATCGGGAGGACTACCTCGCGATCCAGGATCGGGAGTTCGGCGAGGTGGCGCGGGTGCGGGGGGTCTTGTCGGTCGACGAGGTGCGCCGGCATCTCGGCACCTCCGTCCTGCCACGCCTCGCGAGCGACGGCGTGCTGGAGACCCTCCCGGACCTCGGAACGGACGAGGCGGTCGTACGCTTCCGCTCGGATGTCTGGGACGCAATCTCGGCCGACTGGAAGGGGACGCGCGACCGATGTCTCGCGATTGCGCTCGAGGCGATTCAGGCCGCAGAGGCGGCCGGACAGACGTCTGCCGCGACGGGTTCCACGCTTCACGGACGAGGTCTCACGAAGGCGTACAAGCGACGCGTCGTCGTGGACAATGTCGACGTCGAGGTACGCCAAGGTGAGATCGTGGGGCTGTTGGGACCGAACGGCGCGGGGAAGACGACCACGTTCTACATGCTGGTCGGACTCGAACGGCCCGACGGCGGGAGCATCTACATCAACGATACGGATGTGTCGTCCATGCCGATGTATCAGCGGGCGCGCCGCGGCATCGGCTACCTAGCGCAGGAGCCGTCGGCGTTCCGGAAGCTCACGGTCGAGGAAAACGTGCTGGCCATCCTCGAGCAGCAGCGGCTACCCGACGCGGAGCGGCGGGCACGTCTGGACGAGCTCCTCGACGAGTTGTCCATTGCGCACCTACGGAACGATCCAGCGTACAAGCTGTCGGGCGGCGAGCGGCGTCGGCTGGAGATCACGCGGGCGCTCGTCGCGAACCCGCGCTTCATGCTGCTCGACGAACCGTTCGCCGGCGTCGATCCGATCGCGGTCAATGACATTCAGACCATCGTAGCGGGACTCCGCGGTCGCGGCATCGGGGTCCTGATTACCGATCACAACGTCGAGCAGACGCTCGACATCGTCGATCGTGCCTATATCATGTTCGAAGGGAAGGTGCAGGTGTCCGGGACGGTTCGCGATCTCGTGTTCGACGATCGCGTCGCGGACACCTACTTCGGTCCGACCCTCACCGCACGCTTGCGCGAAAGGTTGTCGGCGGTCGCATGAAGACGTCGCTACAGCAATCGGCACAGCTCCGCCAAGAGCTGCGCATGAACCCTCGCCTGTACCAGGCGATGGATCTGCTGTATATGCCGCTGCTCGACCTCCAGCAACACCTGAAGACCGAACTCGAGACGAACCCGTTTCTCGAGATGGAGGAGCCTGAAGTCGACGAGCCCGTCGAGACGAACGAGCAGGAGACCGAGCAGGACGACGAGGCCGATTGGGAGGAGATCCTCCTCGACGGATTCAGCGTGGGCGGTGCCCGAGAGCAGTTCGAAGAGCGGGAGTACTTCGAGCCGGTGGCGGTCGAACACACCAACCTCTCCGACCACATCACGGGGCAGCTGCACCTCCTGGAGCTCGACGATCGGACGCGGTTCCTCTGCGACGAGCTGGTGGGCAGCATTGGCGATGACGGCTATCTGCAGGCGGAGCTCGAGGAAGTCTGCAGCGGGGCGAACTCCCTGCTCGAGCAACTGAAGGTGGACTCCGGGAATGTCTCTTGCTGCAGCTGCGGGATCTCGGAGAGACGGAGACGCTCACCTACCGGCTCGTCGATGAAGCGTTCGACGATCTCATTGCGCACCGGTGGAACGACCTGGCCAGGCGGTACGAGTTCACCCCGCGGGTCGTTCAGGACGCGGCGGACCAGCTGGCGCGTCTCGAGCCCAAGCCCGGACTCCGCTTTGCGCGGGCCGACCAGGAGTACGTCGTGCCGGACCTCGTCGTCGACAAGGTGGACGGCGACTACCGCATCTATCTCAATGATGGCGGCGTGCCGCGGCTGCGCATCAGCCCGGTGTACCGGGAGATCGCCGGGGACAAGAAGAAGTTCGTCGGAGCCAACCGCGAGTTCATCACGGAGAAGCTCAACAGCGCTACGTGGCTGGTGCAGGCGATCGAGCAGCGGCGGCAGACGATGCTCAAGGTGATGCACTTCATCGTCGACCGGCAGCGGGACTTCTTCGAGAAGGGCATCGAGCACATTCGGCCGCTCACGCTGCGCGAGGTCGCGGACGTCGTGGAGATGCACGAGTCGACCATCAGCCGGGTGACGAGCCAGAAGTTCGTGCAGACCCCGCGTGGAGTCTTCCCGCTCAAGTTCTTTTTCTCGTCCAGCCTCGGCACGACGTCGGGCGAAGACGCGAGCTCCCGCGCCGTCAAAGCGCAGATTCAGAAGCTCGTGGCCGACGAGGATTCCGCGAAGCCGCTCACCGACGCGGCTATCGTCGATGCGCTCCGCCGCAGAGGCATCCAGATCGCTCGCCGCACGGTGGCCAAGTACCGGGATCAACTCGGCGTGCTGCCGGCCCGCATGCGGAAGCGCGTATGAGCCTGGCGACCCACGACGGGAACGTCGACGTGAGCATACTCGTGCCCGCCCTGAACGAGGCGGACAATCTCGCCGAGTTCGTCGGGCAGTGTGCGGCGGCCCTGGAACCGACCGACGTTCGGTACGAAGTCGTGATCGTCGACGACGGCAGCGGCGACGAGACGCCGGCGCTGCTCGAGCGACTGCGCGGATCCCACCCGTTCCTGCGATCGGTCCGCCATCGAGCGCGGCGGGGCATTGCCGACGCGCTGCGGTCGGGTGCCGATGCCGCGCGCGGGTCGGTTTTCGTCTTCTATCCGGCCGATCTGCAGTTCGCGCCGGCCGAGATCCCGCAGTTGGCGGCACCGATCCTGTCCGGTGATGCCGACGTCGTGACGGGCACGAAGCAGGGCGAGTACGAGAAGGCGTTCGTCTCGTCGGTGTACAACCGCCTGTGTCGCTGGCTGTTCGGCGTGCGGGTCACCGATCTCAATGCGGTGAAGGCGTATCGTCGGGCGGTCGTCGATGTACTGCCCACGCGACCCGACTGGCACCGGTTCATGGTGGTCATCGCGGCCGCGGAGGGATTCGCCATCGCGGAGCGACCGGTGACGCTGCATCCCCGGCGGTCCGGACAGTCGAAGTTCGGACTCGGGCGCATTCCCGTCGGGGTCTTCGATCTTCTCTCCGTGTGGTTCCAGCTGCGGTTCGGCCGCAAACCACTTCTGTTCTTCGGGGTTACCGGCTCCGTGCTCTTCGTCCTGGGCATGCTGACCGGGATCGCGGCGCTCGTGGTCCGTTTCGGGTTCGGTGTCGGGTTTCGCCCGCTGCTGGACCTCGTGATGGTGCTCGTGGTCTCGGGGATCGCGCTCTTCGGGTTCGGTTTCGTCGGGGAGATGCTCGCGGGCGCTCGCGAGGAGCTGCGCGCGATCGCGCGCTCCGTGGACGAACTCCGGGCCCGCCAGACGTCAGACGACTGACGGACGTGCGCGTCCGGTTTCTCACGCACGCGTATCCCCGCTGGGATGGTGACGTCGCCGGGGCATTCATTGCGCGGCTCGCGGCCGGCGTCCGCGCGGCGGGTTTCGAGGTCGAGGTCGCTGCGCCGTCCGACGGAGGGCAGGGCGGGCCCGTCGCGACGGATGCGGTTCCGGCACGCTCGCTGCGCTACGCGCCCGCGACCTGGGAGACACTCGCCTATCGCGGCACCATGGTTGAGGGCGCACGCAGCGTGCCGGGTGGGTTGGCGGCCCTGGGCATGGTTGGCGCGTTCGCCCGCGCTGCGGGGGGACGGCGAGTGGATTGCGTGCACGCGCACTGGTGGGTGCCGGCCGGCGTCGGCGCATGGATGCGGCGTGCGGTGGGTGGACCGCCCTACGTCGTGACCATGCACGGCACCGATGTGACGCTGCTCGCGCGGTCGCGCGGTGTCCGTCGGGTGGCGGGACGAGTACTGCGCCGGGCGGCGGCGGTGACGACGGTGTCGAACTTTCTGGCCGACCGCGTGGCGGACGCGGTGGGGATCGACCGGGAACAGATTCTGGTGCAGCCGATGCCGCTCGACACCGCGCGGTACACGCCGCACGAGCACGGCGGTGGGGGAATCGCGATTGTCGGACGGCTGGTGCCGCAGAAACGGGTAGCGCTGCTGCTGGATGCCATCGCGTTGCTCGGTTCGGAGGCCCCCGCGGTCCGCGTGATCGGCGACGGACCCGAACGGTCGGCCCTGGAAGCGCAGGCCGACGAGCTCGGTCTGCGCGTCACGTTTACAGGAGCGATTCCGCCCGAGTCTCTCCCCGACCGTCTTGCCTCGGCCGACGTTGTGGCCTTCGCAGGACGACACGAGGGCCTGGGGTTGGTAGTCGCGGAAGCACTGCTCCTCAGCGTGCCCGTCGTGGCGACGAACGACGGGGGAGGCGTCGTCGACCTGATGGTGGACGGTGCCGGGTGCGTGGTCGATGCGACGCCGCCGGCGGTTGCCGAGGGGCTACGGTCGGTGCTGGACGATCCGCAGGCGCGCCGCGATGCGCGGGGGGTCGGTGAGGCGCTTCGCGCGACCGTACGGACGGCCGCGGTGGCGGAAACGTTCGCCGGGGTGTATCGCCGAGCGGTGGGCGGGGACGCGTGAGCGGGCGGCGGGTGTTCCTGTGGACGTCGCAGATTCTGCTGGTGGCGGTTCTCGGTGTCCTGATCTGGCGGGCGCTCGCCGCACAATGGTCGGACGTCCGCGCACTCGACCTCAGCGTCGAGATCCGTCCCGCGCTGCTGGCGGCGGCCGCACTGGTCGTTTTGGGGACCTACGGACTCCTCATCGCAGCGTGGCGGCGCGTCGTCGTCGGCTGGGGATTCGCGCTGCCTGTGCGCGCCGCCGTCCGCATCTGGACCCTCTCCAACTTGGGACGGTATCTGCCTGGGAAGGTGTGGAGCGTTGCTGGGCTGGTCGTGCTGGCCCGGCGGGCAGGAGTCGAGGGGTGGGCGGCCGCTGGGGCCGCCGTCGCGATGCAGGCGATGGCACTGGGGACGGCCGCGACGGTCGCGGCCGTTGCCGTGCCGCAGGCGCTGACGCTCTGGCAGGTGCTGGCGGCCATCGGTCTCACGGCGGGCACGCTCGTCGTGCTCGTATCGCCGCGAACGATGGGCTGGCTCGACCGGATGCGAGGGGCTGCCGAGCCGCTCCGCCACCTGCCGGTTCGCACGGCGCTCACGGCGACCGCGGTTACGGCCTTGAGTTGGCTCGCCTACGGTTTAGCCTTCTGGGTCCTCGCGGAGGCGATTCTCCCCGGGGCATCGTTGCCGTGGCGTGCGGCGGTCGGCGTGTTCACGGTCGGCTACGTCGCCGGGCTCCTCGCGGTGTTCGCGCCGGGTGGGGTCGGAGTGCGGGAGGCGGTGTTCGTGGCGATGCTCGCACCGACGACCGGAACCGGAGGCGCGATCGCGTTGGCCGCGGCGTCCCGTCTGCTGCTCACGCTCACGGAACTCGTGGCGGCAGGCGTCGGGGCGCTCGCCACTGGCGGCGCGCCATCGCCCGACGAATCGACATCGACACCAGGATGAGGCACCGCGCATGACCGACCCCGTCGACCGCCCAGCGGCGGAAAGCTACGCCCCGCCAGCGGAACACGTCGTGGCCTGGGCACTGCTCAGTCTCTGGATCCTGGTCCTGTCACTTCCGATGTTCGGCGGGAACTTCATTGCCTCGCCGTACAACGACCAGTACTTCAGCGGCTTTGCGTTTCGCGAGTGGGCGGCGCAGATGACGCGGCAGCTCGGACACGTCCCCTTGTGGAATGCCGAGCTGTACGGCGGGTTGCCGTTCGTCGCCGCGATGCACGGCGACATCTTCTATCCGACCGCGTGGCTGCGCCTGCTGGTCGGGACGACGGCGGGGATGAACCTCGGATTCGCCATCCACTACGTGCTGGCCGGCGGATTCATGTACTGGTTCCTCCGGCGAATCGACGTGGGCTGGGCAGGCGCCGTTCTCGGTGGTGTGGCCTACCAGCTCTCTGGGGTCATCGGGTCGTACGTCAGTCCGGGCCACGACGGGAAGCTCTTCGTGTCCGCACTGCTTCCCCTCGCGTTGGTCGCACTCGTATGGGCACTGCGCGACCGACGGCTCGAGGGCCATGCGTTGTTGGCCCTCACCACAGGACTGGCTCTGCTCAGTCCGCATCCGCAGATGGTGCAGTACTTCCTGGCCGCCGCCGGGATCATGGCCGTTCACTTCGCGCTGACGCGCATGCCGGACGACGGTGTCCGTGGGGTGGCGCTTG
>JBDHIW010000180.1:0-6602 GCA_039587215.1 Gemmatimonadota bacterium | reverse complement strand
GTGCGCCCACACTACTACGTCGGGCCCGCACTCGTGCCGCGACTCGATGCGGGTTTCGAGATCGGCGGTGGCGGCGGCCTCGGTCTGTCGCTCGGGGCCGGCGCCATCGTGGCCATCGGTTTCATCGTGCTCGTGAGCGCCATGGGGTGACACGCTGACATCGACAGGCAGGCCTAGCGCGGCGGCGCCGGGAACTCGCAGCTTCACCCGCACCGCCGTGTTCCCACTAGCCCCCGTCAGCCGACGCCACTGTCCATGCTGCTCAGGTCCAACGACTTCCGCACCCGCGACATCTACATCGACTATCCATTCGAACGCGCCAAGTTTCGGTGGGAGAAGGACACCGCTCGCGTCTTCCGGCGTTTCTACGGTGAGCAGGAAGCAGAGTCCTCGCAGTCCTCCGCGATGTTCGACGAGGCGATACAAGCCGGAAAGGAGATCAGTCGAGAGGAGTACTTCGCCGACTGAGGATCCGACACCCCGGTCGGGGCGCGCGCTCCGCCGCCGTGCGGCTCGTCAGGCGGTACGCCCGCCGGCGTCCCGCCTGATCCGGTAACACCGCCGCTGCGGCTGGTCGCGCTCCGGATCCCGACGCCCGCCGATCTTCTCGACCGCCCGCTGGGACCGGACGTTCTCGGCGTCGATGACGAACAGGACCGACTCGACGTACTGAAAGGCATGCTCGAGCATGAGCTGCTTCAACTCGCCGTTGAACCGACCACCCCAGTGCGATCTCGCAAGGAAGGTCCAGCCGATCTCCACTTCGCTCGCAGCGGCATCGTATCCGTAGTAACGCGAGGAACCGATGACCGCCCCGGTCGCGACGTCCTGAACGATCAGCGCACCGCCCGAGGCGAGCGCCTCGGCGAAAAACGCGGCAAACCCTTCACGCTCGGCACGCTCTTTGGCCGGGTGCTGCTCCCAAATGAGGGGATCCGACGCGACGGCATACAGTACCGCCTCGTCGGACGGTCGCAGGGGACGCACCACGACGCGCTCTCCACGGAGCGTTGGCTGACCATCAAAGAGCATGGCGATCTCCCGCTGCGGCAGCAGACTTCCCAATGCTACACCGAGCCGACGGCCCGGCAACGACGGAGCCGCCGCGCGCCCCCGTCTTCGCTGTTGACGTTGCCAAATCCCGACGGCTCGTCATCTTCATCCGAGGTCGCGGCCCCGTCGTTCGGTCCCGCCCGTCCAACGACCCTTCAGGAGCAGCTATGAGCCAGCATCGGTATGTCATGCGCGTGGCACTGACGGTCGCCATGGGCGGCTTCCTCATGGGTTTCGACGCCTCGGTGATCTCGGGCGTCGTCGGCTTCATCGAAACGCAGTTCGACCTGACGAAGATCGAACTGGGCTGGGCCGTCAGCTCGCTCACGCTCACGGCCACGCTGGCGATGATGGTGTCCGGACCGCTCAGTGACCGCATCGGACGCCGCCGCGTGCTCTTCCTCGCCGCAGTGCTCTATGCCGTGTCGGCGATCGCGTCGGCGCTGGCACCGACGTTCGTGTTCCTCGTGATCGCCCGCATGATCGGCGGCCTCGGCGTCGGCGCCTCGCTCATCATCGCGCCGATGTACATCGCAGAGATCGCCCCGCCCGCCGTGCGTGGCCGCATGGTGTCGTTCAATCAGCTGAACATCGTCGTCGGCATCTCGACCGCGTTCTTCACGAACTACCTGATCCTGCAGCTCGGTCAGTCGGATGCGGGGTGGGCGCAGGCGCTGCTCTTCGACCAGCACAACTGGCGGTGGATGCTCGGGCTCGAGACGCTACCCGCGGTGCTCTACTTCGCCGGCCTGTTCTCCGTGCCGGAAAGCCCGCGCTGGCTGTTGCTCCGGGGCCAGGACACGGCGGCCGAGCAGGTCCTCACCCGGGCCGTCGGTGACGCCGAAGCTGCGAAGGAAATGGAGGAGATCCGCGCCAGCCTGGCCTCCGACGCCGGGGTCGAGCGTGGATCATCAATGTCGTCTTCACTGTCGTCGCCATGGCGATCATCGACCGGGTGGGACGGAAGCCACTCCTCACGCTCGGGCTCACGGGTATCGCGGTATCCATGTTCCTGCTGGCCTACGGCTTCTCCACTGCCAGCTATACGCTCACGGACGAGGCCATCGCGACGCTCCCCGCCGAAGCGAGCACCCCCGCCGTGGCCGAACTGCGCGACGTTACGTTCGACAACGACGTCGCGTTCAAGGCGGCACTGCAGAACGCGCTCGGCGAAGGCGCCGCCACGCAGTACGAGTCCGCCTTCATCAACGCCGCCATCACGATGAACCCCTGGCTGGTCCTCTTCGGCGTCCTGGGCTTCGTGGCGGCCTTCGCGGTCTCCCTCGGGCCCGTCATGTGGGTGCTGTTCTCGGAGCTGTTCCCCAACCGGATTCGCGGCATCGCGATCTCCTTCGTAGGCTTGATCAACTCGGGCGTCAGCTTCGGGGTGCAGCTCGTCTTCCCGTGGGAGCTCGCGACCCTGGGAAGCGCCATGACGTTCTTTCTCTACGGGCTGTTCGCGGCTGTCGGGCTCGCCTTCGTGATGCGGGTGGTACCGGAGACCAAGGGACGGTCGTTGGAGCAGCTGGAGACGGAGCTCGGGACGCGGCCGGCATGACGCCGGCGTGACCGTTCACGCAACAAGGAGATGGGTCTGATGACGATCGACGGACGGGTGGTTCTCCTCCTCCTGCCGATTGCCGCACTCGGGTGCGCCGGCGGCGACACGCACCCTGCACCGACGACCGCGACGGTCGTGCAGACGTCCCGGAGCGGCGACCAGCTCGCCGAGATCGCGACGCTGGAGTTCGGAGACGCGCGCGACGCCGGGCGGCCCGTCATCGCGCTCGACCCGTCCGCCGAGTACCAGACCGTGCTGGGGTTCGGCGGGTCGTTTACGGAATCGACCGCGTACGTGCTGAGCCAGCTGTCGGCCGCCCGTCGCGACGAGGTCATCGCCGCCTACTTCGGCCCGAGCGGCGCCGACTACACGCTCACGCGAACGCACATCAACAGCTCCGACTTCTCGCTGCGGAACTACGCCTACGCCGAAGTGCCGGGCGACTCGCTGCTCGAGCACTTCACGATCGAGGAAGACCTCGACGACATCGTGCCGCTCATCCAGGACGCCGCCGCCGTCTCCACGTCGGGCTTTCGTATCGTCGCCTCGCCCTGGACGGCGCCTCCGTGGATGAAGGACAACAACGCCTGGAACGACGGCGCGCTCGAGCCGCAGTGGTACCCGACGTGGGCGCTCTACTTCACGAAATACATCCGGGCATACGAGGCAGAAGGAATCGACATCTGGGGCGTGACGATCGAGAACGAGCCTCTGGGCAACGGGGCGAACTGGGAGAGTATGATCTTCTCGCCGGCGTCCATGGCGGACTTTCTCAAGAATCACCTCGGCCCGCGGTTCGAGCAGGACGGCATCGACGCCAAGATCCTCGTCTATGACCAGAACCGAGATCACGTCGAAGAGTGGGCCGACATCATTCTCGGCGATCCGGACGCGGCGAAGTACACATGGGGCACCGCGGTCCACTGGTACAGCAGCACCGTCGACTGGTACCCCGACGCGCTCAACGCGGTGCACGACCGGTATCCTGACAAGGCGATCCTCCATACCGAGGGCACCATCGACTCCGAGATCCCGGTGTGGCAGGATGACGACTGGTACTGGCGACGTGAGGCAACCGACTGGGGATATGACTGGGCGCCCGAGGAAGACAAGCCGCTGCACCCCAAGTATGCGCCCACCTTCCGTTACGCGCGGGACATCATCGGCGGGCTCAATAGCTGGCTGGTGGGCTGGATCGACTGGAACATGGTGCTGGACACGCAGGGCGGCCCGAACCACGCCAGCAACTGGTGCATCGCCCCGGTCATCGCCAAGCCCGAGACCGACGAGGTCTACTACACCCCGCTCTACTACGTGCTCGCCCAGTTCAGCAAGTACATCCGGCCAGACGCGGTGCGCATCGGCGTCACGGAGCACCCGGACGGGCTCATGGTCACCGCCTTCCGCAACGTGGACGGGAGCATCGCCGTGGCCCTGTTGAACCAAGCGGACGCGCCCGTCGATTACTCGCTGACGATCGGCGGGCGGCAGGTCGACGCGTCGATCGCCGCGAGCGCCGTCCAGACGGTCCTTCTGAACTGAGGCCCAGCCTCGCAGCCCAAGAGGTCGACGTGATGACGTGCGGATCGACAACCGGACTCGGGAACCCAACCCTGTTGGGTTGTGCCGCGGCTTTGATGGTCGGGTGCGCCCCGGCGCCCCCTGAAGCGGAGTTCGTCTGGGCCGTCAATGTGGGCGGCCCCGCCTATCACGGCGCCGACGACACCCACTACGATGCCGAGACGTCGGTGACGGGCGGACGGCTGGGCGAGATGGTGCCCGCGCGCGGGTCGCCGGCCTCCCCCGTCTACACGACCTACCGCGAAGGCGACGTCCGGATCGACCGCCCCATCGCCAACGGCACGTACCACCTCACGTTCCACTTCGCGGAACCCGAGCAGATCGGAGGCGGTGAACGACTGTTCGATGCCTTTGCCGAGGGCGAGCGGGTCATCGATGACCTCGACGTGATGGTGTTCCGCGACGGCCGGGTCGAATCCGCGCTGACCGTCACCGCGCCGAACGTGACGGTGGCCGACGGCGAGCTGAACATCACCTTCGAGGCGTCCGCACGCGAACCCGTGCTCAGCGCCCTGGTCGTGCGCCGGGCGGTGCCGGCCGACGCGTCGTGGGAACTCGTCTGGAGCGACGAGTTCGACGGCGACGCGGTCGACACCGCGAAGTGGAGCCCCAACGTGTGGCCGGCACGGAAGGTCAACGACGAAGACCAGGCCTACACGCCGCGGCCCGAGAACCTGCGGATCGAAGACGGCATGTTGGTGATCGAGGCGCACAAGGAAGACTACGAGGGCGCCGCGTACACCTCAGGCCGCCTGCACTCCGCCGGGAAGGGCGACTTCCTTTACGGTCGGTTCGAGATCCGGGCGAAGCTCCCGCGCGGCCAGGGAACGTGGCCCGCCATCTGGATGCTGCCGAGCGACCCGTTTGCCTACGCGACAACCTGTGACGCCGGGGAGTGGCAAGGCAATCCCGACTGCGACGCGTGGCCCAACTCCGGCGAGATCGACATCATGGAGCACGTCGGCTACCAGATGAACCACGTCCACGCCACCGTGCACACGCGCGCGTACTTCTGGCTGGTCTGGGAGCAGCGGAAAGGACGCATCCTGCTGGACGACGTCGACGACTCGTTCAGGGTGTACGCGCTGGAGTGGACGCCCGAGCGCATCGACGCCTTCGTCGACGGCACGCGCTACTTCACGTACGTGAACGAGCACAAAGGATGGGAGGAGTGGCCGTTCGACCGGGCATTCCACCTGATCATGAACGTTGCGGTCGGGGGCGCCTGGGGCCGCGCCGGCGGCCCGATCGACGACAGCGTGTTTCCGCAGCGCATGCTGGTCGATTACGTGCGCGTGTACCGCCAAGCGACCGAGTAGCCGCAGCGATGCCGCGGGCCGCCCCGGCGGCCCGCCCTCGCGTCCGCGCTAGAAGACCTTCCGCTTCCCGCGGCGGCGCTCCAACTCGGTCCGAATCTCGTTGGCCCGCGCTTCCGTCAGGTCGTAGTCTCGCATGATCCAGATCGCAAGCAGCGCACCCGTGATCGGTACGAGACTGTAGGCGATCCGCATACCGTCCACGGCCCCGGCCGGCTGGGAGGCAGCGTCGGGCGTGAAGCCGACGACGCTCATGATGAGCCCGCTCAAGAGCCCGGCGAACGCCAGTCCGAACTTCACCATCCACCAGTAGATCGCCCCGAACGTGCCCTCACGGCGCGCGCCCGTGTCGAGTTCGTCCAAGTCGCACACGTCCGCCGTCATCGAGGTCATCAGCGTGAAGAGACCGCCGATGCCGAAAGCGAAGAGCGGGATGGGCGCGAGCATAAGCAGCGGCATGCCCGGCCGGAAGGTCCACCAGAAGAGGACGTACCCGACGACCGACACCGACTGCGACACCAAGAAGGCGGTCCGCTTGCCGAAACGCTGGGACAGGAACGTGATGACGGGGATCACGAGAAACGTGGTACAGAGCGCGCTCACCGTGCCGAACCAGGCCGGCCAGTTGCCGGCGACGCCCGCATCGCCGTCGAACAAGTGATACACGATGATGAAGAACGAAAACGCCGCCACCATGTTGAAGGCATTGAACACCAGGAACGTGGCGACACAGAGCTTCCTGAACGGTGCACAGCGGAAGACGGCCGCGAACCCGGTCAGGAACGTGGCAAGATTGGCCTCGAGATTCGCACGGCTCAGCTCTTGGAGGTTGTCGTCCTCGGTGGTCGGCGCGCTGCGCACGAAGATCGCCGGCACCATCGCCAACCCCATGCACCCGAGCCCCACCCAGAGCCCCAGGGTACGGGCGCCGGCCGCCGCCGACTCGAAGAGTTCGGGGTTGTACAGCAGCGGCCAGAACCACGGAACGATGACCCACGCCCACTGACCGATCCACTGCGCGACCGCCATGAGGCGTGTGCGCTCGTGGAAGTCCTGGCTCATCTCGTAGCCCATGGCCACGTACGGCGTCG
>JBDHIW010000179.1:0-7891 GCA_039587215.1 Gemmatimonadota bacterium | reverse complement strand
GAGGAGTCCGGGTGGACGGCCATTCTCGACCCGGAGCCCAGGCGCTTCCACCTCTTCGCACCGCCCGTATCCGACGAGCAGGTGCGCTTCGCGATTCAGCCGCAGTCCCATGACCGTCACGTCGAGGTGCTGACGTGGTCGTTTCCCGAGGTGCGGCCGACGGGGACCACCCTGCAGATGGCGTGGGAGCGGATGCACGTGACGTTCGACGTTCGCGTGCCGCCGTCGAGGCCGGTCGAGGTGGGGTCGGACTTCGCGGAGCGATTCGTCGGTTCGTATCGCCTGAATCTCCGACCTCCGCTGGGCGACGGCGACGTCGATTTCGAGGTCGGGTACGATGGGAGTCGGCTCACTGCCACTTGGGCGTCGGCGCCGAATCCTCGCCTTCAGTCGATCTGGCTGCTGTCCCTCGGTGCCGGCATGTTTGCGCCCGTCGAACTCGAAAACGGCGAGATCTTCGACATCGTGATGGACCTCGTGTTCGAGTTCACTCCGTTGGAGGGGCGTGCCGACCGCTTCGAAATGCGCGCACTGGGCGACGCGCTGTGGGGGGTCGGCACCCGAGAGGACTGACCGCACTCTCGGGTGCGGGGGAGCGCTAGGGGGTCGAGGCCTCCCGCACCAGCCCCCGCAGTGCTTCCATGAGTAGTGCGGCGACGTCCGGACCCACGCTGTTCCGCTCACCGTACTGACCGTCGTCGAACCCGTAGGCGTAGGGCGCTTCGTCGTCCCACTGCCGCTTGGGGATGATGTAGCCCACCTCGTCGTTGGCGAGACCCAGGATCAGCATCTTTGCGTCGGGCAGAGCCTCCATGACCGTCGGCTCGAGCGGCGCGTCCGGAAAATCGGCGTGCGGTTCCGGCGGGGACTGGTAGGTGCCGTAGACGAGCTCGGGATAGAGCTCCCCGGGGATCCCGGCCACGTGCAACTCGCCGGCGCGCAGATAGGTCACCTCGGTCTCGATGGCGATGGCGCCCTCCACCTGGGATGGCGGCACCGACGGGCCGGCGCTGTCGGCCCGACCGAGCCAGGTGTACGCGTCGCGGTTCAGCACGCCGAGTGCGCGGCCCATCCGGTATCCCGGATTGGCGAGCGGAATGAAGACAGGGGTGGCGTAGGCCGCGAGCGGTGTGAGCGTGATGGGGTCGGCGTCGGCGACCGCGTCGTCGACGACACGCGCGACGGCATCGCCGTAGGCGGCCGCATAGTCCCAGGTCCCGCTCTCGTGCACGGTGCCGTCCGGCGCGGTGAACGTCTCCGGATGCGTCATGAGCCCGCCGATGGCCCCGCTGAAGTAGGCCACCGGCACCCCGTAGCGCGCTTCGAGCGCTTGGATCGTGTAGTACGGGAAGTCCGCCGTGATGAGCGGGTTCTCGGCACCGAGACTTTCCGGGTGGTTGCTGAACTGCACGAGTAGGCCGCGGGGCTCCCCGGATGCGTCGTCGAAGCGAAGCACGCGGACGATGGAGTCGCGCGCGACGGGCAGCCGCGAGTCGCGGATCAGATGGGCGGGGGCCTCGGCGGTGCCGTAGACCGCTGAGGCGGCCGCCACGTCGGACTCGGCGGCCCGCACCGCGGCCACGACGCGCTCGACCACGAAGCTCACGTAGGCCGTGTCGACGCCGGACTCGGCCGGCGACGGCCCCCACAGTCCGATGACGTCCGGGCCCTCGTGCGTGTGCGTGCTCGAGACGAGCACGTGGAGGTAGTCGGGCAGCTGCGCGCGCACCCGCTCCACGGCATCTCGCTGGAGCCCGACGAGATCGACGGACACGAGTGCGATTCTATTGGCCCCGTCGTCCAGCACGACCGCGCGCGCCCACAGTGGGTCGTGCACGCCGGTGGCACGGTAGTCGTTGCGATACCCCGCCATCCAGGCGACGTGCCGGCCCAGATCGGGCGTGATGTCTGCGGCGCCGAAACCGACGTGGAGCCCGTCCTGCGGAGGGGCAGGGGGTGCAATGACGAGTGCGAGCGCGGCGAGGAAGGGCGACCACGCCATGAGAAGCCTCCGGGTCAGTGCGGGGTGACGGGCCGTGACTCGATGGATCTAGCTTAACCGCCGGCCGAGCGGCAGACCACTCGAGGCTGGACCGACGTGCACTGTTCGGGCGGATGGTGACTCCGCCCGCGGTCACGCGTACGGCCTTACGGGTCGAGCGCGTTGACCCGGACCACGATCTGGGAGGGGAGGCCGCCAACCATGACGAACTCTTGTCCGTTCGGGTGTGCGTCGTAGTTGCGGTTGGCTTGATTTCGGAACCGGCCGCTCCGGAACAGCCTCGTGCGATCGACGACGGTCGCGCTGGCGCCGTCGAGTTGCAGGGACGCCGACACGAGCCAGTTCCCGCTCCGTGCCCAGTAGAAGAGCTCGGTGCCGTCCTGGGACCACACGGGGAACGCGCCTCCCCCCAACGAGACCAGGGTTCGGGGCCCCATATCGGGGTACGAGCGGATGTAGACCTCCTGCGTGCCCGTTTCGTCCGAGGTGTATGCGAGCCAGCGGCCGTCGGGAGCCACGACGGCATGCTCCTCGAGGGCGGAGGTCTCGAACAGCGGTTCGGGGGCGCCGCCGTCGAGCGGCGCGCGCCACACGTCGCCGGCGTCGGGAGCGCCCGGCGCGACACGCTGACGCCGGAAGACGATCTCCCGGTCGCCGGGCACGAAGGCCATCTGCCACACGTTGTCTTGCATCGTGCTGCCGGATGGCTCGGCGGCCAGGAGCAGCTCCGGCGTTCCCGTGCCGTTGGCCAGCCGCCGCCAGAGCGTCGACGGGGTGTCGTCGTCCTGTCCGACCAGCGAGAACCCGAGCGAACGGCCATCCGTGGACCACGCGGGATCGGCGACCGGGCCCCCAAAGCCGAGGCGTTGCGCCGTGCCGCCCGCCATCGCGTAGACCCAAAGGTCGCCGACGTCACCGAACTCGCCTCGGACGAAGGCGATCCGGTCACCGGACGGTGAAAACCGCGGGTGGA
This sequence comes from Gemmatimonadota bacterium, assembly GCA_039587215.1. GTDB lineage: Bacteria > Gemmatimonadota > Gemmatimonadetes > Gemmatimonadales > GWC2-71-9 > CAMYLY01. Next base: position 4,916 of record JBDHIW010000179.1, on the reverse strand, counting down.
CCAACCGCGGTCCAGACAGGAGTCGCTGGCCACGCCCGTCTCGCGAAACCACCATCAACTCGTCGCCGGTTGCGCCCTGCGCGTAGATGAGGGTGCCGCCCGCCGAGATCGTGAACAAGGCCCAGAATCCGTTGTTCGACAGCGCGACATTGTCGGCAATCCGTTGGGTCGGTCCCTCGCGGGCCGGCGCCTTCGGGTCGAACCGCTGCTTCACGAGCACCCTGTCGGGGGTGGCGTCGCCGGATCGGAGATCCAGCGCCATGAGCTTTGGATCGGTGTTTGGCGCGCCCTCCATGAAGAGCACGAAGTCGGTGCCATCGACGAGCGTCGGTCCGACGTGCAGTGCATTCCGCGTTCCCGGTGCGGTGAGTCGCTCCGGCACCCCGCCTTCGGCTGCGATGCGAAAGAGGGCGGGCCAGCCGTACTCGTGGTCCGCGGCCGAGAACACCAACGTGTCGTTCGGCCCCCAAGCCACGTGCCCGATGGTGGTGGGATCGACCTCGCCGCGCCGCGCGCCGGTGATGACCTGTGGTGCGCCCCCCGCTACCGGGACGCGCTTGAGCTGTTCGTCCGAGACGCTCACGAAGCCGACCCAGGCGCCGTCGTGAGAGAAGAACGGAGTCTGCGCACCTTCGGTGCCCGGGATCGGTCGCCAATCGCGTTCGTCGAGCGTGCGCTGGTAGAGGAGCGTACCGTCGTCGGCGGCGACTTCGGCGACGAGACGATTCCCGTCCGGCGACGATATGACCGTCGTGAGCGTCGCGGTCGAGTCGGGGGCGTCGAGGTAGAACTCGACCGCCGTCCGACCAGCGTCCCCGGCGCTCGGTCGCAGCCATCCCCACACGGCGAGTATCGTCGCAACGGCGGCAACGGCGGTCACGGCTGCGAATCGCCCAGACCGGGCGGCCACTCCGGGCCTCCCGGCTGCCGCCATCTGGGGCAGCGAGGGCGCCAGCGTCGGGTTCGTCAGCGCATCGGCGAACGCGCGGGCCGTCTCGAATCGGTCCGCCGGGAGGCGCTCCAGTGCCCGTGCCACCGTGGCGGCAACATGAGGCGGGACGGTCTTGCGGAGTGTCGTGACCGGCGCCGCCTCCTCCGTGATGATCTTCATGATGATCTGCTGGGCCGAGCCCCCGAGGTGCGGGGGCGTGCCCGTCAGCATCTCGTACAGCACGCTCGCCAGCGAGTAGACGTCCGAGCGGGCGGTGATTTCCTTTTCGGCCGTGGCCTGCTCGGGGCTCATGTAGTGTGGCGTCCCGAGGCTCAGCCCCGTTTCGGTCATCCGGCCGCCCGCTGCCGCGCTCACGGCCAGTGCGATGCCGAAATCCGCCACCATTGGCCGCCCGCCGTGCAGCAGGATGTTCTCCGGCTTGATGTCTCGGTGGATCACCCCCTGCTGGTGTGCCGCCTCGAGCGCTTCGGCAATTTCGACCGCGATCTTCACGGCGTCGTCGATGCCGAGCTGCGTTTCCCGCGTCAGGCGGTCCCGCAGGGTCTCGCCCTCGATGTAGGGCATCACGTAGTACAGCACTCCCTCGGCCTCGCCCGAATCGAAGAGGGGCAGGATGTTCGGGTGCTGAAGGCTCGCAGTGGTCTTGATCTCCTGCACGAACCGATCGGCGCCGAGGACGGCGGCAAGCTCGGGCTTCAGGACCTTGAGCGCGACGTGCCGTTCGTGCTTGAGGTCCTGGGCGAGGTAGACCGTGGCCATGCCGCCTTCGCCGAGGTGGCGCTCGATACGATAGCGCTCGGCGAGCGCGGCGGAGAGGTGCTCCGTGTCGTCGTGTGTCATGGTCTCGTAAGGTACGATCGTCGGGGGAGTGCGACGAGGGTGCCAGGGAAGATGGGCGGATGCAAACGGTCTTCATATCCGATTGTCCTCCCCTTCACAGGTTTCCGCCGTACCATAGTCGACCTGCCCGTGCGTCTCGTGTGGCGCGCTGGGCTCGATCCGAGACACCCCCACCCTCGAGGAGCCGATCCCATGGCCTCCAGCCGTCTTGCGACCACTCGTGCGTTCCTGCGCGCGGGTCTCTTCGTTTCGGTCTTTAGCGCGTCCGCGACCGGAGTCGTCATGGCTCAGCATCACGTGCCCCGGCTGGGGATCAGTCCGCTCGCGGACGTCGTCGCCGCGATGACCCTCGAGGAGAAGGTGTCGCTCCTCGTCGGGATGGGCATGAACCTGGACCTGCCGATACTGCCCCCCATCGATCCTGCGGACGCTGCGGTGCCCGAGAAGGTGCCCGGAGCGGCGGGCCGTACCCATGCCATCCCGCGGCTCGGCATTCCGTCGCTCACACTGGCCGACGGACCGGCAGGACTCCGGATCGCCCCGGTCCGCGAGGGCGACGAGTCGCAGACGTACTTTGCCACCGCCTTCCCGGTGGCGACCCTCATGGCCTCGTCGTGGGACACGGCGATGGTCCGTATGGTGGGGAAGGCGTTCGGGCGCGAGGTGCGGGAGTACGGCGTCGACATCCTGCTTGCGCCGGGCATGAACATCCACCGGAATCCGCTTGGGGGGCGCAACTTCGAGTACTACTCCGAGGATCCCCTGTTGTCGGGCTCGATGGCGGCGGCGTTCGTTGCCGGCGTGCAGTCCGAAGGGGTCGGCACCGCGCCCAAGCACTTTGTCGCGAACAACCAGGAGTTCAACCGCATGCGGTCGAACAGCCTGGTCAGCGAACGCGCGTTGCGGGAGATCTACCTCAAGGGGTTCGAGATGGTCGTGCGCCGCTCGCAGCCGTGGGCGGTCATGACGGCCTACAACTTCATCAACGGCACGCACGCCCCCGAGAGTCGCGACCTCCTCACGGGCATCCTCCGGAACGAGTGGGGCTTCACGGGGTTCGTCGTGACCGACTGGTTCGGGGGCATCGATCCGGTCGCGATGATGAAGGCCGGCAACGACATGCTGATGCCGGGGTTCCTGGCGCAGACCGACGCGATCGTGGCGGCGGTGGCGGCAGGGGCACTGAGTGAGGCGCAGCTCGATGCCAACGTGACGCGGGTCTTGAAGATCGTCCTGCAGTCGCCGGCGTTCGACGACTACCCGTATTCGGACCGGCCGGACCTCGAGGCGCACGCGGCGCTCGCGAGGCGGGTGGCGGGGGAGGGCATGGTCCTCCTCGAGAACGAGGGCGGCGCTCTGCCGTTGCCCGCGACGGGCACGGTCGCGCTCTTCGGGAACGCAGCGTACGACCCGTGGGTCGGCGGCACCGGTAGCGGCGATGTCAACGAGGCGTACGTCGTCGGGGTGGACCAGGGTCTCGCTACGCTGGGCTTGACGATCGAGCCGGATCTGCGCGACGACTATCGCGCGTACATCGAGCGCGCGAAGGCCGAGCGACCGCCGTCCCCGATCGTGTTCCTCCCACCGCCCCCCATCGCGGAGTTCGAGGTATCGGCGGAGCGGATCGCGACGCTCGCGGGCTCGGCGGACGTCGCCGTGATCGTCGTCGGGCGCAACGCGGGGGAGTTCCGGGATCGTGAGGAGGAAGCGGACTTCCTCCTGACGGAGGGTGAGCGGTCCATGATCGACGCAGCATCGACGGCCTTTCACGCGGCCGGGAAGCGTGTCGTCGTCGTGCTGAACATCGCGGGCGTCGTGGAAGTCGCGAGTTGGCGCCATCAGGTCGACGCCATTCTGCTGGCGTGGCAGCCGGGCCAGGAGGCGGGGAATGCCATTGCCGACGTCGTGACGGGACGGGTCAATCCGTCGGGGCGCCTGCCGATGACGTTCCCGATGCGGTATGCCGACGTGTCCTCCGCGGCAAACTTCCCGGGTGACGTACTGCCGGGGTTCGAGAACGAGCAGGGGTCACCCCTGATCGGACGCCCCACCGAGGTCCGGTACGAGGAAGGGATCTTCGTGGGCTACCGGCATCACGAGACGTTCGGGGTCCCCGCTGCCTATCCCTTCGGGTACGGGTTGTCCTACACGACCTTCACGCACGGGGCCCCATCGCTTTCGGCGGCGTCGCTCGACGGAGAGATCGCGGTGACGGTGGAGGTCACGAACGCCGGGAAGGTCGCGGGTCGTGAGGTGGTCCAGCTCTACGTGCGTGCCCCGGGGGAGACACTCGAGAAGCCCGCGCGCGAACTTCGAGCCTTCGCGAAGACGGGCATGCTGCGCCCGGGCGAGTCGGAGCGCGTCACCATGGTCCTGACGGCCGCCGATCTCGCCTCGTTCGACACGGCGCGCGGCGCCTGGGTGACCGAGGCGGGGGCCTACGACGTGCAGATCGGGGCGTCGGCGCATGCGATCGCCGGACGGGCGCGGTTCGACGTGCCGCGGGAACTCGTCGTCGCCCGGGTGGGTAACTTGTTGACGCCGCCCGTACCGATCGACGAGATGGGCCGGCGGTAGATTGGTGCGGGGTCCCGTGGGGGTGCGTGGGCCTGCGCAGAACGGGTTGACCAACGATCGAGGCGAACGGATGCGATATCGCTGGCTAGTGCTCGGCTTCGCGGCGGCGGGCGTGGCTGGATGTGCCGCGGGGGTGACGACCGAGCCCCCGGGAGACCAGAACCCTCCCCCGGAGCTGTCGTGGGAGTTGGTGTGGGCGGACGAGTTCTCCGGAACGGAGATCGACCTCACGGTGTGGACGCCCGAGGTGATGCCGGACCCGTTCAACAACGAACTTCAGTACTACACGGACCGGATCGACGACGACCCGGGAGCGAACGCGTGGGTCGAGAATGGTCACCTCGTGATCGAGGCACGCCGTGAGCAGTTCGAGCATCGCGAACATACGTCTGCCCGCCTCATCACGAAGGGCAAGAAGGATTTTCGATACGGTCGATTCGAGGCGCGCATCCGCCAGCCCGGCGAGGTCGGCATGTGGCCGGCGTTCTGGATGCTCGGGGCCAATCAGGATCTCGTCGGCTGGCCCCGCTGTGGGGAGATCGACATC
>JBDHIW010000178.1:0-4690 GCA_039587215.1 Gemmatimonadota bacterium | reverse complement strand
CGTTCCCATCACGGCCCCGGTGCTCGATGTCGATCGGTTCGCTGGGGGCCTGAGCCCGACCACCGCGGTGATCGACGGGACGATCTACGACCTCCGGGACCCGGATGCCCCGCCGGGTCGCTCCGTCGGTCGGCAGACGCTCTCCGTGCGGTTTCGCGCTCCGGACGGATACGAATACGGCTTCCGATCGATCGACAAGGAGCCCGACATCTTCCCCGAGGAGTTGGCGGAGCTCCGCGCGACGTTCATCCAAGACATCCTGCAGGACCAGATCAGCTCCGCACACCCGACCGGGACGGCCATCACCGCGCCGCTCATGGAGGCGGTGGGTATCCTGCACTCCGAGCCGCGCCTGGTGGCGCTGCCGAATCACGCCGCGTTCGGGAGGTTCCGCGACCGTCTGGCAGGTGTCCTGGGGTTCATCGAGCGCCGGATGATCACGGACCCCGAGTTGCAGCCGTTTGCGAACGCCACCGAGATCATCCACGGACGGGACATCCTTCCGCGCATTCGGGCGCACCCGCGCGAACGGATAGATGCCGCGTCCTTCCTCCGCGCGCGGCTGTTCGACAACCTGATCGGCGACTGGGACCGCCACGCCGATCAGTGGAACTGGGGACGATTCGACGACGACGACTCGGCGATTCGGTGGACGACGATTCCCGAAGATCGGGACCAGGCGTTCACGCGGTACGACGGGATCCTGCTGGCCCTCGCACGCTGGCAGGCACCGGAACTCATCAAGTTCGGGCCGGACTACCCGAGCATCTCCGGTCTCAACTGGAACGGGCGTGAGTACGACCGGATCATCCTGCCGACCGTGCCGTGGTCGACGTGGGAGCGCATCGTCGCGGACATGCAGGCGAAGCTCACCGACGCCGTGATCGATGCAGCGGTGGGACGCGTGCCGGCCGTGTACGGACCGCTCGATTCGGCGCGCATGGCCGATGCCCTCAAGGCCCGGCGCGACGGGCTCGACGGTGCCGCCCGCCATTTCTACCGATTGCTGAACCGCGAGGCAGAACTCTACGGGACCGATGCGCCGGAGCTCGCGACCGTGACCTACGAGCAGGACGGCTCGGTGGACGTGACGATCCGCGAGCGGCGGGCGGGAGCGGCGCCGTATCTCCACCGCCGGTTCGCGCGCGGCGAGACGGGGCAGGTTCGCTTGCACCTCCTCGGTGGCGACGACAGCGTGGTCGTACGGGGTCCCGGCGTGGGCACCGACCTGCGCGTCGTCGCGGGAGCGGGCCGCGACGTCCTGGTGGACTCCGCCAAGTACCGCCCGACGCGATTCTACGGCGACGCCCAGGATCGCGTGACGGCGCGGTATCGCGTCCTGATCGACCGTCGGCCGTACGTCGCGCCCCGACCGCGAGGGCGGCCTGCCCGAGACTGGGGGCGCCGCTGGCTCCCACTCCCCATGGCGTCGTACAGTCCAGAAATCGGACCGTGGATCGGGGGCAGCGTCGAGATCATCGACTACGGGTTCCGTTTCCACCCGTATGCGTCACGCGTGGTGGTCCGTGGCGGCTATGCGCCCGCGGAGCGCACGGGGTCGGGCGGGCTGCTGGGGACGTTCTACTTCTCCAACTCACGCCTGCGTTGGGAAGGCGAGGGCGACGCCACGGGCCTGAGGGTCATCCGCTTCCACGGATTCGGGAACGAGACCAGTGCCGATCAGGGGAAGGACGCGTATCGCGTCGATCAGGTGCAGATCGGTGTGCGCTCCGACTTCGTCCTGGGCTTCGGCCGGAGTTCTGAAATCGCGCTCGGTGCCCGCTACAAGTACACGAACACGCTCCGCCGGCCCGGCACGCTGCTCACGGACCAGTTCCCCAACATCTACGGCACCGATCGCTTCTGGTCACTCGGGGTCGCCGGCCGCGTAACGCTGGACCTTCGCGACCGTGCCGTTGCGGCGACCCGCGGGGTCCTGCTCGAGGTGGAAGGCACCTACGTATTCCCGCAGTTCTCGGTCGACAGCGGCGCGTACGGCATGGTGCGCGGCGTCGCGGCAGGGTACCTCACGGCACGCCGCGCCCCGCTCCGTCCGACTCTGGCGCTCCGTGCCGGTGGCGCGAAGGTGTTCGGCACCTTCCCGTACTTCGATGCGGTGTTCCTCGGTGGCGCCGAGACGGTCCGGCTGGGCCGGGCCAACCGATTCGCCGGCGAGGCCGCCGCGTGGGGCTCGGCGGAGCTGCGCCTCCGGCTCGCCCGCATGTTCGTGGTGCTTCCAGGGGAGTTCGGTATACATGGACTGGCGGATGCCGGACGGGTCTTCGTCGACGGTGAGTCGTCAAACACGCTGCATACGGCGTTCGGCGGTGGGATTTGGCTGTCCTTCATCGATCCGTCAGGCACGCTCAGCATCTCGGCAGCGCAGAGTTCCGATCGTCTCGGCATCTACGTGCAGGCGGGGTTCGCGTTCTGACCCACGCAATGGGGAAACCGGACCACGTCTCGATGCGTTAGCATAGCCAGGAACCATCATGACGCTGCCCGACGCACTCGTTCGCAAGCTGACGACCTCCACGTCGTCGTCGCCGGGATCCCTCCCTGGGGACCTGCTGGCCGACTCGTGCCGCCGCGTGGGAGTAGCGGCACTCGTATTCGTCTTCCTGTGGGCAGTCGCGCTGCTCATCAACAACGTGGTCGTGCGGTGGGGCGCCATGGGCCCCCCGGTGGGCGCCGAGGCGTTCCCGATGCCCGGGAACCTGATTGCCGGCGCAGGGCTCGCCACGGGCATCGGCATGCTGTTCGTGGCCAGGCAGCTCCACGAGCGCCCCCTGCTGCTACTGGACGTCGGGCTGGGATTCGTGGTGCTCCAGTCGTTCCTGGCGGCCTTGCTGCAATGGTGGGTACCACCGCCGCACGTGAGCGGGATCTCGTGGCTCGTGCTGATCATCCTCGTCTACCCGTCCATCGCTCCGCACACGCCGCGGCGTATTCTGGCCGCGTCGCTGTTGGCCGCATCGATGGACCCGGTGGGGATCGCCATCGCGCACGCCCGAGGCGCGCCCGTCCCGTACGAGGGTCTGCAGTACGTGTGGGTCCTCTTCCCCACGTACGTCAGCGCCTTCCTCGCCATGCTGCCGGCCCACATCATCCGCACGCTCGGACGCCAGGTCTCCGCCGAGCGCGAACTCGGGGCATACCAACTCGGCGACCTCATCAGTCGCGGCGGCATGGGCGAGGTGCATCACGCGACGCACCGGCTCCTGGCACGCCCGGCAGCCATCAAACTGATCCGCGGAGAAGTGCTCGGGGCCAGCGAGGCGGGCGCGCGGTCGGTGATGCTCGAGCGCTTCCGGCGCGAGGCGAGCGCCGCCGCGGAGCTGCGGTCGCCCCACACCATCGAGCTGTACGACTTCGGCGTCACGGACGACGGGTCGTTCTACTACGTGATGGAGCTCCTGGAGGGGCTCGATCTCGAGTCGATGGTCGAGCAGTTCGGCCCGCTTCCGGCCGAACGGGCCGTCCACTTCCTCCCCCAGGCCGCGCTCTCGCTCGGGGAGGCGCACCAGCGGGGACTCATTCACCGCGACGTGAAGCCGTCGAACATCTACGCGACGCGCGCGGGGCTCGCGGTCGACTTCGTGAAAGTACTGGACTTCGGACTCGTGAAGGCCTCGCGGGAGCGCGAAGAGATTACGCTCACGGCCCCACAGGTGGCGACCGGCACGCCGGCGTTCATGGCACCGGAGGTGGCGCTCGGCGACGACATCGACGCACGCGCCGACGTGTACTCGCTCGGGTGCGTCGCGTTCTGGCTCCTCACCGGCCAACTGGTGTTCGATGCCGACAGCGCCATGACGATGATGCACCGTCAGATCGACGGAACGCCGGCCGCACCCTCCCAGCGGTCCGAGCTTCCCGTTCCGCCCGAACTCGATGCGCTCGTCCTCGCGTGCCTCGCGAAGGCGCCCGAGGATCGTCCTCGGGACGGGGCGGATCTCGTGCGGCGGCTCGATGCGGTTCCGCTCCCGGCCCTTTGGTCCGAGGAACGGGCGCGCCAGTGGTGGCGCACGCACGCCCCCGACTCGCCGGCACGCGCCTCGGTACCGCAGCTGGTCGGCGCCGCGGCCCCTGCCACGGCATGAGGCCCGACCCGTTCACGTCATGACATGGACGCCGCACACGGGAGACGGTGACGCCCGGGCCCCGGACGGCGACGGACAGATCCGTATGTGCGCCATCCGGCATCGGGCCGCGCTACCTTACGGCATGGTGCCCGACGTCCACCTACATACCGCCGGCAACGTATGACCGACCGCCGCGTGACCCCGCTGGACCGCGTGCTGCGCCTCTTTACCGACGTGCGCGGAGGAGAGTCGGTCACCGCGCTGCTGCTCTGCGCCAACGTCTTCATCATCCTGACCGCGTACTACATCCTCAAGGTGCTGCGGGAACCGCTGATCATCGCCGGGGGCGGAGCCGAAGTCCGCAGCTACTCCAACGCCGGACAGGCGCTCCTCCTGCTCGGCGCGGTTCCGCTGTACGGAGCGCTCGCGGCTCGCCTGCCCCGGCGACGTCTCATCAACGGGGTCACGCTCTTCTTCGTCGGCTGCCTGGGCCTATTCTTCGCGCTGGCCCGCTTGGATGTCCCGCTGGGTGTCCCGTTCTTCCTCTGGGTCGGGATCTTCAACCTCATGATCGTGGCCCAGTTCTGGGCCTTCGCGAATGACGT
>JBDHIW010000177.1:0-4732 GCA_039587215.1 Gemmatimonadota bacterium | reverse complement strand
CGGCGGCGTCCCACAGTTGAGTTGCTATACGCCGCGCTGCGAGCGCGCGCGTGCCGAGCCCAGCTACGTCACGTCGCTTGCGCTCGTCTCGCCCGATCGCGACAGGTACTATCTGGTCGACGCGTCGCCGGACATCACCCGGCAGGTCGATTTGATACCGGAGCAGGGCTTCCGCGACCGCGCAAGGAACCGTCGTCCGTTCGACGGGATCTTCCTCACCCACGCGCATATCGGGCACTACCTGGGTCTCGCGCTCCTGGGACGCGAAGGCGTCGGGATGCAGGAGACGTCGATCTACTGCACGCCGTCCATGCGGGCGTACCTGTCGACCAACGGTCCGTGGAGCCTCATGGTCGACGAGGGGCGGTTGGTGTTCCCCGACGTCCCGGTCGATCGAGAGTTCCCCGTCGACGACCGGCTGTCCGCGCGCATGATTCCGGTCCCGCACCGTCCCGAGTTCTCCGACACGGTGGGCTGGGTCTTTCGCGGACCGGGTGGGTCGGTGCTGTACCTCCCGGACATCGATCGGTGGGAGGCGTGGCAGTACCCTGTCGCGGACATCGTGCGGTCGGTGGACGCGAGCCTCCTCGACGGCTCGTTCTACTCGGCCGACGAGGTGCCCGGCCGACGCGTCGAGGATATCCCGCACCCGCTCATCGGGCACACGATGGACCTGCTGACGGAGGCCGTGGACGACGGCGCCCGGGTGATCTTCACGCACTTCAACAATTCCAATGCCGTGCTCGATGACGGTGCCGAGGCGGCCGCTGTGCGCGCACGCGGTTTCGAGATCGCGCATCAGGGCATGCGCCTGCCGCTCTAGCTGCGGCCCCGGGACCCGGGCACGCGCACGGTGACGACGACCTCCACTCCCACCTTCCGCTCGGCGCTGCGCGCCATGGTCCGGCTCAGCGTGCCGGTCGTGTTCGTGCAGGTCTCGCTCATGCTCATGGGGGTCGTGGACATCATCATGGTGGGCCGCGTCTCCCCGGAGGCGATCGCGGCGGTCGCGCTGGGCAACGTGTACTTCTTCGCCGTATCGATCTTCGGCGCCGGACTGCTCATGGCGCTGGATCCGGTCGTCGCGCAGGCGGTCGGCGCGGGCGACGGTCCCGCGGTCGCGCGAGGGCTGCAGCGTGGGCTGGTACTCGCGGGGCTGGTGAGTGTGCTGGCGTCCGCCCTCCTCCTCCCGGCGGAGCCCGTCCTCCGGCTCGCACGCCAGCCGGAAGATGTCGTACCGCTGGCCGGCGCGTACGCGGTCGTGTCGATCGCGGGGATCGTGCCGTTCTACGTGTTCATCGTGTTCCGTCAGACGCTGCAGGCCATGCATCGCATGGTGCCGATCGTGATCACGGCACTCGTCGCGAACGCGGCGAACGTGGTGTTCAATTGGGCGCTCGTGTTCGGGCACTGGGGATTCCCGGCGATGGGCGCGGTCGGGTCGTCATGGGCGACGGCCGCGTCGCGGTGGGTCATGGCGCTCGGGTTGCTGGCGCTCGGCTGGCGTGCGCTGCGCCCGTATCTCCTGCCGATTCGGTCGGACGTGCTGGCGTGGGCGCCGCTCTGGGCGATGGCGCGCATCGGCGCCCCCATCGGACTGCAGCATCAGCTCGAATACGGTGTGTTCGGGGTCGTGGGGCTGATGATGGGGTGGTTCGGGACGCTGCCCATGGCGGCCCATCAGGTGGCCCTCAGCCTCGCCGCGTTCACGTTCACGGTGCCCTGGGGCGTGTCGGCGGCGGCGGCGGTACAGGTGGGCAACGCGGTGGGCCGTCGTGACGCGCCCGGAGCACGCTACGCCGCGATCGCCGCGCTGCTTTGCGGCGTCGCCTTCATGGGGACCATGGCGGCCGTCATGATCGCGATCCCCGAGACGCTGGCCCGTGTCTACACGGACGAGCGGGCCGTCGTCGCGCTGGCGGCGACGCTCATTCCCATTGCCGGGGTTTTCCAGGTCTTCGACGGCGTGCAGGTGGTGTCGGTGGGTATTCTGCGCGGGATCGCCGACACCCGGCGGCCGCTGCTCATCAACATTCTCGGTTTCTGGCTGATCGGGTTTCCGGTCAGCGCCTGGCTCGGGTTTGGGACCGCGGCGGGGCCGTCGGGGCTGTGGTGGGGGCTGGTGGTTGGGCTCGCGGTCGTGGCCGTGCTGCTCGTCCATCGCGTGCGCTCCCAACTGCGGCAGGAACTGCACCGGGTCGAGTGATCGCGGTCAGAGGTCCTTGCGAAAGCAGCGCACGAGCCCGGCGTCGTCGAAGCCGGCGGCGTGGTGCGCCGCAATGCTAACGGCATTGTCGGGGTGCGCGTCGGAGGCGAACTCCGTGCACCCCTGCTGACGACCCCACTCCTCGGCGGCCCCGACGAGTGCGCGACCGATTCCCTGCCGGCGGGCGGTCGGTGCGACGTACCACCCTTCGAGATACGCGACGTCGTGCGTGCGGCACCCCTCGGCGTAGGCGCGGATGGAGAGTTCGGCGAATCCAAGGCACGTCCCACCGGACGCTTCCGCGAGCAGCACGGCGGCCGGTTCGCTCGCGTCTCCGGCAAGGAACCGGTCGATATCGTCGCGGTGCTCGGCCGTGGTGCCGTCCGGCCAGAGCGCGCAGCGCATCTCCAGCCACGCGGGCGCGTCGCCCGCCGTGACGGCACGGATTCGCATGTCGCGCTCCACGGGCTAGGACACGACCTGGAGGGCGCCCGCCTCGAGGAACGGCTCCAGCATGTTGGCCGCTCCGCCGTGCTCGACAATGCGGCCGTCGACCACACGGTCCACGTTGACACCCTGAAAGACGAGCGGGCGGCCGGTCGGCCGGATGCCCAACCACGTTCCGCGATGGGTGCCACGGACGGTCACCATGGAGACGACCCACTCGCCCTCGGCGATCTGTCGCCGGATCGTGACGTGCAAATCGGCATACACCTCGCGAACGGCGCGCACGTGTTCGGTCATGCCCTCGATGCCGCTCACCACGCGCACCTCACCGTCGGTGGCCACGCAGTCCGGCGCGATGAGGTCGCCGATCTGCGCCGTCTCACCGGTGTTGACCACCTTTTCGTAGAATCGTCGGACGACCTCTTTGTTCTGTTCCACGCTCATGAGGACTCCAGTGGGTGGGGGGCATCATAGAAGCTGTGCGCCGCGCCGCGGGTGTCCAGAGGGCGCCGGACCGGGAGGTGACGTGCGCGCCCACACGCCGTATCGTTGGCGAGACCCCCTCCGGAGCGACACATGTCCCCACTCCTGTTGCTGGCAGTGCTCCTGCCGCTGCAGTCCGACCAGCCCCTCCTCGTCGACGCCGACTGGCTGGCGCCGCAACTCGAGGATCCCGCCACGGTCGTTCTCCATGTGGGGCGGCCCGAGACGTTCGCGGCCGGCCACATTCCCGGCGCGCGACTCATTGCCCTCCGCGAGATCTCGGCACCGCGCGAGGAGGCGCCGGTCATGCTGGAACTGCCGGATCCCGGCGCGCTGGATTCGGTGCTCGAGACCAAGGGCATCTCGACGGCGTCCCGGGTTTTCGTGTACTGGTCGGACGAGTGGGTGACCGCGGCCACTCGCGTCGCCTTCACGCTCACGTGGGCGGGCATGGCGGGCCGGGTCTCGGTCCTGGACGGCGGTCTTCCGGCGTGGGTGGCCGCGGGGCATCCCACGACCACCGAGGTGCCGGAGGTCGCGCGTGGCGTCTTCGAGCCGCGCATCGACCCGAGCGTGGTGGTTGACGCGGCGTGGGTAGCCGACCGGCTGGACGCGGACGGGGTGCAGGTGATGGACGCCAGGCTGCGCCGGTTCTACGACGGCGACTCGGGCAACGGTCGGATCCCCCGGCCGGGGCACATCCGGAACGCGTCGAGCCTGCCGTTCGATGCGATGCTGACCGATGAAGGGGTCTTCAAGGATCTGGAGGCGCTGCGGCCGCTGTTCGCCGACGCCGGCGCGAACGCGGGCGATGTGGTCGTCACCTACTGTCACATCGGGCAGCAGGCGTCCACGCTGTGGTTCGCGGCGGCGCTGCTCGGGTTCGACGCCCGCTTGTACGACGGTTCCTATACGGAATGGGCGGCGCGCGAGGAGCTCCCGGTCGAGAAGCCCGACCCTCGCTGACCCGTTCGACCGGTGTCTCGATGTCCCTTCGGAGGACGCGAGGCGTCCGTTCTGGGTGACAGGTTGGCCCGTATACGGTGCAAAACGAACCGAGAACGGCCGATCCGGGCCGCTGGCGCGTGGTATCGAAGTTGCCCCTTGACGCTGTAGTGGAGGCAGGGGGGAGCCATGCGACGGGACAATCAGCTCAAGCCAACGCGGTTCATCGACACCGTTCCTGAACTGGCGCGTGCACGCGCGCGCGCGGGACGCGACGATGCATCGTCCATGTCAGCCAGGCGCCGGGCGCGCCCGACAGCGCCGGTCCACGCCGCGCACACGGCGGCCCGCCGGGCGACCGCGATCGTGGCGCTTCTCGTCGTCGGCGCGGCATGCGCGCCGCGCGTCATGGTGCCCCCGAGGCTCGATCTCCAGCCGTACGGCAGCATCGGGCTCGCCACCTTTACGATCGAGAACGCCAAAGGGTCGCTGCATGAACTCGCCACCGAGCGCTTCGCGCAGGAGGTCTTCCTCGGTCAGTACGGCGTCGAGTTGCTCGAGTTAGGTGACGTCGCTCGGCTGGCGGCCTCCGTCGACGAGGATCGCCCCGGGCTCCGCACCGCGCAGGCCGTTGGAGAGTCCTACGGCGTC
>JBDHIW010000020.1:0-21754 GCA_039587215.1 Gemmatimonadota bacterium | reverse complement strand
CACCAGGCGTCGAGCTACGTGGCAGAGGCGTATTACTGGGAGGCCTTCGCGCGCTACCGAACGAACTCGGCATCCGAACTCAGCAGGGCGCGTGGGATCCTGGACGCACTCGAGCAGGCGCACCCTCAAGCGCGCGTCGCGGAGGACGCGCGGGTCCTGGCGACTCGTATCGCCGGCCGGCTGGCGCGCGAGGGTGACGTACGCGCGGCAGAGCGGGTCGCGCGGGCCGCAGCGCCGAGGCCGGTGCTCGCCGACGTGGCGCCCCCGGCGTCACCTCGCGGGCCGCGGGTCCCGCGGGCTCCGGAGCCGACGGTCTCGGTCGGGGTGGTGGCGGACGCACCGGTGCCCATGTACTCGCCCGAGCAAGACGATATCCGGATCACCGCGCTCAACGCGCTCATGCAGATGGATGCAGAGCGGGCCGTCCCGATTCTCCGGCAGGTGCTCGAGCGCCGGGACGCTGAGTCGGTGGATCTTCGACGCAAGGCCATCTTCTTGCTTGCACAGAAGCGTACGGCGGACACCGAGGAGTTGATGCTCGACGTGGCGCGGTCCGACCCGAATGTCGAGGTCCGGGCCGAGGCGGTGATGTGGCTGTCGCAGGTGCCGACGGCCGGGGCGGTGAGTGCACTCGACTCCATTCTGCAGCAGTCGGACGACGAGCGAGTGCAGGAGCGTGCGATCTTCGCCCTCGGGCAACATCCGAGCGAGCGGGCGGGAGCAGCGCTGCGGGCCTACATCGAGCGGGACGACGTCCCGCCGGCGATGCGGGAACGCGCGATCCTGTACCTGAGCCACCAGCCGTCTTCGGAGAACGCGCAGTTTCTGAAAGGTCTGTACGGCCGCGTGGAGGATCGTGCCGTGAAGGAGCGCATTGTGATGTCGCTCGCGCAGCGGAACGAGACGTCAAACGCGGAGTGGCTCCGGGGGATCTACATGAACGCGCAGGAGGACTTGGAGCTTCGTAAGCGCGCGCTGTTCTGGTCGGGTCAGTCCGGCGGGCTCTCGGTGGCGGACATGGTGACGCTGTACGAGCAGGTCGACGACCCGGAGCTCCGGGAGCAGCTGATCTTTGCCGTGGCGCAGCAGGATGGATCCGAGGCAGTGGACTTCATGATCCGCATCGCCGAGGACGACTCGAACAAGGAGCTGCAGGCCCGTGCGGTGTTCTGGTTGGGCCAGTCGAAGGATCCCCGCGCCGCAGAGTTCCTGGTGCAACTCATCAATCGGAATCCGTCATGACGTCCGTACGCGTGCGACACACGTGGGTCGTGGGGCTGGTGCTCGCGTTGAGCGCCGCCCCCGGGGCCGCGCAGACCGATCTGACGCTGCGGGTCGACGGAGTGCGTGACGGTGTCGTGCGCTTCACGTTCCGGGCCCGGGCCGGGGTCTGCGGTGACGGTCGGAGTCTGCGGTTTGGCGACCGGCAGAACGAGAACTGGGAGCCGGACTGCGATCACGGACCCGTGCACGTCGTGCTGACCCGCGAGGCGGGTCGGACCGTCGAACTCGAGAGCTTCGTGGGCGGCCGCTGGCGGGAGGGTGCCCCGGCGCAGAACCTCGGACGCACGGGTGCGATCGAGGCCTCGCGGTACCTCATGTCGCTCGTGCGTGCAGGTCCCCCGGGGGTGGCGCGGGCGGCAGTCATGCCCGCACAGCTCGCCGACAGCGTGGAAAGCTGGCCGCAGCTTCTAACCGTGGCTCGGGACGAAACGCTGCCGGACGAGGTGCGGAAGGCGGCGCTGTTCTGGGTGGGCCAGGCTGCGAGCGACAAGGCCGTCGAGGGACTGGAATCCGTTGCCGGCGACGCGAGCGAGCCGATGGACATTCTCGAGCGTGCGGTGTTCGCGCTGTCACAGCAGCGCGCATCCGATGCGGTCCCGGCTTTGATCCGGCTGGCACGCGAGCACGACGATCCGCGGATCCGAAGCCGCGCCCTGTTCTGGCTGGGGCAGCGCGACGATCCCCGGGTGATCGATCTGTTCGAGGAGATTCTCGAAGGCGGTCAGTCGCGCTGACCGGTCGGCGGGGGATCGACGTGCCGATCTCCCGCCGACATCTTATCAGGGTCTCGATCCGGGATCCGAATCCATGTTCACCTCGCTGTCGTCCTTCGGTTCGCGTCTCGTCCGGCGGCCGATTCTGCTGTGCGTCCTCGTCGCCGCCTGCGCCGTCAATCCTGCCACCGGTCGGCGGGAGTTCATGCTGGTGAGCGAAAGCCAAGAGATCGCGATGGGGCGGCAGTCGGATCCCCAGATCGTGGCGACATACGGACTGGTGCCCGACTCGGGCGTGCAGCGGTACGTCCGTGGCATCGGTGAACGCCTCGCCGCGAACTCCGAGCGGCCGCAGCTTCCCTGGACGTTCCGGGTGCTCGATGACCCGACGGTCAATGCGTTTGCGCTCCCGGGCGGGTACAACTACGTCACGCGCGGCATCATGGCCTACCTCGACTCCGAGGCGGAGCTGGCCTCCGTGATGGGGCATGAGCTGGGACACGTCACCGCCCGCCACAGCGCGTCGCAGATGAGTCAGATGCAGCTGGCGCAGGTCGGACTCGTCGCCGGGATGGTCTTCATGCCCAAGGCAGCGGACTTCGCCGGACTCGCGCTCGCCGGCATGCAGCTCATGTTCCTCAGGTTCTCGCGCGACGATGAGCGCCAGGCCGATCAGCTCGGCCTGCGCTACATGGCGGGACTCGGGTATGCACCGAGCGAGATGCCCAAGGTGTACACGATGCTGAACGCCGTGAGCGGTGCGAGTTCGGGCGACCGACTGCCGACCTGGCTGTCCACGCACCCCGATCCAGAGGATCGTGAGCGCCGCATCGCGGCGCTCACGGCGGAGCTGCCGCAGCCGGTGGGGACGACGATCGCGCGAAACGCATACCTCCAGCAGATCGACGGCATGGTGTACGGGCAGAACCCGCGGGAGGGGTTCTTCCGGGATGCCGAGTTCCTGCATCCCGACATGCGGTTCCGGTTGACGTTCCCGAGCGGATGGGCTACGTCCAACCAGAAGACCGCGGTCATGGCGCAGAGCGCGGACGAGGCGGCCTTCGTGCAGCTCACGCTGACGTCGACGGCCACGCCGGACGCGGCCGTGGCAGCATTCCTGGAACAGGACGGCGTGACGGGGGGGCAGGTCTCTGCGCTCACGGTGTCGGGCCTGCAGGCGGCTCGCGCCGACTTCGGAGCGCAATCGGGTGAGCAGTCGCTCCGGGGGATCGTCGCAGCCGTCAGCTACGATGGGCAGGTCTACCAAATCGTCGGCGTGGCGGCGGCAGCACAGTGGGGCACGCATCGGGAGCAGCTACAGGCGACGCTCGAGTCGTTCCGGCCGCTCACGGACCGCGCCGCACTGCGGGTACAGCCGCTGCGTCTCGAGGTGCAGCGACTCGATCGTGGGATGACACTGGCCGTATTCAACCAGCGGTATCCGTCGCAGGTCTCGCTCGAACGCCTCGCCCTCCTCAATCGCGTCGGAGTTGCCGAGGTGCTGCCTGCGGGCCACCGCGTGAAGCGCGTCGTCGGCGGCCCGCTCCCCGACAGAACGCCGTGACGACACCTGCAGCCGGCCTGACACCCCGGAGCGCACGGCTCTTCCACCTCGTCCTCGCCGCGCAGACCGTCGGGTGGGTGGTCGTCCTGGCGGTGCTCTTCACGGTCATGGATGTACGTCCGCTCGACGATCCGAGCTTCCGGTGGATCGTGCGCGCAGCGGGCGTCGTGCTGTTCGGTGTGGTGGCCGTGGCGACCGCACTCGTGGGACGCGCCGTCACGCGCGAGCCGGACCCCGATCGCTGGTGGCAGGCGAATGGGGCTCGGATGCGCATGCTGTGGGTGATTGCCGACGGGGTGTCGCTGGCCGGTGTGCTCCTCTATCTGCTGAGCGGCGTTCTGCTGGCGCTGCTGCCGTTCCTGGCCGGGGTCGCCACGCTCGTGCTGCAGCGGCCGACGAAAGTCGTCGAGGCCTGAGGCTCCTACTCGGCCTCCTCCTGCGGCGAGGCGATCCCACCTTCCAGGTCGTGCGGTAGTGCCCCGCGAGGCGCGCGGAGGTACACGAACGGCGTTTCGAAGAGGAAGTTGGAGACGCGCGACGTGTACACGTCGGCGTAGCGCTCGACCTGACGGGCCAGGTGGCTCTTGTCGTTGCCCGCGCGGAGGAGCAGGCCCCACCGCTGATTGCCGAGCTTCGCCGCCGCGGTAGCGAGGGGCGCAATGTCCACGTCGAGCGCGGCGAGCGCGGCGCGATGCTCGCTCACTTTGGCTTCCAGCGCGGACAACGGCTCCGTCGGCGCGTCCGCCGCGCCCGTGCGCTTGCGCTGCAGCGCGATCCGCAGCTGGCAGAGGGCGAACTCGACGCGCTCCTTGCGGCGCATGAGTTCGGTGAGACGCCGCTGATCGTTTGCGAAGGCCACCGTCGCCGCGACGTCACTCTCCAGTTCGCGGAGGACCAGGGCCGTCCGCCACCGCAGCACGTTCTTCGACACGCTCACGTCGGTGTACATGTGGTCGCCGACGTACAGAATCTGATCGCCGTCGATTCCCAGAAACTCCTCGACCTGCCCCGCGTGGCCCCCGAGGTAGATCCCGGGGTGGTCGATCTTGCGCGGCGCCGGCTGGAGCAGCCCCTCATCGGTGACGACCTCGAAAATGGGCCCGCGCGTCGTGAAGAACGCCGGCTTGCGGGCCGAGACAATGACCAGGTGGAAGAGGTCGCGCCAAGTCATCCCCTGTGGGAGGAACCGGTCGAAGGCGTAGGCCATCATGTGCCGCGTGTAGGCCCACTCGGAGTTGGTGATGAGCATCAGCTGCTTGCCCGCCTCCTTCTGGTCGAGGAGCGCGGCGGGTGTATCGGGGTCGAGCTCGACGAAGCGGTCCGGATCGGCCATGATCTCGGCCTTGAGCTCACCCTCCATGTGCGCTTCGTCGATCGACGTGCGAACGGTGCGGTACAGCGCAGCGTAGCTGCGGACTTCGGGTAAACGGTCGTCGTCGAGCAGGTCGATCAACTGCGCGAAGATGCAGGCCTCCGACAGCGAGAAGAGCGTGTTCAGGAACACCCATCGTGGCTCGTTGAGATCGACGAGGGTCCGCGCGTAGCGGCGGCGCTGATCATCGAACGAGAGGGGCCGGGTGCCGTGGAACGCCTGCTTCACGTAGCCGAATCGGTTGGCCTTGAGGATGTCGCCGTGCTCGAGGTCGAGGATCAGTCCCCGCACCATCAGCGACGGGTCGAATTCGAGGGTCTCGATCGGCCAGCCGCTGGCGAGGAGCTTCTGCTTCACATGGGCGTAGGCCTGCCGCTCCCACTCGTCGATCCGGTAGTGGATGAGCGTGTAGTCCATGTCGTAGCCGACCGCCCTGATCGACCGCAGGTTGAGCGTGCGATTACAGTACAGTCCACGTCCCTGGGGGACCCAGGCGTCGAGTCCGGCGCTCATGGTTCGGCCGTCCCCGCCGTGGCGGCGACGAAGTGGTTCAGGGGGCCGTGTCCGCGCCCGAGGCCTGGCGCCTCTGCGATCGCGCGGTGCACGTACGCGAGACCTGCCACGACCGCGGTGCGCAGGTCGTGTCCGAGTGCCAGGCCGGCTGCGATCCCGGCCGACAGCGTGCATCCGGTCCCGTGGGTCGACGTCGTGGAGATCCGCGGGTGGACGAACCGCTCGATGCCGTGCGGGCCGACCAGCACGTCCACGATGTCTCCGTCGGGCAGGTGTCCCCCCTTCACGAGTGCCGCCCCGGCACCCGCGTCCACCAGGGCACGGCCCGCGTCCTCCATCGCGGCGGGCCCGTCGACGGGCCGCCCGGTGAGGATCGCCGCTTCTTCGAGGTTGGGGGTTACGAGCGCCGCCAAGGGTACGAGGTGGGCGGTCATCGAGTGCTCGGCGTCCGCGTCGAGCAGCCGGTCGCCCGAGGTCGCCACCATGACGGGGTCGCAGACGTAGCTCGGGAGACCGTGGGTCGTGATCGCCTCGGCCACCAGCGCGACCAGCGCTGCAGACGCGAGCATGCCGGTCTTGCAGGCGTCGGGCGGGAGGTCAGAGGCGACGGCGGCGATCTGCTTCCGTACGGTCTCCGCCGGGATGGCGTGGACGTCGCTCACGCCCGTCGTATTCTGGGCCGTAATCGCCACCACGGCGGACGTCCCGAAGACGCCAAACTGCTGGAAGGTCTTCAGGTCCGCCTGGATTCCCGCTCCACCACCGGAGTCCGATCCAGCGATTGTCAGCGCGATCTTCATTTCGCCGTATGCCGTCTCAAGGTATGATTGACCGCCGAGGAGTGTATGGGATCTAATCTGCTCACGTTGGCTCGGGATCTCCAACGGCGGCGTGCCCGCCGGCGCCGGAGGCTCGCCCTCGTCGAGGGTTGGCGCCTCGTCGAAGAGGCGCTGGATGCCGAACTCACGGTGCGGGGCGCGCTGATCGACGAGGATATGCAGGGTCGCGGCAGCGCCGGGGTGGTGCTGCGACGGCTCGCGGATCACGCGGTGCCCGTCGAGGATGTCCCCACCCGGGAGTTCGCGCAGGTCTGCTCGACCGAGACGCCGCAGGGGATTCTCGCCATGGTCGAGCCGCCGTCCTGGGAACTGGCGGAGATCGTGCCGGGGCCCACGCGCCCGGTGCTGGTCGTCGACGGGGTCCAGGATCCCGGGAATGTCGGCGCCCTGCTGCGTACGGCGCACGCGCTGGGCGCCGCCGGCGCCGTGATGCTGCCCGGCACAGCTGACGTCACCAACCCGCGCGTGATTCGGGGAGCCATGGGATCGACGTTCCGGTTTCCGACTGTGGCTCTGTCCCACGACCAGCTCGCGTCGTGGGCCGAGACGACGGGGCTCACGGTCCTGGTCACGGATGCCGAGGGCGTCCCGCTCGATCGTGTCGAGCGGGGTCGAGTGGTGGCCGTGGTGGTCGGCAACGAGGGGGCGGGGATCCGACCCGAGATGCGGGCGCTGGCCGATCACGTCGTATCCGTGCCGCTCGCCGCCGGCGTCGAGTCCCTCAACGTGGCCGTGGCGGCCGGCATTGTGCTCCACGAGGTACGCCGTGTCTGAAGGCGGGTTTGCGGTCGCGGCCGCGGCGGTCCTGGGCGCGATCCTGGGGAGCTTCCTCAACGTCTGCATCGTGCGGCTCCCGGTCGACGAGTCGATCGTCTACCCCGCCTCGCGGTGTCCCAAGTGCCGGGAATCCATCGCCTGGTACGACAACGTGCCGGTCCTGTCGTGGCTGGTGCTGCGCGGCCGGTGCCGGCACTGCGGGGACGGGATCTCCGCGCTGTACCCCATCGTGGAGACGCTCGTCGCCCTGCTGTGGGCAGCGAGCGTGTGGCGGTTCGGGGTCACCGACGCGCGCACGTACCTCATCCCGGACGAGTACACCTTGGGCGGATTGGTGCTGGGCCTGGGGCTCGCGCTGCGGGGTGGGGTGGACGGGCTCCTCGCGGCGGCGATCGGGGCCGCCGTCGGCTTCGGGGTGCTCTACGCGGTCGCCTGGATTGGGGAGCTGGTGTTCAAGAAGGAGGCGATGGGCGGCGGCGACATCAAGATGATGGCCATGGTCGGGGCGTTCGTGGGGTGGCGGGGGGTCCTCATGACCATCTTCGGGGGTGCCGCGCTCGGCGCGCTGGTGTTCGTCCCCCTTCACTTCGTACGACCGCGGCTGGTGCCGTTTGGGGTCTTCCTCGCGGCGGCGGCCGCCCTCGTCTATCTGTGGGGAGACCTCGCCTGGGCCTGGTACATGCGCCTGGCCCAGCCCCCTCCAATCTGATTCCAACCTTTTTGCCCTCCCGGTCGTCCAAATCAGTGAACGCGGCAAACCCGGACCGAGGACGGAACCTCTGACTCCACATCCACCGCCGGCCGCCCGAGACGCCGAATTCGCCGATGTGACACTCGCGGCGGCAGGAGATGCGCAGGCGTTCGAACGGCTCTACCGCGCCCACGTGGCGCGGGTGTACAGCCTTGCGCGGCGGATGGTGGGGTCCGAGGAGGACGCGGACGAAGCCACGCAGGACGTCTTCGTCCGGGCCTGGGAGAAACTGGGCTCCTTCCGCGGAGAGGCGGCCTTCGGCACGTGGCTGCATCGGCTGGCGGTGAACGCCCTGCTGGCGCGACGGGCCGGTCGGAAGCGGCGACTGCGGTGGGAGGTGCCGGATCCCGAGGCCGAGCAGGGAGCCGCAACGGTGGAACAGCCGGAGCTACGGGTCGACTTCGAACGGGCGATCACGCAGCTGCCACCAGGAGCGAGAGAGGTGTTCGTGCTGCATGACGTCGAAGGATTCAAGCATCGCGAGATCGCGGACGCGCTTGGGGTGACGCCCGGCACGTCGAAGGCGCAGCTGCACCGCGCCCGCACGATCCTGCGGCGGCACCTGACCCCATAGGAGGGGAGATCATGGGCGACAACTGGTCGAGCAGACTGTCCGAGTACGTGGACGACGATCTCACGGCGGACGAACGCGCCGAGCTCGAGACGCACCTCGGTTCGTGTGACGAGTGCCGGGTGGCCGTGGCAGAACTCCGCGAGGTCGCGGGTCGTGCACACGGGCTCGAGCCCGTCCAGCCGCCGCGTGATCTGTGGCCTGACATTCACGACCGCATCCGGGGGTCGACGGTCGTGGCGCTCGACGAGCGCCGGGAGCGGCGGGCCCGTCGGGTGACGTTCTCGATGCCCCAACTCGCGGCCGCAGCCGTCGTGCTCTTGGCCGTCGGCGCCGGCGCGATGCGCGTGTTCTCCGGCCCCACGGAAGCCGGCCCGGTGGCTGCCGTGGCTCCGGCGGGCCTGATCGCCCCCGCAGCAGCGACGGCGATGGGGCCGGACGTGTCGTCGATCATCGAGGACCTCCAGTTCGTGCTCGACGAACACCGGTCGCGTCTCGACAGCGCGACGGTGCGGGTGCTGGAGGAGAATCTGGCGACGATCGACCGTGCCATCGCGGAAGCCCGCGCGGCGCTCGAGGCGGATCCCGCCAACCACTATCTAAACGCGCATCTCGCGGCCACGCTGCGGACCAAGGTGCGCCTGTTGAACCAGGCTGCCGCGCTGATCAGCGCGGCCAGCTGACGCGAGGAGTACGACGATGCAAGCACTTCTGCTGGTATATGTCGCCGCCACGGCTGCCGTGGTGCAAGGCGACACGACGTTCGCCGTCGGCGACGCGACCCGTGTCGTGGTCGAGGCGGAGCGCGGCGATGTGGAGATCCGCACCTGGAATCGTGCGGAGATCGGGGTCTCGATGGGCACTCGGTCGGCCGAACTGACGATCCAGCGCGTGGGTACGACGCTGCGTGTGGAGCAGCACCACGACTGGCTCGGCGACGACGTCGATATACAGCTGACCCTTCCCGCCGATCTCGCGATCGCAGTGAGCGGGGTGTTCACCAGTATCGACATCGAAGGTGTCCGTGGGGCCGTCGATGCGGAGACCGTGCACGGCAGCGTCCGCCTCACCGGCGGGAGCGGGCTGATCAATCTGGTGTCCGTGCAGGGAGGTGTTCGTGCTCTCGAGACACGAGGGGATCTCCGTCTCCATTCCACGAATGGGGACGTGTTGGTCCGCGACCATGACGGCGGTGTCTCGGTGGACGCGGTCAACGGCAGTATCACGCTGGACGACGTCGAAGCATCCTCGGTCGAGGCGGAGTCCGTGAACGGTACCATCAGCTACCGCGGCGCATTGCACGCAGACGGCCGATATGCCTTCCGGTCGCACTCGGGCGGCATCGTCCTCGACATCCCAGCCGACGCCGATGCCACCGTGTCGGTCCAGACGTTTGCCGGGGAATTCGAGTCGGACTTCCCGGTCATGCTCCGAGAGACGCAGGGCGCGGGGGACTTCCAATTCGTTATCGGGTCCGGCGCGGCGCGGGTCGAACTCGAGTCCTTCGCCGGACTCATCCGGCTCCGCCGCCGCAACGGCAACTGAGCAAGACGACGACTGACAGACACAAGGGGGAAGCAGTGTATACACGAACAGTTCCGATCCTGATGGTTGTGGGGACCCTCGGCATGGCATCGATGGGAGGCGGAGCTCCGGCGGCGCAGGGTGATTTCGAGTGGAGCGGGCGGCTCGACCAGGGACAGACCCTGGAGATTCGCGGGATCAACGGGCCCATCATCGCCACGGGGGCGTCGGGTGGGAGCGCGGTCGTCACGGCGACGAAGCACGAGGGCAGCAGGGGCGATCCGGCGAACGTGCGGATCGAAGTCGTCGAACACGGTGACGGCGTCACGATCTGCGCAGTCTACCCCGGCCGGAACGGCGAGCGGGCCAACACCTGCGAAGCCGGCGACTCTCAGGGGAAGAACATGCGGGACAACGACACGGAAGTGCGCTTCCGGGTCCAGGTGCCGGCCGGCGTGCGCTTCGAAGCTATGACGGTGAACGGCGACGTCGAGGCGACGGATCTCGACGGCCCCGTGCACGCGCACACGGTGAACGGCGACGTGGAGGTCAGCACGAGTGGTGCGGCCGAAGCGCAGACCGTGAACGGCAGCGTCACGGCGAGCATCGGCCAGTCCGCGTGGGACGGCACGCTGAACTTCCAGACGGTCAATGGAAGCATCGAGGTGCACTTGCCGGCTGGCGTAGGGGCGGACGTCAGCGCACAGAACCTCAACGGCGGGATGGAGTCGGACTTTCCGCTCATGGTGCGGGGGCGGTGGGGTCCACGGGAACTCTCGGGACGTATCGGAGACGGCGGCGGTCGGCTCGAACTGACCACGGTGAACGGGACGATCCGACTGATCGAGCAGTAGACGGCGGTTGACCCCGGTTCGGGGTTCACAGACCTTCCACGGGCGCGTTTCTCGCCTGTGGGAGGTCTTCGTGTTTGGTCGCCATGCCGTCATCGCTGCCGTCGCCGTCGCCGCGTGCGGTCAGGGGGAGCCCTCCTTCCGGGAGACCGTCGAGCAGGAGGCGGTGGCATTGGTTCCCGAGGTGGAGCGGGTCGTCGGCGTTCCGTTCACGTCTCCTCCGGTCGTCGAAGTTCGGACGCCGGAGCAAGTCGGCGCCTATATCGCGACCAGGATCGCGGAAGACCTGCCTGCGGAGCGCGTCGCCGGGATCACCGAGGCCTACCGACTCTTCGGCCTCATCCCCGACACGCTCGATCTCCCTGCGCTGTTCGAGGAACTCCTGCGCGAACAGGTGGCGGGCTACTTCGATCCGGACTCGAACGCCCTCTTCATGATCGAGGGCACGGATCCGACGCTTCTCACGTTCACACTCGGGCACGAACTCGTGCACGCCCTCCAAGCCCAGTACGTCGACCTGAAGGGGCTTCTCAACCCCGACGTAGCCAACGATCGGGGCACCGCGGCACAGGCCG
Organism: Gemmatimonadota bacterium; assembly: GCA_039587215.1. Classification (GTDB taxonomy): domain Bacteria; phylum Gemmatimonadota; class Gemmatimonadetes; order Gemmatimonadales; family GWC2-71-9; genus CAMYLY01. The sequence continues at coordinate 10,420 of JBDHIW010000020.1, read as the reverse complement.
TCATGGAGGGACAGGCCACGTGGGCCGGGCTTCGACTCATGGTGAGCGACGAGAACCTCGCGGCGCTCGGCGACTTCGAGGATCTGGTTCGCGACGCCATCGAGCAGCAGCAGGCACAGCTGCCGGTCTTCACCGCAGCGCCCCTCGTGATCCGGGAAACGCTGCTGTTCCCCTACGTGGGCGGCGCGGTCTTCTCCCAGTGGTTCGCACGTCAGTTCCCGGGGGAGGTCCCGTACGACCGCCTCCCGGTGTCCACCGAGCAGCTGCTGCACCCGGATCGCTACCTCGACGAGGACGTGCCGGTCGTCCTGCGCTACGACGACGACCGGGTGCGATACCAGGACGGACTCGGCGAGTTCGAGGTTCGGCTGCTGCTATGGGAACTGTCCGGAAGCCGGAGCGTCGGGAACGCCGGCGCCCTGGGCTGGGACGGTGACCAGTATGCCGTCGTGGACGCCGGCGGCGGCCAGCGTGCGCTCGTGTGGTGGACCGTGTGGGATGACCCGGCCCAGGCGGATCGCTTCCAGGCGCTGCTCGAGCGCTATTGGCGTGATCGGGACGGGCGCGCGCTCACGACCCGGCGGGCCGAGATGGGCGGACAGGCCGCCGTCCGCGTGATCGATGCGCCGTCGGGGTGGGACGCCGTTCCCGCCGTGACCGTGGACGGCGGGTAGCTAAGGCAGCAGCAGCTGCAGGCTGTAGGCGACCGCACCGACGACGGCGCCGAGCACGTATCCGAATCGCACGATCAGATCCAGCTCCCGCTGGGTCGTGCCTCGCACGATCTCCTCGATGCGGGTCAGGGAGAAGCCGAGCACCTTCTGCTCGACCATACCCTGCACGTCGAGCTGCTCGATCGCGTCCGGTAGTTGCTCCTGGATCCACCCCCACAGCATCGGACTGAGGTCCTCGGCGATCCGGTCGGCCGTTCCGTCTGGGAACCAGGACGCCGGCCGCCCGATCGGGCGGGTGGTGAGTGTCGTGAGTGCGGCCGCGGCTCCGTCGGCGATCCAGGTGCGCACACGAGGCGCCTTCGCCGCGTCGGCGAGCCAGCGCGCCGCTTTCTCCGGCGGGAGGTACTGCAAGATCTCCCCCCACGTGCGATGCTCCGCCGAGACGAGTGCCCGATCCAACCGTTCGATGGCGTAGGCGCGCGTGGTCGGGTCGCGCAGCGCCGCGGCGATGTGGTGAGCCCCGGTCGCGATGACGCCCTCGACGCGCTCGGGCCCGAGCCGCTCCATGTGCTCGCTCAGGGGGCGGCGAAGGAAGTTCACGACCGCGTCGTTGATGCTCTGGGCGACCCGGGCCCGCATCTCGGGCTCGTCCAGCAGGGCGGTGAGTTGATCGAGACCCTGGCGGTCCACCGTGTCGAGCAGCTTGGCCAGCGTCTTCTCGGTGACGATGAGACGGGCCACGATACGCTCGTGTAGGAGGAGGTCTTCCACGTAGCGCTCGAACAGCTGGTGCAGGGCACGCTGTAGCCGTGCGCGCGATTCCGGGTCGCGCAGCAGCGCGGCCAGGCGATCGATCGCAACGGGGAGGTAGCCCGCCATCTCCCGCTCCACTGCCGCCACGAGGTCCGGAGGCAGGCGGTCCATGAGTGGGGTGTCGTCGGCAGCGAACCGCACGGCCTGCCGATCCAGCCAGTGCCGGATCGTGGCCTCCAGCTCCTCGCTCTGCACGGCCGTCGTCACCCACGACTCCACGCGGTCCCGGATGGCTTCTCGGCGCACGTCGGTGAGCAGGTCTCCCACGGGTCGGTCGGCGACGTCGCCGCGGGCGCGCTCGAGCAGGCGCTCCACGTTCTGCTCGAATCCGTCGCTCGCGAGGTATTCGGCCGTGCGATCCGCGATCACCCTGCCGATGGCCTGCACGCCGTCGTCCAGCTGGTCCCGCAGGTTCTCGGGGAGGATCTCGCGGAGGGGGCCGCGCTCGCGGTCGAACACGGCGTGGACGAAGCGCCCCACCGCCTGGTCGAAGGCCGTTCGAGTCTCGGGGGTACCGAGCTGTTGTGTGAGGTCCGCGGCGCTCAGCAGGCGCTGCCCGACCGTACGACCGATGGTCTTGGCCAGACGGGCCTTGTTTTTTGGGATGGCGCCCTGAAACTTCCACGGCCCTGGGCCCCGGCGCTCGTAGGGATGAAACAGCATCCAGATCGCGACGGCATTGGTCGTTCCGCCGGCGATCGCGCCGAAGGCGACCGTGAGCAGGGCATTGAGTAGCGACGGGTCAGCAGCCACGTTGCTCCTTCGGATTCGACGTCTCCGTCCCGCGGACAGAAATGAAACTGTACACGAAGATCTCCATCGGGCTCATTGCAGGTGCCACGATCGGCATCGGCGCCAACGTCATCGGCGTCAGCACCGGGTGGACGCTCGCCGCCGACACCCTGGCGGCGCTGGCGCCGCTCGGGACCGCGTTCATCCGCGCCATCACCATGATCGTCATTCCCCTCGTGGTGGCAAGTCTTGTGGTCGGCGTCGCGAGCCTCGGAGACCTTCGCGCCCTGGGTCGGATCGGGGGCCGCACGGTTGGATACTACCTCTGCACGACCGCCGTGGCGGTCACGATCGGGATCACGCTGTCCAATCTGGTACAGCCCGGCTCGCGCATTCCGGAGGAGAGCAAGAATGCGCTGCTTGCGGAATACGGCGGAGCGGCCGCCGGCCGCATCGAGCTCGCGGACCAGGCCCCGGGGATCGTCGACGTGTTGCTGTCGATCATCCCGCGGAACCCGATCCAGGCTGCCGCCAACGGGGACATGCTTCCGCTCATCTTCTTCACCATCCTGTTCGGGGCCGCCGCGGCACTGCTCGACGAGCGCCGCAAGCAGGCACTGGTCGGATTCTTCGACGCGGTCAACGAAGTCTCGATGACCATCATCAACTGGATCATGGAGCTGGCGCCGTACGCGGTGTTCGCGCTGATTGCGGCGGTGACCGCACAGTTCGGTCTCGACGTGCTCAAGAGCCTGCTGCTCTACACGATCACGGTCGTCGCCGGTCTCCTCCTGCACGCCGTCGGTACGTACGGCCTCGCCGTCCGGTTTCTCGGCGGCCGGAAGCCCCTGCAGTTCTTCCGGCGTGTCCGCGAAGCGCAGGTGCTCGGGTTCTCGACCTCCAGTTCAAACGCGACCCTCCCGGTCACCATTCGGGTGGCGGAGCACGAGCTTGGGATCTCGACCCGCGTCGCGGGGTTCGTGCTGCCGCTCGGGGCCACGATCAACATGGACGGCACGGCGCTGTACCAGGGTGTCGCCGTGATGTTCATCGCCCAGGTCTTCGGCATCGACCTGACCTGGACCCAGCAGCTCACGGTCGTCCTGACCGCGACGCTGGCGTCGATCGGGGCCGCCGGGGTCCCGAGCGCCGGCATCATCACTTTGGCGCTCGTGCTGCGACAGGCCGGGGTGCCCGAAACGGGGATCGCCCTGATCCTCGGCGTGGATCGGATTCTGGACATGCTCCGGACGTCCGTGAACATCACCGGCGATCTGTCGGCGTCGGTCTTCGTGTCCCGGGCCGAAGAGGAGGCCGCGACCGCGGCGTAGCCGACCGGCGGGGCCCGGTTCGGGGTCCCCAAGGGCCTCCCGCAGGGTCGACGTTCCGCCTCTTGGCCCGTAGGGCCCGCCTGCCTATTTTGTAAGGCTCTATGTTTGAGGCACTTTCGGAGAATCTCACGGCCGTCCTGCAGCGCCTGAGCGGCCGCGGGGTCCTCACGGAGGAGGATCTCCGTGAGGGGCTCCGGGAGATCCGCGGCGTGCTGCTCGAGGCTGATGTCGGGTACGACCTGACGCGGGAGTTCGTGCAGCGGGTGCGAGAGCAGTCGGTCGGGCTTCCGGCGCTCAGGTCGGTGAAGCCGGGCCAGCAGCTGGTCAAGATCGTATTCGACGAGCTGGTCGTGCTCCTCGGCGGTGAGTCCGAGGGACTGCAGTTCGCGTCGGTGCCGCCGACCGTGGTGCTGCTGGTGGGCCTGCAGGGGTCGGGAAAGACCACCACCGCGGCGAAGCTGGCTGCCCGCCTCAAGCGTGAGCAGAAGGCGCCGATGCTGGTGGCCGCCGACGTGTACCGGCCGGCGGCCGAGGATCAGCTTCGCGTCCTCGGTGAGCGGGTGGAGGTGGACGTGTTCGGGCCAGCCGACGTGGACGACGACCTGCCGGTCGTCGCGCTGGTCGAGGAGGGCATCCGGAGGGCGGTGCGGGAGCGTGCGCGGACGGTGCTCGTCGACACGGCGGGTCGGCTGCAGATCGACGCGGCCATGATGGAGGAGTTGGCGGAGGTGAAGCGGGCGGTCGGGCCGCACGAAGTGCTGTTGGTGGCCGATGCGATGACTGGTCAGGACGCGGTCCGCATCGCGCAGGGCTTCCACGAGGGCGTGGGAGTGACCGGCGTCGTGTTGACGAAGCTGGACGGCGACGCACGGGGAGGGGCGGCCCTGTCGGTGCATGGAGCGACGGGGGCACCGATCAAGTTCGTCGGGGTCGGTGAAGGGACGGACGCGCTCGAGGTGTTCGACCCGTCGCGAATGGCGAGTCGCATCCTGCAGCGCGGTGACGTCGTTGGGCTCGTCGAACGGGCGGAGCACGCGTTCGAGGCCGACGAGGCGGAGCGGCTGGCGCGCAAGGCGTCCTCGAAGAAGGGGATGGACCTCGAGGATTTCCTCACCGCCATGCAGCAGGTGCAGAAGATGGGGCCGCTGCAGGGCTTGCTCGGGATGCTGCCGGGCATGAGTCCGAAGATGATGGCGCAGGCGAACGTGGATCCGAAGCGGATCAAGCACGTGGAGGCGATCATCCAGTCGATGACGCCGGAAGAGCGTCGGCGCCCGAAGGTGTTGAATGGGTCGCGGCGCGCGCGCATCGCGCGCGGGGCCGGCCGGCCGGTGCAGGAAGTGAACAAGCTGGTGAAGCAGTTCGAGCAGATGCAGAAACTGATGAAGCGCGGCGGCCGAGGTGGCATGGCCGGCTTCATGCAACAGATGGCGAGGTAAGCATGGCAACGCGCATTCGTTTGCGCAGGATCGGCAGGAAGAAGCAGCCGGAGTACCGGGTCGTCGTCGCGGAGAGCACCGCGGGACGTGACGGCCGGTTCGTCGCGATCATCGGACACTACAATCCGCGGTCGGAACCCGTATCGGTTCGCGTCGATGTGGCGCAGGCCCGCGAGTGGTTGGCCAAGGGCGCGACGCCGTCGGCGACGGTGCGCTCGCTTCTGAAGAAGGCGGGTGTGTTCGACGAGTCGACGCCGGCCACCCCGGCGACGGCTGAGGCGGCGCCCGAAGCGTCCGAGCCCGCGCCGGAAGCGTCCGAGCCCGCGGCGGAGTAGTTCGACGTGGCGGAGGGCGCCTACCTCGCGGTGGCGCGCGTCCGCAAGCCTCACGGACTGCACGGTGAGGTGGTGGTATGGGTGCTCACGGACGAGCCGGAGCGCGTGTTCGCACCTGGTGCCGCGCTGATGCCGGTCGGCGAGGACGGGAAGGTGTTGGGCGAACCGGTGGTGGTCGAACGGAGCCGCCCGTACCATCGGCAGTGGTTGTTGAAGTTCGTCGGCGCAGATGACCGCACGACGGTCGAATCGTGGCGGGAGCGGGTGTTGGGCGCGACGGTGGAGGTGCTCCGGCCGCCGAAGGACAACGAGTTGTACGTGCACGAGATTCCCGGGGCGGCGGTGTGGTCGGATGGACGGCCCATCGGTGTGGCCAAGGAGTTGTTGGAGTCTCCCGGGGGCGCGCTGCTGTCGATCGAGGTGGAGGGTCGGGAGGTGTTGGTCCCGTTCCGGGCGCCGATTCTACAGGGCGTCGTCCGGGACGAGCGGCGGATCGATCTCGCGCTGCCCGACGGGTTGTTGGAGCTGTAGACGGCCGGATGCGGATCACGGTGGTGACGCTCTTTCCGGAGCTGTTCGACGTACCGTTCCGGACGAGCATCGTCGGCCGGGCGGTCGAACGGGGGCTCGTCGAGCCCGAGGTCGTGGCGCTACGGTCGTTCACGCACGACCGGCATCAGACGGTGGACGACTACCCGTACGGTGGTGGGGCGGGGATGGTGCTGAAGCCGGAGCCGTTCTACGAAGCGCTGGACGCGATCCAGCCGAGCGGACCGGTCGCGCTGCTGTCGGCGCGCGGCGCGCCGTTCCGCCACGACGACGCCGTGCGGTACAGTGTCGCAGGCGAGCTGACGCTGCTCTGCGGTCACTACAAGGACGTGGACGCGCGGGTGGCCGCGCGGGAGGATGTCGAAGAGATCGCCGTGGGCGACGCGGTGCTGTCGGGCGGAGAATTTGCCGCCCTGTGCGTGGTCGATGCGGTCGTGCGATTGCTGCCGGGGGCGCTGGGGGATCATGAGTCGGCGTCATCGGATTCGTTCTACGACGGGCTGCTGAGCCCGCCGAGTTACACGCGCCCCGCGCGCTACCGCGGGATGGAAGTGCCGGACGTGCTGCTGAGCGGCGATCATGCACAGATCGTCGAGTGGCGGCGACGCGAGGCGGAACGACTGACGCGCACGCGGCGCCCGGACCTCTGGGCGCTGCACGAAGCCGAACAGCGGCCTGATGAGCCGTCGGAGTGAGGAGCAGGAGATGAACAAGATCGAGGCAATCCGCCGCGAGGGTGTCCGTGAGGGCACGCCGGAGTTTCGTCCGGGCGACACGCTGCGCGTAGCCGTGCGGGTTCGGGAAGGCGAGAAGGAGCGGCTGCAGGTCTTCGAAGGGGTATGTATTGCCCGACGTGGCGGCGGCATGAACGAAACGTTCACCGTCCGGAAGGTGTCGGCGGGCATCGGTGTGGAGCGGGTGTTCCCGCTCAACTCGCCCGGTGTGGCCTCGATCGAGGTCGTGCGCCGTGGCCGAGTGCGCCGCGCCAAGCTGTATTACCTCCGCCAGCTGTCCGGCAAGGCCGCACGGATCCGGGAGCGCCAAGAGTATTAGTGTGACGGTCCCGACGCTCGAGCGCGAACGGGCGTTGTGGGCCCGAGGGCGCCGGGCCGTGGCCGGTGTAGACGAAGTCGGTCGAGGGCCGTTGGCGGGCCCCGTTGTCGCGGCGGCGGTCGTGTTCCCGACATCGTTCGCCGGCCTCGACGGTCTCAAGGATTCCAAGACGATGACGCCCCTGCAGCGCGAGCGCGCGGCAGGGGCGATTCGCGAGACGGCGGTGGCTTGGGCCGTGGGCGCCGCCTCTGTGCGCGAGATCGACAGGCTCAACATCCGTCGCGCAACGGCGCTGGCCATGCAGCGCGCGCTCGCGCGGCTTCCGACCCCGCCTGATCACGTTCTGGTGGACGGTCTGCCCGTTCCGGAACTCGAGTACCAACACGACGCCATCGTCGACGGCGACGCCCTCTGTGTGTCGATCGCCGGGGCCGCGGTGCTCGCCAAGTGCGTGCGCGATCACCTCATGACGCGACTGGCCGTACGCCACCCGACGTTCGGGTGGGAGCTCAACAAGGGTTACGGGACGCAGGCACACATCCAGGCGATCGACCGGGACGGGCCGACTCCCCATCATCGCGTCAGCTTCGCTCCCATAGCGCAGCCCCGTTTGCTGTAGCTAGTCCTCGCTCGCGCGGCGGAGCGCTTCCGCCCGCTCGGGCGAGCCGGGAGCGAGGCAACCGCGTTGGGGGCCGGCGAGCGCGCCGACCCCCTATGGGGTTGCGGGGGCTGGGGTAATGGACCCTGCGGATACGACGACGGGTGCCACGCCGGAGCGTGACGCCCGCTGGTGTCTTACTTCTTGACGTGCTTGTTGACCAGCTTGGTCATCGAGAACATGTCGACTTTCGCCTTGCCGTTGAACACGGCCTTCAAGGCGGCGTCGGCGTTGATCATTCTCTTGTTCTTCTTGTCCTGCAGGCCCTTCTTCTTGATGTACGCCCAGAGCTTCTTGGTCAGTTCGGTCCGCGGCATCGGCTTGTTGCCGACCACAGCGGCGAGTTTGGCGTCCGGGGTCACCGGAGCCATGAACGCAGCGTTGGGTTTCCGCTTCGCGCGCTTCGCCGGCTTCTTCTTCGCAGCCTTCTTCGCGACCTTCTTCTTGACGCCCATGTGCACCTCTGAGACGGTGGGAACGAGTGACAGCCAGCCCCTGCCACGCTCCCAAAGTAAGGTTTTCTCCTCTGGGAACAAGCCTGTTTCAGAGGGGGAGCCGTTCGGAGAGCCCACCAAGGCGTGCCCCGAGTCCCCGGCCGTATGGGTCTGAGACCTGCCTCGCGGTGCTTCGGCGACCGCGCGGCGGCGGTCGAATGTCCCACCGTGACCGCAGGTACGTACCTTACCCGTCGACGGCTGTCGCCATGGTTGAGTTGCTCGCATTCCATGTTCGCGTTGCGGCGCCTCACACGCCATGTTGTGAGCAACCATGATGGTCCGTGCCCCCTGGGGGCCAACCTCCCGACGCCGTGCCGCAACGGGTCACCAGTGCGGCATGCCTTCCGCACGCATGTCCGCCCGATGGCGTACGGTGGCTGGCATGGCCGCTGTGCTGTTCGCGGCCTGTGCGGTCCCGACCGATCGAGGGCGAGAGCTGCAGATAGCCTTCGACGTGGCGCCGACAACGATGCTGGTGGGCGACACCGCCCGCTTCACCGTCGAGGTGACGAGCCCAAGTGGGCCGGTTCCAAACGCTCAGGTCGAGTTCCTGTCGGACAACGACGACGTTGTGGTGGCCGATCCCTCGGGCCTGGTGCGGGGCGTTGCCGAAGGGAGGGCGACGATCACGGCCCGCTTGACCCAGTACGAGTCGACGCCGCCCGTCACGACCACGATGTGGGTGAGTCGCGGGATCCTCATCGTCGATCTCGTACCGGAACTGGGTGAGGGCGGAGCGGTCCGGTACGGGGAGGAATTGACGATCGTCGGCCTTCGCCTCGACCCGGATTCACTGGCCGGGGTGACGATCGGATCCGTGCCGGTCGAGATCGTCGGGTACGTACCCCGGGAAGCCTCGGACCCCGAGTCGTTCGAGCGGCTCACCGTCGTCGTCCCGGTCGTGCGCGACCCGCAACTCCTGGTTGTGCACGAGGGGGGAGGGTCGGCGTCTCGCGGGCTGCCGCTGACCCCGGAAGACCTCCTCGAGGTGTTCGGATTCCCGGTGCCGTTCGACTTGGCCGACGGCCCCGTGATCGAGCGGCATCTCACGGTGGGAGATCCGGACTCCGACTGGTACCGGTTCGATCTTCCGGCAGGCGACTGGACGTTCGACCTCACGCTCGCGGCCGGGTACGCCTTCACGGAAAACGCACAGCTCCACTTCGATCTGCGCGCGCCGTCGCTGGTGCAGGAATGGTTCCCCGAGTGGGCGCGCGATCAGTGGTTCTATGCCTGCGATCTGCCGGGTCGGTTCAACGGATTCTGGGCCGCGCCGCGACGCGAAGCCGTCGGGGCGCTCGTGATACCCGTGCGCACCAGCGTTCCGATGACGATCGACTTCGTCTCGTTCACCGAGCAGGACTATCCCACCGTCCCGTACCGGCTGCTGGTCACGCCGGGCTACCACAGCGATGCGCCTCCGGACGCGGCGGAGGGGAACGACTTCTGTCATCAGGCAGCGTCGGTAGGCGTTGGCGGCACGGCCGCCGACTACACCTTCGACACGCCCACGGATCACGACTGGTACGAGTTCACGATCCCGGGCACGCCCGCGGACTTCACCACGATCCGGCGGGACGAAGTGGAAAGCAACGACGCGTTCGGCAGTGCCGATCCGGTGACGACGGGGTCCCGCATCGTCGGTGTGCGCCAGGACGCGGGGGATATCGATTACTTCGCCGTCGATCTGGTGGCGGGCACCCTTCTCGACGTCGACGTTCGGAGCCGCTTGCTGCCGGAAGGCAGCTTCGGGCGGACCGAGACATCGCGGATGCGCCCCGACCTCGTGCTGTACGACAGTGCCGGCACGTCGTTGGCGCGGGCGGGGACGTCCCCGACGGTACCGACCGATTCCGTGTCCCGAGGGAGCGACGCACGGATCCGGTGGTTCGTACCGGTGACCGGGCGCTACTACCTCTCGCTCACGGGAACGTCGTCGAGCTCGTCGCTGGGCGACTTCGGCTCGCACATGTACTACGCCATGGACGTGTGGGCGCATCAGCCGGCAGGGACGGTCGCCGTGGAGGTGGTCGCGTCCCCCGAGGCGGGGGACCCCGACATGATCGTCATTGAGCGCCGACCCGACGGCAACGTGATGCTCGACCGGTTGTTCGCGGTGGGGGCAGAGGAGCGGGCGACACTCCCGGTCACGGGCGGGTCGTACTACCTGCTGACCTACAGCGCCACCGCGAAGCCGGGATCCTACACGCTGGCGGTCACGCACACTCCGCCCTCCTCCGCAGCCGGCACGTCGGGCGCGTCGCGATGAGCGTACCGCGCGGAATCCTCGTGTTGGGTGCGGTGATCGCGCTTGCCTGTGGTCTCCCGACCGAACAGGT
>JBDHIW010000176.1:0-4741 GCA_039587215.1 Gemmatimonadota bacterium | reverse complement strand
CGGTGAGTCGCTCGCGCAGCTCGTCGCTGACCGCGCGCTGCAGCAACTCCTGAATCTCGGACATCTGACGGTAGAAATCGGGATCGGTAAGCCCGGACTGCCACGCGGATTCGCTCAGCGCTTCGAGCGCTTCGCGCAACGCCTCCGCACGTTCGAGAATCTCCTGTTGGTCGGCGGCGGCCTCGCCCGACCGCGCCGCCTCGTCGAACGCCATCGGCTCGCCACCCGTCCCCCGCGCCTGCTCGACCGCCAGATCCTCGAGCCGCTCTGACACCTCCTCCTGCGCACGGACCAGCGAGTCGGTCGCCGCCCGAAGGCCCTCCGCTCGCGCGCGGGTCGACCGTCGGAGTTCGGCAAGGCTCGGCAGCCGCAGCGTGTACACCGGGCTCTCCGCGACTCCCGGGCGCGGCGCGTTGTCGGCGACCCTCGCGAGGTAGTAGGCGGTGTCGGCCGGCAGGAACCCCCGGTCGTTGAGATCGAGCACCCAGTGCACGAGCGCGCGATCGTCCGCCCCCTCGGGCAGCGGGACGGTGTCGACTCGCGCCGGACCGCGTTCGCCCCACCGGCTCACGCGCCAGCTCACGAGCTCGATGCGCGCGACCCCGTGATCGTCTCGCGCGTCGAGGAGCAGCGGCTGGCGCAGCGACGTCGGCGCCGTCGTGTCCGCCCCGGGCACCGGGATCGCGATGCGAGGGGTGCTGTCGGGAACCGCGACGATCTCGAGCGTCGGCGCGGACTCGTCGAGACCCGTCCCGCCGGCCTCCGTCTCCACCGCCAGCTGCCATACACCGCTGCGCGTCACGCGAAGCGTGCCGGCGAACTCGGCGCCCGCTACCGTCAACGCCCGACGCCGGTCTCCGTCCACCCACGCCGCCGCCGTCACGGGCACCGAGACGCGGCCGCGCGCACTGATCATCGTCCCGACCGGAAGCGCGAGGGGACCGGTTCCGAGCTCGATGATCTCGTCGGGCCGCTCGAGGTACGCGGGGAACCCGGCAGTCACGTCGAGCGCCTCCAACAGCGTGGGGAGGGTCACCCGGATCTCGACGGTCTCGGAACGGCGACCACCCGCCTCGGCGCGCAGAAAGCGACCCGCATCGAGCGGGCCAACCCGCACGGACGCCACCCCGTCGTCGTCCAGCAGCAGGGTCCGTCGCTCCCACGCCTGCCCGACCTCCCGATCCCAGAGATCGACGGTCGCCTGCCCCGGCGCCCGAATATCCACGGTCACGTGCCCGCCGCGCGTCACCACGTCGCGGTCGACGGCGATCGTCACGGGGGCCCGCGCCAGCATCAGCACGCGCACGGGGTGCCAGAAGTCGGCACCGGCGTCGCGCGTCGGACCGCTCGCCACGAGCGTCACCGCGGCCAGGGCGCACCAGGCCACCCCGGCTTGAAGGCCACGGTGCACCTGGCGCCGCGCCGGCCCAAGGGACGCATCCCCCTCCGCCGCCAGCCAGTCCGCCGTGACCCGGTCCGCCTGATCGATGAGCGAACTGCCCTCGGTCGCTTCCCACGCCGCGATCCCCTGTACCACGCCGCGCCGACGTCCGCCGTGCCGTTCGACGCCCGCCGCGAGCCGCGCCACGGCGATGCCGCGACGGCGGCGGCGCCACCGAAGCCACGCGACGGCCGGAATGACGGCGGCGAGCGCCCACCCCGCTATCACGGCGGACGGCGCCGCGCGGTACACCCCGATCCGGCCGAGCACCACGCCGAACGCCAACGCCGCGATGATTCCCCCGAGGGCCTCCAGGGCACCGACGCCGATCAACCCGCGCCCGAGCATCGCTCGGCGGCGCTCAAGCCATGCTCTCGTGCGCGTCATGGCAACGCCGTCAGCGCGTAGACCACGAGATTCACGCCCATTCGCAATGCGGCTTCTCGGACCGCGTCCGGATCGTCGTGCACGTCCGGATCTTCCCACCCGTCGCCGAGGTCGGACTGATACGAGTAGTAGACCGCGAGGCGGCGACCGATGTAGATGCCGAAACCCTGCGCCGGCTCCCCGTCGTGCTCGTGGATCTTCGGGAGCCCCTCGGGGAAGTCGTACACCACGTGATACACGGGGTCGTCGAGGGGCACCTCGACCAGCGGGCGATCGGGAAACACCCGCGCCATCTCCCGCCGGAACGATTCATCCATGCCGTAGTTATCGTCGGCATGGAGGAAGCCGCCCTGCTCGAGATACCGCCGCAGCGTGGCGACCTCGTTCTCGGTGAAGCGCACGTTTCCGTGTCCGGTCATGTGCAGGAACGGCACGTCCCAGACGCCCGGGTCGTCCAGCGTCACCACGCGCTCCCGATCGGCTACCCGCACCGCCGTCCGCTCGTTGACCGCGCGCAGCAGGTTGGGGAGGCTGGACGGGTTCGCATACCAGTCTCCGCCCCCGTCGTACTGCAGCCGCCCGACGACCACGGCCTCCGGTGCGCCCACCCCACCGACCACGACGGCCAGCAGCCCGGCGATCGCCCACCTCACAGGGCGCTCACGATTTTGTAGGCGACGTTTCGGGACACACCGGTCTCCTCTGCAACCCGCTGGGCGGCGTCCCGTCGACTCAGGCCCCGTGCCACAAGCTCGCGGGCGAGCTCCTCCGGATCCCGCCTGGGGGCCGCCGGCCGCGGCGTGCCGGCGGCGACCACGATCGTGACCTCGCCGCGCGGGGGGTGCTCCGCGTAATAACCGGCGAGGGTCTCGAGGGTCCCGGGACGGACCTCTTCATGCACCTTCGTGAGCTCCCGTGCCACGACCGCCCGGCGATCCGCCCCGCACGCGACGGCCAAATCGCGGAGGGTCCCCGCCGTACGGGTCGGCGCCTCGAACAGCACGGTCGTCCACGGCGTCACAGCCACCGCATCGAGGAGCTCGCGCCGCGCACGGCCGGCTCGTGGAGGAAAGCCGAGGAAGGTGAAGCGGTCCGCGCTCAGGCCGCTCACGCTCACGGCGGCGGCCACGGCGGATGGCCCCGGGACGGTACGGACCGGAATCCCCTCGTCGAGCGCCCGCGTGACGACGTCCGGCCCGGGATCGGACACCCCCGGTGTACCCGCATCCGTGACCAGCGCCACGTCCTTGCCCTCGCGCAGCACGTCGAGCACCTGGCCCGTTCGGCTCTCCGACACGTGCGCGTGCACCGAGATCAGCGTGGATCGGACACCGAGATGCGACAGCAGGGTACGCGTCCGACGGGTGTCCTCCGCCGCGACCACCGCGACCTCGGCAAGCACCTCCGCTGCGCGGGGGCTCAGATCTCCCAGGTTGCCAAGGGGGGTTGCTACGACGTAGAGCGTGCCCGCGCTCACCAACTCACGGTCCACGGCAGGCCCTCGTAGAACCCCGAGCGCTGCAGGAGGTACCGGTGCTCCTTGGTCGCTGCCTTGAGGATGTCGGGCGCCGCACCCGGCGCCAGCACCTCGATCTGCTCCAGCACCTGCATCGCCCATTCGGCGAGCGACGCCGTGAGTTGCTTCGGGGTGACGACGAGTCCACTCGCCTCCCGGTCCGGCGGCGAGCCGACCACCTTGAGGCTGGGATGGACGTTGGCGAGCAGTTCGCGGTACTTGAGACCGAGCTTGGTCCCCTCTCCGGTCAACTCACCGTCACAGGCGCCCGTGATGGCCCAGAAGACCTCGCGATACTGCCTGATCATCTCCGGGGGCGCCTGCTCCGGCACCGCCTCGACGTGCGGAAAGACCGCCGCGGCGAAGTGCGGGGGACCGCCCGTCGGTCGCGGGCGACACAGATAGGCGACGTACTCCTCCGCCGACATCTCAGCCGGCTTCGCCGAGAACACGCCACTCCGATACGCGCCGTCCGCGAACTCCAGATAGCTCACCCGACCGTCGCCGATCAGTTCGACGACGCCCGAGAACTCCTCGTGCGCGAGTGCCGGGAACAACTGCTCGGGATGCGCGACGTCGACCCTTCTGGGCTTCGCCGGAGCCGCGCAGCTCTGGTACATCCAGGCCAACTGCTGCCCGGGTGCGTTGCAGAACAGCAGTTCGCCGCGCTCGATCTCACCGCGGACCGCCTGCAGTGCCTCGTCGATCGGCAACACACGGCGTCCGGTCCCCTCGAACTCGACCGCGTTGGCGAGTTCGCCGCCCTTCAGGAGCAGCACCACGAGTTCGTTCGGCAGATACGCCGCGACGAATCCGTCCACTTTGCCTTCACGATCGATCTTCGCAAAGTGCAGGAGGTTGTCGAGATGGATGAACGCCAAGCGGGTGCGCTCCACGTGGACGAACGTCCGCGGGAAGCTCAGCTCGGAGAGACGGATCTGGGTGTTGGCCAGCACCGCGGTACTGCGTCGCATCGTGCCTCGTGTCGTTCGGAGGTTGACTCGGTGAAAGCTTGCCGCGCGGCGGCGCGCCTTCAAGGGGCCGGGGCACACGAAGGCCCCCGAACCGAACCCTCGACCCGGGGGCCTGCTCCATCACCCAGCACCGTCTAGAGGTGCGGCTCGACCTTCTCCACCAGGTACGCCTTCGGCACCGCGCCGACTACCGTGTCCACCACCTTGCCGCCCTTGAAGAACAGCACGCTGGGAATCGACCGGACGCCGTACTGCATCGCCGTCTGCTGATTCGAATCCACGTCGAGCTTCGCCACTTTCAACTGGCCCTCGTACTCCTCGGCCAGCTGCTCGATGACCGGAGCGACGATCTGACACGGTCCGCACCACGTCGCCCAGAAATCGACGATCGCGAGTCCGTCGTGCTCGCCGATCTCCTGCTGG
>JBDHIW010000175.1:0-4788 GCA_039587215.1 Gemmatimonadota bacterium | reverse complement strand
GGCCGGGAAGGCCGGCGGACGCAGGCATCAGCGTGCCGCTCATTCGGGCCGCGATGCCGACGGTGCCGATCCTCGGGGTGTGTCTCGGCCACCAGGCGCTGGCGGAGGCGTGTGGTGGCCGCGTGGTGTCCGCGACGCGCCTGCTGCACGGCAAGACGTCGCCGGTGCACCACGACGCGTCCGGGGTGTTCGAGGGGATCCCGTCGCCGTTCACGGCCATGCGTTACCACTCGCTGCTGGTGGCGCGCGCCTCTCTCCCGGACGAGCTCGCGGTCAACGCGTGGACCGCGGACGACGGGCAGCCCGAGGAGGTCATGGGCATGCGGCACCGGACCTTGCCGGTGCACGGTGTTCAGTTTCATCCGGAGTCCGTGGGTACCGGACGGGGCCGGGAGGTGATTGCCGGATTCCTCCGAACGGTCGCCTCGGTCGGCGGATCGTAAGCGGTTCCACGAGAACGGTTTACACGCTAGTAGGGTAGGGTGCGCCGCCGTGGCACGGTCTTTGACGCCATGGGCGGACGGTATTACCTTTGGCTGTGCGCGTCCTGTGCGTCATTCCTGCCCGTCTCGGGTCGTCCCGACTCCCTCGTAAGCCGCTTTGTCTCCTCGCCGGCGATCCGCTCATCGCCGTCGTCGCGTCGCGCGCGCTCGAACTCGGCGTGTTCGACGAGATCGTCGTGGCGACCGACGCGGTCGAGGTCGTCGACGCGGTCACGCCGCTCGGCGTGACGGCGGTCCTCACGGGCACGCATACCTGCGGGACGGACCGGGTGGCGGAAGTCGCGGAGGGGCATTGGCCCCGGCCTGACGTGATCGTCAACCTGCAGGGCGACGAACCGTTCGTGGACCGCGGGCACGTGGCCGCCGTCATCGACGCGGTGCGGGATGGGGCGGCACTCGCCACACTGGGCGCGCCGCTCGGCACCGAAGACCTCACCAATCGCAATCGCGTCAAGGTCGTCGTCGATCCGGACGGCACGGCCTTGCGGTTTGCTCGTGATGTCCCGGCATCGGCCGCGTGGACGTGCGGCGTTGCGGTGCTGCGTCATCACGGGGTGTACGCCTACACGCCCGGCGCACTGCAGCGGTGGGCCGGACTGCCGCCCACGGCCGAAGAAGCGGCCGAGGGGATCGAGGCGATGCGACCGGTCGCGCATGGATTGCGATTGACGGTGGCCCGGGTTGGTCGGGTCGCGGTGCCGAGTATCGACACCGAGCAGGACCTCGCGGAGGCCGAAGCCATGATGCTTCTATCGGAAAGGGACGTGGGATGAGCACCAAGTACATCTTTGTCACGGGTGGGGTCGTCTCGTCGTTGGGGAAGGGAATCGCGTCGGCGTCGCTGGGACGTCTGTTGGCGGAGCGGGGACTGCGCGTCACGATTCAGAAGTTCGATCCCTACATCAACGTGGATCCGGGCACCATGTCGCCGTTTCAGCACGGCGAGGTCTACGTGACGGACGACGGGGCCGAGACCGACCTCGACCTCGGACATTACGAGCGGTTCATCGACCGTTCCCTCGGGCAGGTCAACAACGTCACCACCGGACGGATCTATCAGTCGGTGATCTCGAAAGAGCGCCGCGGAGACTACTTGGGCGGCACGGTCCAGGTGATCCCGCACATCACCGACGAGATCAAGTCGGCGATCCGCCGGCTGGCGCCGGAACACGACGTGGTGATCACGGAGATCGGCGGGACGGTCGGCGACATCGAGTCCCTGCCGTTCCTCGAGGCCATTCGGCAGTTCCGCCAAGAGGTGGGACGCGACAACGCGATGTTCATCCACCTCACGCTCCTGCCGTACATCGCCGCGTCGGGCGAGGTCAAGACCAAGCCGACGCAGCACTCGGTGCGCGAGCTCATGCAGATCGGAATCCAGCCGGACGTCCTGATCTGCCGCAGCGAGCACGCCATCACCGAGGAGCTGCGCCGCAAGATCGCGCTTTTCTGCAACGTCGACCCGGCGTGTGTGATCGAGAATCGCGACGCGGCCTCGATCTACGAGGTGCCGTTGCGGTTCTCCCAGCAGGGGCTGGACCGGCACGTGTGCGAGCGACTTCGGCTCGAGGTCAAGGAGCCGGACCTGCGCCCGTGGTCGGCCATGGTCAAGAAGATCCTCGAACCCGAGACGTCCGTGCGCATCGCGATCGTCGGCAAGTACACGCAGCTCTCCGACGCGTACACCTCCATCCGCGAGGCCCTCATTCACGGCGGCATCGCGCACGAGGTCGGTGTCGACTTGGAGTGGATGTCGAGCGACACGTTCGCGGAACGGTCGGCGTCGGACGTCCTGTCGGAGTTCGACGGTCTGCTCATCCCGGGCGGCTTCGGCGAGCGGGGCATCGAGGGTAAGGTCGAGGCGGTCCGATGGTCGCGCGAGCAGGGTCTTCCGTTCTTCGGTATCTGCCTCGGGCTCCAAGTGGCGATCATCGAGTTTGCCCGCAATGTCTGCGAGCTTCCCGAGACGAACTCCAGCGAGTTCGCGTCCGAATGTGAGAACCCGGTGATCTCGCTGCTCGACTCCCAGCAGGGCGTCACGGACATGGGCGGCACGATGCGGCTCGGCGCCTACCCCTGCAAGCTGCGCGAGGGCTCACGGGCTGCGCAGATCTACGGGCAGAGCGAGGTGAGCGAGCGGCACCGCCACCGGTACGAGGTAAACAATGCTTACCGTGACGTGCTCGCGGAGTTCGGCATGCGGTGCGCAGGACTCTCGCCCGACGGGACGCTGGTCGAGATGATCGAACTGCCGGACCATCCGTGGTTCGTCGGATGCCAGTTCCATCCGGAGTTCCGTTCGCGCCCGATGCGGCCCCACCCGCTGTTCGCAAGCTTCGTCGGTGCCGCCAAGCGACACCGGGAGGCCCACCAGGACCGGACCGCTCACATCCGGTCCGAAGCGGTGGCGTGACGTTTCGCTGGACACCGGGGCCGGTCGTCGTGGCCGGTCCCTGTGTGCTCGAGGACGAGGCCACCAACGCGCAGGTCGCGGACCGACTCGCCGAGCTGGCCGCCAAGCTCGGGGTGCGCACGATCTTCAAGGCCAGCTTCGACAAGGCCAACCGGGCGCGTCCCGATGCGCCGCGCGGCCCGGGGCTCGTTCGGGGAGTCGCGATGCTGGAACGCCTTCGAACCGCGAGCGGTCTTCCCATTCTCACGGACGTACACGATGTCGCGCAGGTGGCACCCGTCGCCGAAGTGGTGGACGTGCTCCAGGTGCCTGCCTTCCTCTGTCGGCAGACGGACCTGCTCGAGGCCGTCGGCGCCGCCGGGCGAGCCGTGAACATCAAGAAGGGGCAGTGGATGGCGCCCGAAGAGCTGGCGGGTGCGGTGGAGAAGGTCCGTCGGGCGGGCGCGAACGCCATTGCCGTGACGGAGCGTGGGACGGCGTTCGGGTACGGGGATCTGGTCGTGGACATGCGGAGTTTCCGCCGCCTGCGTGAGGCGACCGGAGGTGCCACCGTGCTGTTCGATGCCACGCACGCCGTGCAGCGTCCCGGTGCCGGGCATGACGGCTCGAGCGGGGGATCGCGGGACGACGTGCCGGCGCTCGCGTGCGGGGCGGCCGCAGCCGGGTGCGACGGGCTGTTCGTCGAGACGCATCCCGAGCCCGCCCGCGCCTCGAGCGATGCGGCAACACAGTGGCCGCTCGATGCCCTCGAGGGTCTTCTCGAACGCGTGGCGGCGATCTGGCACGCGGCGCGTCCGGCGGAGGTGGGGACGTGAGCCGCGGGCGGACGGGCCTGCACGTGGGACTCGCCGTCCTGGTGCTGGCGGCGGCGGCGTGCAGTCGCCCCGGCGAACCGCCGGTCGCCCAGACGGCGTCGGATTCGGCGGATCAGATCCTCTACGGGTTCACGCACAACGTGACGGTCGAGGGGGTGTGGCGGGCGCGGCTGACGGCCGACACCGCCTACTTCTTTCAGGAAACGGGCTCCGTCAGCCTCCTCGGCGTGATGGTCGACTTCATGTCGCCGCAGGGCACGGTGCAGTCGACGGTGACGTCGGATTCCGGCGCCTACGACAGTCGCACGCAAGACATGGAGGCGTACGGCGACGTCGTGGCCGTCACCCCTGACGGGCGTCGCCTCACGACGTCGGTGCTGCGGTTCGACCGTGCGCGTCAGCAGATCTCCGGGCCGAACGCGTTTCGGTTCTGCGCACCCGACCGCCGCCTGGAAGGTGACGGGTTCACCTCGGATCCGGACTTCCGCAATGTCGAGACGGTCCGGCCGCGCCGGGGACGCGTCGGAGAGGCGGTCGGGTGTCCCGGCTGACGCGCGTCGCATGCGCGCTTGGCGCGCTCGCCGTGCTCCCAGGGGTGGCCCGGGCGCAGAGCGAGCCGCCGTGCCAGTTCGAACTCGTGTCTGTTGGCGGGATCGGTCGGCAGGTGCAGGTCCGCGGCGGTGTGCACAACTACGGGAGCGGCGGAGTGTTCGCGCGGTGCATCGGCGAGTCGACGACGATGCGCGCGGACAGCGTGGCCTGGTACTCCGAGCGTGATCGGATGGACTTCACTGGTTCGGTGGAGTTCAGGGACTCCACCATGCAGCTCGAAGCGCGCCGCGCGACGTACTACGCGCGAGACGAGCGTCTTGAGGCCTTCGGTGACGTCCGGTTGGTGAACATGGAGACGGGATCGGTCCTCACGGGCCCCAGGTTCACGTACTACCGTGATGCCCCAGAGGTCCGGGATTCGGCCGAAATCTTTGCCGTCGCCCGGCCGAACGTGGAGTATCGCTCGTCGCCCGACGGCCCCGAGCAGCCGTATCACATCGTAGCG
>JBDHIW010000174.1:0-4806 GCA_039587215.1 Gemmatimonadota bacterium | reverse complement strand
GCAGGGTCAGCACGTAGTCCATCGCGTCGCGCATCCGCGTCACGCCGCCCGGTCGAAACAGTCGTCCGCGCGCCGGAATCTTCATGCCGATGATCCCGATGCCCTTGTCCACAGCCACGGGGAGCAGGGTCTCGATGAACGAGTCCACGTGCCGGTCGGCAGCGTTCAGGGCCATGAGGATCGTGTCGAAGTCGTACCGCCGCAGCCCTTCGACGAGAACGTGCGGATCCCAGTGTCCCGTGATCCCGAGGAACCGGACGGTTCCTTCGTCGCGTGCCTGGAGCAGCGCTTCGAGCGCGCCGCCGCGCCCGAAGATGCGGTCGATGTGCTCGTCGTTCATCACATTGTGCAGCTGCCAAAGGTCGAGATGGTCCGTCTGCAGCTTCGTCAGGCTGTCCTCGAGGAGACGCAGCGACCCGTCTCGCGTGCGGTCGTGCGTCTTGGTCGCGAGGAACACTTCGTTGCGCCGAGTGGCCATGACCTCGCCGATATAAGTCTGGCTGACTCCGCGCCCGTACGCCGCCGCCGTGTCGATGTAGTTGACGCCGAGATCGATGGCCCGGTTCAGGATGGCGACGGACGTGTCGCGCGTGCCGTCCTGCTCGAGCGTCGCCTGCCCTCCGAGGCTGAAGAGCCGTACCTGATGGCCGGTCCGACCGAGCGGACGCTCCGGCATCGGTGGTGGCGACGTCGAGTCGGAGTTGTGGACGAGCGCCGCCGCGGCTCCGGCGGCTCCCATCGCGACGAAGTCACGGCGGGAAACGGGGGTGGGCGTCATCGGTTCCTCGCTGAACGAGAGCTGTCGATCACAGCACCGTAGCCCAGGGTCTCTGAAGAGATCTTGATTCCCCCGTGAAGAGCGGGTGACGCTCCCCCGCGGCGCGGTCAGAACGCGATGAGTGCGTAGCCTCGGTCCTGTAGCAGTGCGAGGGCCGTCATCGCCGACAGCGCCATCTGCGCCTCCGGGATCAGCTCGGTCGCGGGGAGGTCGCGAAACGCCGCCGTTTGGCCGCACAGGACGATCTGCACCCCCGCCGCGGCCAGCGCTTCCAGGACCGGACGGTTGGGGTTGGCCACGCCGTGGCGCCTGTGGTACGCGTCGTCCTGCAGGAGGTCCTTGCCGGCCGCGCCGTGGACGACCAATGCCAGCTCCATGTTCTCGGCTGGAACGCCAGCTTGCGCGTGCATGTTCAGGAAGCGCGCGAGCGTCACGATGCGTCGGTTGATCTCGCCGGGGTTCTCGGGGGAGAGCGCTACGTCGAACACGACGCGGTAGACGTGATCGATCGGCGTCGGCAGGTCGGCGTCAGGGAGAGGGTACACCGCGCCGTAGTCGGCGATCACGGGCCCGGTCGAGGGTGAGGCGCCGTCCTGCGCGTCGGCGTCGGCGGTAACCAGGATCGCGGCAGCGGCGACGGTCGCGGTGAGAACTCGGGTGCGCATGAGGGACTCCAGGGTCGAGGGTGGGGACCCCTTCTAGATGCAGACCCCGAACTCGCGGCGCCAGACCTCGCGCCGAACTTCGGTCACCTCCCCGCTGTAGGCGATTCGCAGGAGGACCCGATCGAGCTGGACGGGATCGCAGCTCTCGACCAGCTGGACGAGGCGAAGCTCCCACCCGTCGGGGACGGGACGGTAGGCGGATTCCTCGATGGTCCCGCCGAGGTCGAAGCCGCGGAACCCCGCGAGCAACGCCGCCTCTTCGACCGATTCCAGCGCACCCAGAAACGCCAGCAGCTGCTCGGGGGTGCTCACGGTCCAGATGGAGTCGCCGTTGAGCACGGCGAGGTAGTAGTAGCACGAGGCCGGAAGGCAGCGCGTGTACGATCCGCTCGTCGGGGTCACGGCATCGAAGGTCTCGCGGAGCACGGGGTCGAGCTCCACCCGGGAGCGTGTCCCCGCGCCTCCCAAGACCGCGAACACGCCGAGGGGCGATCCGATCCGAAACTCCCAGTGGTCGACGGGCTGTGCGGGCTGCACGGCCGCCAGGTCGATCGCATCGTCACCGGGAAGCGCCGTGAAACCTCCCGGACCGAATCCGTCGCAGCCGATCAGCGCACCGAAGCACATCCCGATCCATACGCCGATCCGCATCACTCGTGGTTGCTTGATGGTGCTCATGATGCCGGGGATACCCTCCGGATGCCGAACGCGTCACGGGGTCCGACGACCCGCGGGGGTCAGGGGCGAAGTCTGGCGGCGAATCGTTCGCGTGCCTTGGCGAGCTTGGGCGCCACGACCACTTGGCAGTATCCCTGGGCAGGGTTGGCGCGATAGTAGCCTTGATGGTACGCCTCGGCCGGGTAGAACGCGGTGAAGGGCACGACCTCGGTGACGATCGGGTCGGGGAAGACGTCGTCCGCCTCCAGGGCGGCGATCGCGTCGCGCGTGGTGCGTTCCTGAACGTCCGAGTGAGCGAACACGACCGAGCGATACTGCGTCCCCACGTCCGCGCCCTGCCGGTTGAGCGTGGTCGGGTCGTGGATTGCGAAGAAGACCTCGAGGAGATCGCCGAACGTGATCGCGTCGGGGTCGAAGTGCACCTGAACGACCTCGGCGTGTCCGGTGCGTCCGGAGCATACCGCGTCGTAGGTCGCATCCGGCGCGGTACCGCCGGCGTAGCCCGAAACGACGCGATCGACGCCGATGAGACGTTCGAAGACGGCTTCGAGGCACCAGAAGCACCCGCCGCCGAGTGTCGCGATTTCGCCCGACGCTGTCGTCATCCGCTCCCTCTCCTGTCTCGTTGCGTACGCCGTCGTTCTGCGAGCCAACCCACGGCCGGCGGGACCCAGCAGAGGTTGGCGAGCATCGTCTCCAGAGCGGTTCGCACCTGCGTGTCGGGCGTGAACCCCCACCACCGGGCAACAAAGAGTCCAGCGGGCACCGCGGCCAACAGAGCGAGACCCGAAAGCATCACGGGGTGGGTCAGATACCGTGCAACGGCCCGCGTCCACCGGCCTTCACGCCGCCGGAAAAAGACGAGGCCCGCCGCGTTGGCTCCCAGCTGATCCGTCATGGCATAGAAGTAGGGGATATAGAACCCCTCGAGACCGTTGACGTTCACGCCGGCGACGCGGCTGGCGCCATCGATGATCCAGGGGACGCACAGGCCGGCGATTTTTCCCCACCCGTACGCTTCGGCGAGGCTACCCGGTCCGCCGACCATGCGGCGGCGGATGGCGAACGCGCCCTCGAAGAGGCTCTCGCCCTCGCCGGTCACGGTGCGGACGATCCACTGCCACCAGCCGGAGCGCTGCCACCCCACGCCGTCGGCGACGACGGCGACGCCGAGACCGAGAACGTACCCGGCGCCGGTGTAGCGGAGGAGCTCGCCGAACTCCTCGGTCGGCGGCTCCGCTACGTCTCGACGATCTCCGCGGTCCAACGGATGTCCACGGCGCCTTCGAGCGATCGCGCTGTCGGGCACTTGGCTTGATGGGTTTCCAACGCGCGTTCGACCTTGGGCCGAGCGTCTGCCGGGACGCGAAGCCGGTACCGCACGTTGATCTGCGTGAGGACGGGCACCCGGTCGCGGACTTCGTTGATACCCTCGACCGAGGCCTGGATGGCGTCGGGGGCCATGGGAATCTCGCGCACCTCCAGTGCGCCGTTGAGCGTTCCCAGCATTCAGGCCCCGGTGCAGGCCACCACGTAGTCGACGGGAAGCGGGAGGTCGGCCTCGTCGTCGAGGCGGTAGTGCTTCTTGATGGCCCCGTGGACTCCGACATCGATGGTCGTGCCGGCCTCGAGGAAAGCGCGCCGGTGCACGCCTTCGATTTTCGAGACGCGCGCGGAGGAAACGTAGAACGGTTCGGTCATTCGATGACCCTCAATGAAAGGGGGGGACGCAAGCGAACCCGACAGACGGCCGAAACGCGCACGCCGGTAGTCATCGCGTGCGACGGGCAAACTTGAGTCCGGACCACGTGGCGTCGATCGCGGCGATTTTGTAGTCGACGAGACCGTTGGCGAGACCCAGGCGCCGCACGTCGCCCTGCGTGACGTCGCTCGAAACGCCCGAGGCGCGCTTGGGCCAGGCGATCCAGAGACCGCCACGGTCGGCGAACGCGGACGCCATGCGTGCGATCCGCTCTTCGAGGTCGCGGCGCCGGCGGACGAACCAGATGACGAGCCCGACCGACGGTCCGGCCCGTCGCGTGAAGCGCACGCGGTCGACGGGTCCGAGCGTGCGTAGGAAGTCTTCAGGGGCACCGACGAGCGCGACGGTCATCTCGGGTGTGATGCCGAGCTTCTTGGGAAGCGGGGTGCCGGAATAGCCAGCCATGGCCCCCGGAGTCAGGGGCGCGTTCGGGGGGCACGACACCGCTCGCCGAACGGTCCCCTGTATGGAGCGCCACGCGGTGTACTCCGCATCGGGGAGGAGGCGGCGGAGGGTCGCGACCTTCGCGGCGTCTCCATCCACGAACACGAGCGGCACCGCGCGGGTCGCGGCCGCCTTTCGGAGAGCCAGCGCGACTTCCCGACCGTTGGAGAACCCGTGCGCGAGGTCGATCAGGACGACCTGCGGCGGATGGTGACGAATGGCCTTGAGGTCGGCGCCCGATCGGAGGGGGCGGTCATTGACCACATAGCCGGCGTTTCGAAGGCTCGTGGTGCGCGGGTGGGTAGAGCTGCGGCTCCAGTGAATCAGTCGAATGCGAGGCTTCGCCGGCACCGAGACTGGACGGCGCTATCGAAAGTCGAACTTCTGGATGTCGTCCCAGCCTCGCGTCATCCGTTTCACGGAATCGACGACCTTGAGAAGCTCCAGAGGCTCGACGGGTTTGGTCAGCACCTTGTAGG
>JBDHIW010000302.1:0-2031 GCA_039587215.1 Gemmatimonadota bacterium | reverse complement strand
CGGGATCGCGTCGAAGACCGTCGCCATCTCGAAGCGCGTGTCCTTACGCGTGCCCCACCAGCCGGTCAGCTTCGGCAGCGCGGGGTCCGCGACGTGGCGGTGGTGCACGAACGAACCGCCCACTCCGCCCGGTCCGCTGTTGAGATACTTGTACGTGCACCACACGGCGAAGTCGACGTCCCAGTCATGCAGCGAGAGCGGGATGTTGCCGGCGGCGTGCGCGAGATCGAAGCCGACCCGCGCCCCGACCGCATGGCCGGCCGCGACGATGTCGGCCATCGGCAGCACCTGGCCGGTGTAGTACTGCACCCCGGGCAGCCACACGAGCGCCAGTTCGTCACCGCACTCGTCGATCGCAGTGAGGATGTCGGCAGGCTCGAGCGTCTCGGCCCCAGGGCGCGGGCGCAGCAGCACCAGCGACGACGCGGGGTCGAAGCCGCGCTGGCGGATCTGCGACTCGACCGCGAAGTGGTCGGACGGAAACGCGTGCTCCTCGATGATGATCTTGTGGCGCTGCGGAGTGGGCTCGTAGAAGCTGACGAACAGCAGGTGCAGGTTGACCGTGAGCGAGTTCATCACGACCACCTCGTCCGCGTGCCCGCCGACGATGCGCGCCATCGGCCCGTTCAGCAGCTCGTGGTACGCCTGCCACTCGAGTTCGCCCGTGAAGTGGCCTTCGACGCCGAGTGCCGACCAGCGGTCGAGTTCGGTTGTGATGTAGTCCCGCGCACGCCGCGGCAGCGCGCCGAGCGAGTTGCCGACGAGATAGATCTTCTCGCCACTCCCGTCCGGCATCGGCGGGATCTCGAACTCGCTGCGCAGGTGGGCGAGCGGGTCGCCGGCGTCGAGCAGTTCCGCGCACTCCCGTGACGTGTCGAAGCCGGATGTTTCGACGTCGCTCATCAGGTGCACGTCCCCGCGTCGAGGGAGAAGAACGCGTCGGCGTTGCGGAACCGGTGTCGATCACCTTGCCCGGTTCCTCCTCGCCGAGCGGGAACGGATAGTCGGACCCCATCATGATGTGGTCGGCGCCCATCACCGCGACCTGCAATGCCAGCGCATCCTCACCGAACACCGCCGAGTCGACGTGGAATCGCCGGGCGTACGAGGAGGGCAGCTCGGGACAGTCGGTGCGGATGATGTCGCGCCGGCGCCACGCATTGTCGACCCGCGCCAGCTGAGCGGCGAAGTTGCCACCACCGTGCGCGAAGCACAACTTCAGGTCCACCGGCAGCCGCTCGAACGCGCCGGACAGGATCAGCGACATGATCGCGAGGTGGGTCTCCGCCGGCATTCCCACGAGCCAGGCCAGCATGTACTTCGGCATGCGGTCGGCCGCCATCGTGTTCCACGGGTGCACGAAGACCGGGATGCCGTCGTCGGCGCAGTGGTGGAGGAATCGCAGCAGCGCGGGATCGTCGAGGTTGCGTCCGTCGACGTGGTTGCCGATGTGGACGCCGACGTGTCCGATCGTCATCGCCCGTGAGGCCTCACGGCACGCCGCGTCGATGTCCTGCAGCGGCACATGGCTGAGCGGCCGCAGTCTCACCGGATCGGCTTCGCACATCTCGACGGCGAGGTCGTTGACCTTCGCCGCCCACCGCTCACCGATCGCCGCGGGCCGTCCGTAGGA
The DNA here is from genome assembly GCA_039587215.1 of Gemmatimonadota bacterium. Lineage (GTDB taxonomy): Bacteria > Gemmatimonadota > Gemmatimonadetes > Gemmatimonadales > GWC2-71-9 > CAMYLY01. Next base: position 398 of record JBDHIW010000302.1, on the reverse strand, counting down.
GAAGAGGATCGGCGTGGCCGAGATCACCTGGATCGTCGTGCCGGTGTGATCCATCTCGGCCAGCCGGGCCACGGGATCCCAGAGTGGCGCGTCGACCGGCCGGTACTCGTCCGGCCCGCTCATGATGAACCCCGTACCGTCGCCGTCGTCGCGTAGCCACGGCGCGTCGGGGCTCTCGAGCACCGCCGCGTCATCGCGCGACAGCGGCGGGAAGAAGTGCGAATGGACGTCGACCCGGCGCGCGATCATCACGGATCGCCGGGAGCGGGATGTACCGTGCCACAGTTCGAGCACGTCCGCGCCGCTCGGTCTCCGTAGAACGCGTCGAACAGCGGCGGGAGGTCGCGCACGATCGAATCGAGCTGCACCTCGGCGCGGTGCACCAACTCGTGGCAGCC
>JBDHIW010000173.1:0-4953 GCA_039587215.1 Gemmatimonadota bacterium | reverse complement strand
GCGCGTACGCCTGTTTCGTCGCTTTGGCCGCCTCCTGGCGTCGCTCCGAGGCGGGTACAGCTGCGGCCCCGACCTGGGGACCACCCCGGAGGACATGGCGACGATCGCCCTGGAGACCCCTCACGTGCACGGTGTTCACCGGGACGGGCGGTCGACGATCGATCCTGGGCCCTACACGGCGCTGGGCGTGCTCAGCGGCATGCAGGCCGCGCTGCGCCACGTGCACGGCTCGGACACGCTGGCCGGGCGCTCCGTGTTGGTGGAGGGTGTCGGGGATGTGGGCGCGCCGCTGGCCCGCATGCTCGCCGAGGCGGGCGCCCGGGTCTTACTTGCGGACCTGAACGGCGACCGCGCCGCCGCCATGGCGGAGGAGGTTGGGGGCACGGTCGTGGCGCTGGATGCCGTGGCCGAGACAACGTGCGACGTGTACGCGCCGTGCGCCGTCGGCGCGACGGTCAATGCCGAGAGCGTCACTACGCTGCGGTGCTCGATCGTCGCCGGGTCGGCGAACAATCAGTTGCTCGAAACGGCCGACGCCGATCGGCTGCGCGACCGCGGCATTCTCTACGCGCCGGACTACGTCATCAACGCGGGCGGTGCAACCGCTCTTCCGCTCATCGAGGCGGGCGAGACGCCGGACGAGGCGATCCGGGCGCGCATTCGCGGCTTCGACGGAATCCTGACGGAGATCTTCGACGAAGCCGCGGCCGAGGGGTGCACGCCGCTCGAGGCTGCCCACCGGCGGGTGGAGCGCCGCCTGCGCGCCGGCGCATCCTGAATAGCACACGGGGCGGCCCATGATGGACCGCCCCGTTGCCGTGGCGCACGAGCGTCGGACCGACGCCGGTCAGAATCCCGGGACGAACCCGAATTGGATGTGTCCGCCGCGCTGCCGGCTGAACGGGTACACGTAGTCGACCTCGATCACCATGAATCCGAAGACGTTGGCCCGGATGCCCGCGCCCGCGGAGTAGACGGGCTTCCGGTCGCCCCCGAGGAAGAACGGCTGGAACGTCGGATCGTCGTCCCCGTACCACGCGAGTCCCGCGTCGCCAAACAGTACCATCTCGATCGGCAGGAAGCCGAAGAGGACCCCGCTGTTGCCGGCGAAGGCCAGCGGCGGGAAACGCACTTCGAGATTGGCGACCAGCAGCTTGGATCCGAACAGGGTCTGGTAGATCGAGGAATCGTCCGGATCATTGAAGAAGTCGAACGAGTTGAATCCGTACCCGCGGACGAGCCCGTCGTAGCCGAGGAACAGGGGCTGCAGCTGATTCGTATTGCCGTCTGGCCCATAGCGACCGTAGTGCATGATGCGGCCCGCGATGGTGAACGGGCGCTTGGGCATGACGTACTTCCGGAAGTCCGCCAGCACCGTGTACATGTCGAGCGTGCCGAACATGCCGCCGACTTCCATGCGATACCGCTGGCCGAGGACCGGGCTGGTCCACCCCCAGAACGAGTTGTCGTACACCATCGCGACGCTGCTCTGCGCGAGGTTCAGCGACGGCGGGACGGGCAGGTTGAACTGCGAATCCGCGACCACGAAGTTGCCGATGAAAACACGCTCGCGCACTTCGTAATCGTAGCTCACGTTCAGCACGCCCGCGCTGGCCTCCAGTCGCCGGTTCCGTGACAACGGGTATGAGACCACGCCGGCCAGCTGCCGGTTGATCTGTCGGAAGATCACCGTCTGCTCGGCAAACGCGTTCAGGTTGTTGTAGACGGTCGGAACGACCTGGACGAAGCCCTGCCGGATCGGGGCCTGCTGAATCGACACGCCCCAGTTCAGCCGCTTGTCGAGGTTGGTGTAGCCGACGAGCGCCGCAATGTCCTTGAGCGTCCCCTGCGCCTGGAGACCCGTGACGAGGTTGTGGCCACCGAGCATGTCGCTCCAGTAGAGCGACGCGCCACCGGCGATGAAGGTCCCGAACCGGTCCACGGCCAAGCCCAGGGTCGGCTGTCCCACGTAGTCCAGGCTGAGACGGGGCCGGTACTTGTCGCTCACGTACTCGCCGTCACCGGCTGGCAGGCCGTAGAACGCGTTGCCGAGCAGTGCGAAGACCTCGTTGGTCGTGCGGTCCAGCGGCGGCAACTGGGCCGGATTGTACTCGGCGAGCTGGCGGATGATGGGTCCGCCCTCGAGGACTTCCGGCGATTCCACCATCCAAATACGGTGCAGGTCGCGCTCGTACACCGTCATCGCGACTTCGCCGGTTTCCTGGGCGATGGAGATCGCCGGACTCAGGCTCGTGATCCCGCTGATCCCCGTGTACAAGTTGGTGATCTGCGAAAACTCGCCCGACGCGATGTCCACGCGATAGAGGTTCGGGATGCCCTGCGGCTCGCCGATGAAGTACAGGCCGCGGCCGTCGGGGGTCCACTGCGGATTGATGTGCTTCCCCTCGGGGAACGCGGGCACCGACACGACCTCGCCCGTGGACGGATCGATGAGGCCCAGGCGGTAGTCGCCGTACAGGAGACTCGCGATGCCGGTCGTGAACCGGTCGGTCGTGAACGCGATCCGCGAACCGTCAGGCGACCACGCAGGGTGCAGTTCGGCGAACGGGTCGTTCGTGAGACGGTGCAGCGCGTCCGCCTCGAGGTCGTAGACGTAGAGGTCGGACAGGCCGCCCGAGAGCGCGGAGAACACCAGCCGGTTTCCGTCCGGCGCCCACGACGGGTTGTAGATCTCGCCCGCCTCGTCGACCCGGATCTGCTCGAGCATCTTGCCCGACTCGACGTCGACTACGTTCAGCACCGGCCGGCCGCGGTTGATCGCGGTGAACGCGAACCGTTCTCCGTCGGGCGACCACGCGCCCGCGGAGTTGATGAACTGGATGCTCTCGAAATGCGGATCGACGTCCGTCCGGGTGATGCGCCGCAGGATCTCGCCCGTCGCCACGTCCGCGAGGTACATGTCGATCGAGAACAAGCCGCGTTCCGAGAAGAAGGCGATCCGGCTCCCGTCCGGTGAGAGCGACGGAGCGACGTTCAGGTTCCGTGCCCCCGACTCGCGGGTCGTGAGCAGCCGGCCGTAGTCTTCCGGCCCGGCGGTCTCGTCGCGCAGCTCGGCGAAGTGCTCCCGTGTGGAGCGATGCCACTCCGCCACCATCGAGTCGGGCCGCATGCGGAGAACGCGCGTGAACGCAAGCGACGGGTTTCCGGCGGTCCGGGACGCCTTGAGGATGCGCCCGACGACGTCGTCGCCCCAGCGACCGGCGATGTAGGACCACAGCGCGTGACCGTAGCGGTACGGGAAGAACCGTGGGTCGGAGAGTTTCTGCAGGTTCGGCAACTCTTCACGAACGGCGTCGCGCATCCACAGCGCGGTGTTCGGGTCGACCGGGCCGAGTGACAGGTACTCGGCCATCCCCTCCGAGAACCAGAGCGGGTACTGCATGACCGCCGGGATACCGGCCATGGCGATGCCGCCGCCTTCGCCGGTGATGTCGAACTGGAACGCGTGGGCGAGCTCGTGCCCGAGGACGTGATCCGTCTCGAACAGGGGGCCCGCCAGCGGCAGCACGATGCGCCGTTTCAGGATCTCAGTGACGCCTCCCGTGGCCTCGCCGAGATCGCCCTGCAGCGTGTTGGTCTGCCGGAAGTGGGGCGCGCTCGCGTAGATGATCAGCGGCTGGCGGTTCGTGAGATCGTGGTTGAGCACGCGGGACAGGCGCGCATACCACCGTTCGGACATGAGGGCGACGATCTCGACCGCCGGCTCCTCTTCCGGGTAGTAGTAGATGTCGAAGTGCTCGGTCTCGAGCACCTCGAAATCGAAGCTCTGGAACTGGATCTTGTTGCGCCCGAAGTACTGCGCATCGGCCGTCGCGGGCGCGGCGCCCGCGGCGAGCGCCAGGGCGCCGAGCGTGAGGATTGCGTTCCGTAGGGAGTGGTTGCTCATGCCAGTTCGTCGTCCGTCGTGTGGTGCGGCGGTGACCGGTGCCTCTCGGGTTGTAGCTCTAAGACCGCGGAAGGCGGCGGAAAGTTCCTGAGCCGGCCGCACCGCTTGCAGTATCTTATGCTGGCGGCCGAGGGGGTTCCAGCGGCGGACCGCATTGTTCCACTCCGGAGGGCGACGGCGATGGTCCGAATCAGTCGAGCGTGGCGGATGGCTGGATGGGCGATGGCGCTCGTCTTTGCTGGGGTCCAGGAGGCCGCGGCGCGGCCGAACGGCCCCTGGCTGTACGTCTGCGGCCAGGCCGCGGCCACCATCACCGTCGTGGACATGGGGTCGAACACGGTCGTGCGGACCGTCGACCTGACGGCGCGTGGGTTCCCGGCCACCGCGAAGCCGCACCACGTGGCCGTGGCGCCCGACGGGGCGCACTGGTACGTCTCGCTCATCGGGGCGGGCCAGGTGGTCAAGCTCGACCGGCAGGATCGCGTCGTGGGCCGTTTCGAGTTCGAGGCACCCGGCATGCTGTCCCTCACCGCCGACGGGAAGACCCTGGTCGTCGGACGGTCGATGAGCGCCGTCCGTCCGCCGTCGCGGATCGGGGTCGTGGATGCCGAGTCGATGCAGGGCGAGGAGGTCGACGTGTTCGTCGCCCGTCCCCACGCGCTCGTCGCCCACCACCGGGACGGGGGCGTCTTCACCGCGAGCCTGGCCACCAATCAGATCGCGCGAGTGGACCCACGGAGCCACGAGGTGGCGCTCACGGCCGTCGACGGACCGCCCGCCGGCATCGTGCAGTTCGCGCTCGCGCCGGACGGCGGGACTCTGGTGGCTACGACGCAGCTGACCGGCCGGCTCCTGGTGTTCGACGTGGGCGCGTCGGGTGAGCTGCGCCTTCGGCACGAGGTCGAGGCGGGGACGGAGCCGTGGCACCCGGCGTTCACCCCGGACGGCCGCCACGTCTGGGTACCGGTCAAGCGCGAGAACGCGGTGCGCGTGATCGACGCTGCCGAGGGGACGGTCGTGCGGACGGTGCAGGGCCCGGGGATCGC
>JBDHIW010000172.1:0-4969 GCA_039587215.1 Gemmatimonadota bacterium | reverse complement strand
CAGCGTACCGGGGCCCGACCGTGGGGAGGTCACTCGTACAGGAACGTCTGGAGGGTGAGGGCGGCGTGCACCGCCTGCCGTACCACTTCGTCGTCCTCGGGCTCGGCGAGCGTGTCGTTCACCGTGAGCCACCGCTGCCACCAGTCGACGGCCTCGCCGATGCGTCCCTGGCGGGCGACGGCCTCCCCAAGCAGCCGATGTGCGGAGGTCAGCATCGGGTCCAGCCGCAGCGCGCGTCGCAACGCGGCCTCGGCAGCCGGGGCCTTGCCGCGCCTGAGCTCGAGCTCACCCAGAAAGACGTGCACGTCCGGCGAGTCCGGGTCGTGCTTCTGGACCTCCTCGACCCGCCGCCACGCGCGTTCCTCGTCACCTGCTTCGAGGGCGTGCGCCGCCTCGTCGAGCAGCTCGCCGCTCGACCGGCGCTCCGCGCTCGCCTCCTCCTCGGGTGCGTGAGCCGCGCGCAGCGCGACCAGGCCCGCCGCCGCGAGACCGAAGACCGTCTTCGCCGTATCGAACTCGGAAGTGCCCAGCTGCTGCGCAATCGTACGGATCGAACGCTCCCCGTCGACGAGCGCGAGGACGCGCCAATCGAGTGGGTGCAGGTCGACCGGGGCATCGTTCCCGTTCGGCGCAGCCAGCGCCGGTACGACGCCCACGTGCGGAATCGTCTTCTCGATCCGGGACCACTCGTCGATCCGCCGGGCGCCCTCCATCAGCAGCGAGCTCGTCGGCACGCGCACCGTCGCGTCGGCGGACAGGTCCTGCAGCGGACCCTCCACGAACGAAAAGTGCCCCTCGTCCCAGCTCATCACCTCGAAGACGACCTCTTCGACCTGCGATCGCACCTGACGCTCCAGCTCGCCAGGGGTGAGGGCACCGATCGCGGTGAGGATCTCGCCGAGCCGCCGGCCGTCGCCCGCTCGCTGCATGTCACGGGCGCGCCGCACGTCCGCTGCCGCGACCCGTCCAGTGCGTACCAGCAGCCCGCCCAGCGGATGCGGGTTGGTCTGAATGCTGGCATAGATGATCGCGCCGCGCTCGAAATACACCTGTCCCCGGTTGCGGCGCAGCGTGGAGGCGACGGTGAGTACGCCCGTCTTCCTGCTGAGGTCGAGGAGCTGGAAGACATCGTGGATGCCGAGCTCACGAAGCGGCCCCTCGATTGCCATGCTACGCTGCCGCCGAGTCGAGAATGCGGCGGAGGTCGGTCGCCGTGCGGACGTGCTGCCGGGCGCGTCGCGCACGCTCGGTACCGGGCGCACAAACGGCGACCCGTTCCCAGCACCGCACGGCCTCGTCGAACCGCCGCGAGCGGACGAGCGTGCGCGCCTTGAGCCACAGTGCGTCGAGGTCGTCCGGATCGCGGGCGAGCACGCGGTCCACCGCCTCGACCGCCTGATTCACGCGTCCCGCCTCGAAGAGGTGGCCCGCAAGCGCGTTCAGCGTTCGGAGGCCCGATGGCTCGACCAGCAGGAAGTCCACCAGCAGGTTGATCGCGCGCGTGCGGTCGCCTCGGAGCGCGTGCAGACGCGCCGACGCGAGCGCGGCCTCCTCCAGTCTGGGGTCGCTGCTCAACGCCTGATCGTAGGCGAGTGCTGCGCGCTCGTGCTCACCGAGGGCCTCGTAGGTCGCGCCGAGCGCCGTCCGCGACCGCGTGTCGTCCGGGTCGAGCTCCAACGCCTGCGTGAACGCCTCGCGCGCCATGTTGGGCTTGGCGAGATCCAGCGCGATCTCCCCCCGGAGCCGCAACAGGTCGGCCCGCTGGGGCGCCCGCCTGCGGGCGCCCCAGATCACCGACAGCGCCGCCATCGGGTCACCCGCGGCATGCTCCGCTCGAGCGAGCATCAGCATGGCATCCACATCGTCGCCGTCCCGCGCCAACGTCCGCGCGTCGTCCAGCGCTTCGCGGGCGCGCCCGAGCTCCAGCAGTGCGCTCACTTCGCCGAACCGTGCATCACGATGGTCCGGGACTCCGCGCCGGGCCTCGCGGAACCGTTCGAGTGCCTCGCCGTGCAGCCCACGTTCCGCGTAGATGGTCCCCAGGAGCACTGCCGCTTCCACGGGATCCGCGCCGCGCGCCCCGGCCCGACCGACCTCGGCCGCCGCCAGATCGAGCAGCCCCCGTCCCCGATAATCACGCGCCACGGCAAGCAGGTCCCTGACCGGAAGAACGTGCATGCCGCTCGACCGCTCCAGCGTGCCGAAGAGCTCCTCGAACTGCTGGAGGTCGAGCACGAGTCCGCGCGTTCCGAGATCCGTGGACACGTCGGCGGAGATGTCGGGAAGCGCCGCACCGCCCTCGCCGAGCTGTGCCTCGATCATGAACCGGAACTTCTGCGGGACGAAGTACGGATCGAGCGTCTGTGCCCGGGTGACGGACCGCAGCGCTCCGTCGAAGTCGCCCAACTGGGACAGCGCGAAGCTCAGATTGTAGTGCGCCTCCGCGCAGCGGCTGTCCGATTCGATCGCCCGGACGAACGCGTTGCGTGCGTCGTCGATCCGATCCGTGCTCACCAGTACCAGGCCGATGCCGTTCCACGCGACCGCAGTGTCCGGCGCCATGTCCACGACCTGCCGGAACGCCTGCAAGGCATGGCGGTATCGTCCCATCGAGTGGAGCAACAGTCCGAGATTCACCCTGGGGATCACCAGCGAGGGATCCCCGCGGATGGCCTCCGCAAACTGCCCGGCCGCCTCTTCGTGCCGACCCAGCTGCGCCAGCGTGATCGCGAGATTGTTACGGGCCAGAACGTAGCCGCTCTCCCGCACGAGCGAAGCACGGAAACCCTCCTGCGCCTCCTGTAACCGGCCCGCGTGATGCAGCGCCACCGCCCGCTCGTTTTCCACGGCCGCGGACGGACCGTCACTGGCCAGCCGATCGTAGAGCTCGAGCGCCGCACCCGGGTCCCGGCGCAGCAACAGCGTCTCGGCCATCCCGCGCAGCACGCCGACGCGGTCTTCGCCGCGGTCCAGCGCCAACCGGTATTCCCGCAGCGCCTCCGCGAGGAGGCCTTGGGTGCGGAACTGCACGGCGAGGCGCAGGTGCGCGTGGTCCCCGCTCTGCTCTCCCAACCGCTCGGTCCGCCCCTCGTCCGGGCGCGACGCTGCGGGACCGAACCCGCTCAACGCGACGAGCTGATCACCGCGCCCCAGCGCGGGGTCGAGTTCGAGCGCCAGGCGCGTCGCCTCCCGGGCGTCCTGGTGACGCCCGACGTCGCCGAGGGCGATGCCCAGGTGGTACCGCAGGCCCGCGTGTTCGGGATGGGCGGCCGCCGCCGCGTCCAGCACCTCCGCGGCCGCTTCGCTTCGTCCCTGCAGGTAGAGCAGCTGTCCCAGGAACAACCCGACCTCGACCCGGTCCGGCGCCAGGGCGCGCGCGCGCTCGAGCCAGTCCGCGGCCGCATCGAGGTCACCGATCTGTCGCTCGCACAAGGCCAACTCGATCAGCCCGTCGACGTGCTGGGGATCCAGGGACACCAGTTCGACCAGTTCCGCACGGGCGGAATCGTGCTGACCGACGGCCCGATAGGCGGCCGCCAGTTCCCAACGGGCCTCGGGGTCGTCGGGACGTCCCCGCAGCGCGTCCCGGAGCTCCGCGACGTGCCGGTCTGCAAAGCCGCTCGCCTGCGTGGCTCGTTCGAGGTTCGCTTGGATGACCGCCGCCGTCGGGTCGGCGTCGCGCCCACGCGCAAAGCACCGTACCGCGTCGTCGTACAGGTCGTGTTGGAAGTACACCACGCCCAGATTGTTGGCGGCCGCCGCATCGTCGAGATCGAGCCGTTGCTCGAGAACCTCGAGCGCTGCACGGTCACGCTGCGCATGGCTCGGTGTCGTCATCCCACACACCCCAGGGCACAACTGGCGGCTCGACCGACGCGAGATGGGGCCGCGAGACCGACCGCAGCCCGGTGAGGAACCCGGTGACGACGCCGACGTCTCGTCACGTCGCACCGTCGTCGAAGCCAAGGTACGCGAGCACTTCACCCCGATCAAGCAGATCAGACTCGCCGGCGGCGGCGGCCAATGCGGGCCGCAAATCGCCCGGCCAGTCACTGGCCACCCGGACGGTCTCCCGCGTCCGCGGATGCCGGAATTCGAGGCGCGACGCGTGGAGCGCCTGCCGGGGCACCGCGCGTTCGACGGCGTCCGCCACCCTTCGCGACGCCCCCGACACCCGGCGGGCCCCTCCCCCTCCATACACCGGGTCCCCGACGACCGGGTGCCCGATGTGTGCACAGTGGACGCGGATCTGGTGGGTTCGACCGGTCTCCAACTGGGCGCGCACCAGATCGCAGGTCTCAAAGCGGGCCACACGCGTGAGATGCGTCGTCGCTTGGCGCCCGGTCGCACGTACGATCATGCGCTTGCGATCTCGCGGGTGCCGGCCGACCGGCGCGTCCACCGTGACCCGGTCATCCACATGCCCCCAGACCAACACCGCATACACGCGCCCTATGCGCCGGTGCGACAGGGCGCGGGCCAGCGTGCGATGTGCCGCGTCGGTCTTGGCCACGATCATGAGGCCCGACGTGTCCCGATCGAGGCGGTGCACGATCCCCGGGCGCCCCTCCCCCTGCGACAGCGCCGTCCCCCGTCCCACCAGCGCGTTCAGCAGCGTGTCGTCCCAGTGCCCGGGAGCCGGATGCACCACGAGCCCGGACGGCTTGTCGATGACCATCAGGTCGTCGTCTTCGTAGGCGACCGTCAGCGGGAAGTCGTACGGGGCGAGCGCGCGTGGCGGTGCGGTCTCCGGCACACGCACCGCGACGAGGTCGCCGCGCACGAGCGTGCGCGACGCCCGTGCCGTCTCGCCGTTGACCGTCACGCCCCCGTCGGCGATCAGTCGGCCGATTTGGGTTCGGGACAGCGACACTTGTGATGCGAGAAAGCGGTCGAGGCGCTCCGTCGACGCGGCAGCGACCTGAAAGTGGACGGTGGTAATCGTCAGGCCTCGGAAATATCGCCGAGA